>NZ_JBSHGZ010000001.1:261135-642387 GCF_053618075.1 Embleya sp. NPDC055664
CCCGGGGTTGTTTGTTTCGGTCTTCGTCCCGGGGGGTTTGGTGGGTTCGGCGGGGGTTGGTGCGGGGGGGGGGGGCCGCCGCCGCGCCCCCCCCCCCCCCCCGACAGTGTGAGCGCGAAGAGTCTCCTCGTGTATTCGGTGGTCTGGAGCAGGCCGGGCACGACGACCGGTGAGAAGTACTTCAGCTCACGTGCCTCGGCTTCGATGCGACGGATCTGTGTTTGTCGGTGCGCCGCCCCGCGACGCAGGTGCGTTCGGTTGGTCTCGACATGCGTGTGCAGCCGACCGACCGGATCGGCAACGACCGCCCGGTCCTCGGGGTTCGCTCCGTACAGATCGAGGACGGCGTCGATGTCTCCCCCCCGACGGCAGGAGTTTGCCCGTCTCCCACTTGCTGATCTTCGGCTGGGACATGCCGGTGTCCGCAGCGACTTGGGCTCCGATGAGGCCGGCAGCCAAGCGAAGTCGTCGCAGCAAGGCGGCGAGCCGTTCGCGGTCGGTGGTGTAGTGCTCGGGTTCCATGGAGGTGGAGGGTGCTCCGGTCAGCCGGGCATCCGGAGCCAATTCTCCCGCCGGTACTGCGGGTGGGCCGCCCAGTAGTCCGGGAAGGGAAGGGCTGCGGCTACTGTGCGAGGTCGACGCGATCCGGCTGCCTCGCCGCATCGAGCGCGGATCCGGCCTTGCCGTCGCGCTCGAACTCGGCGGCCACTGGCCGCACCACGAGTGTGGCTGGTGGATCTCGCACAGGGGACCGGTCTCGTGGACCCCGGCCGGGATCCTCAGTCGGCCAGCAGCTTCTTCTGGACCTTGCCCATCGCGTTGCGCGGGAGGTCGGTGACGAACCGGACGCGGCGGGGGCGCTTGTGCACCGACAGCCCGGCCGCTACGTGGTCGATGAGTTGGCGCTCCGTCACCTCGCCACCCGGTGCCAGGACCACGAACGCGACGATCTCCTGGCCGAGATCGGCATGCGGGGCGCCGATCACGGCCGCCTCGTGGACCGCCGGGTGGGCCAGGAGCGCGCCCTCGACCTCGCCCGCGCCGACTCGGTAGCCGCCGGTCTTGATCAGGTCCGTACTCGCCCGGCCGACGATCCGATGCCGGCCGTCGGCGTCGATCACCGCCACGTCGCCGGTGCGGAACCAGCCGTCGGTGGTGAGCGTCGCGGCGGTGGCCTCGGGGCGATTCAGGTATCCCTGGAACAACGTCGGCGAGTCGACCTGCAACTCGCCCACGGTCTCGCCGTCATGCGCACACGGCGACCCGTCCTCGCCGACCAGCCGCGTCCGCACACCCGCGATCGGCCACCCGACGGATCCGGGCCGGCGTTCGCCGTCGGCCCGGGTGCTGAGCGTGATCAGCGTCTCGGTCATGCCGTACCGCTCGACCGGCCGGTGTCCGGTGAGTTCGGCGACACGCTCGAACACCGGCACCGGCAGCGGCGCACTCCCCGACACCAGCAGTCGCGCGCCGGCCAGCGCCCGCGCCGCGTCCGGGTCCTGCGCGATCCGCGACCACACGGTCGGCACGCCGAAGTACAGACTGCCCCCGGCCGCCGCGTAGCCCGCCGGGGTGGGCCGCCCCGTATGCACAAGCCGCGACCCGGTCCGCAGCGCCCCGAGCACGCCCAACACGAGCCCATGCACATGAAACAGCGGCAGCCCGTGCACGAGCACGTCGTCCGCCGTCCAGTCCCACGCCTCGATCGCCCCGTCCAGCCCGGCCGCAATCGCCGCGTGCGAGATCAACACACCCTTCGGCGGGCCGGTGGTGCCACTGGTGTACAGGATCAGCGCGGTCGCATCCGGACCCGGCTCCGGCAGCGTGCCGGCCGACCGAGCGGCGGGGTCGACCTCCATCGTGGGCAGTCCGGTATCCGTCCACGCCCCCGGCGCCAACAGCAGCACGGCCCCCGAGTCCGACAGGATGTGCGCCCGCTCCAACGGCCCCGAATCCGGCGGCACCGGCACCACCGGCACCCCGGCCAGCAACCCACCCAGCGTGGCGATCACCGTCCCCAACGAGGCATCGGCCCGCACCGCCACGGCCGGCGCCCCGGCAATCCGCCCCGCCAACGCCCGAGCCGCCCCGAACAACCCCTCCCGCGACATCGCGTCCCCACCGACGACAACCGCATCCCCACGATCCGTCCCAACCCCGTCGGCAGACACGACAAGAGACACGCAGCACCCTCCACAACCCCGGCCGATCAACCCACCGATGCTACGCGCCAGAACCCCAACAACGAGCAATCCCCGCCCGTTCGGCCCGCGTTGCGCGCTTGCCGGCACCAGAGCGCCGGCGCCGGCGGCCACCCGAATCCCGACCGTGGCGGCGCGGTGGTCGGTATCCGGGAAGCGGGGCACGCCGTTGCTGCGCGCGGTGTTGCCGGATGCCTTTCCGAGTTTCCGGCGGGCGTTGCGCTTTGGCGGGTGGCGCCGGTGCGGGGCGGTGCGGTGCGGGGCGGGTCGGAGTCGCCGGGTGGGCCGCCGCCGGCGTGCGGGGCTTCGAGACTCCGGGGCCCGACGAGACGGGGGCGTTGGTCGGCGGAAAAGCGGCCGGCAGCGGCGGGCAGGGTGAGGGGTCGAGTTGGTCCGTCGAGGAGCCTTCCCGAGTGGGTCGGGGGGTTTCGAGGGGCGTTTGCGGGAGGGTTGGGGGTTCGGAACCGGATCTCGGTGGGTGGTTGTGGGCTTCGAGGTTTCGGTGACCTGCGGTTTTGCGTGCTCGGCGGGCGAAGTCGGGCGTCGAGTGCCGGTTTCGTGTGCTCCGACGCCCTCAATGCCGGTGTCGAGACCGAAACTGTGCAGTGGCAGTCAGCTTCGTATGCTGCGACCTCACAGAGGCCGTTGAGGAAACCGAAAGTGCCCAGTGGAGGCCGTAACCGGATCCCGAGGCCCTCCAAGCAGCTGCTTTTCCTGCTGACCTGGGTTTTCTCTCGCGCCGAGATTGCGGAACCCCGCGCCGTCCGGGTTCGTGAACCGTCCGTCACCCACGCGCCCAGCGCACCACGAAAACACCACCCCAACCCCCTTGTGAACGCTCCCCGGCGGACTCGACTCGACCCCTCACCCTGCCCGCCGCTGCCGGCCGCTTTTCCGCCGACCAACGCCCCCGTCTCGTCGGGCCCCGGAGTCTCGAAGCCCCGCACGCCGGCGGCGGCCCACCACCGACTCTGACCCGCCCCGCACCGGCCACCCGCACGCCAAGGCGCAACGCCCGCCGGAAACACCCGACCCCTTGGGCAGGCAATCCGGCGGACCCGACCCGACCCGACCCCTTACCCCCGGCCGCTCCTCCGCCGGGCAACAGACCCGCCTCGTCGGGAAGCCCCACCTCGGAGTCCCGCATCGCCACGTTCGTACGTCACCCGCGCCGATCCACGCTTTCGGGTGACGACGCGCGACCCGCGAGGTATCGCATGACCCCCGGTCGCGGCGACCGCGCCGCCCCTCCGGCCCACACGTCGCGACGCCTGCTGGGTGACCTTTGCCGGGACGGGACACCCGGACACTCTCGGGACACCGGCCGCTCACCGTGATCGGCCCGTGCCACGCCGCGTGTTCCCCCGGTGACCACCCCTCCCGAGTCGGAGACGGTGCCGGTGTCGGTGTCGTGTGGACGCAAGGGGTTCCCCCACGACAGGTTCCGGCGCGGGCCCTGGCGTGACGGGTGGGGAACCTGAACGCGGAGTGGGGCGTCAGAGGGGCAAGGTTGTCGGGTGGGGTTCGTTCGGTGGAGCTAGGAGTGGGTGTGCGTCGCAATCGTGTGGGGAGACACCGGGTCGGGGCCGTGGTGGCGGTGTGCATATCGCTCGCGGCGTTGAGTGCTTGTGGCAGCGAGTCGAGTCCCCTGTCCACCATCGAGAAGAGCACGCCGACCGCGCCGGTCACCGACAGCGCCTCGTCCGGGCTCGACGAGACCGTGCGCAACGAGGACCTGGACGTCGGCGAACTCGCGCGCCGCGCCAAGCAGTCGGCCGCCAACATCAAGACCGTGCACGTCGTCGCGGACATCGTCTCCGACGGCAAGGCGATCAAGCTGGACCTCAAGGTGGACCGCGGCAGCGAGGACTTCCAGGGCACCATCGAGCAGAACGACGTACGCCTGGAGGTGCGTCGGATCGGCGACGCCATGTACGTCCGGGGCGACGAACAGGCGTACCGCTCGCTGGTCGGCACGGTGGACGGCGAACTCGCCGCCAAGCTGCTCGCCGGGAAGTGGCTCAAGGGCGACGCCAACAGCGAGAAGCTGCGCGGAGTGCGCAACATCACCACCGTGGCCGACCCGGGCGCGGCGCTCAAGGATTTCCCCGAGGACGGCGTCAAGCTGCCCATCGAGACGATCAACAACCGGCGGATGATCCCGCTCACCGGCCCGCCCGGACGCGACGACGGCAAGGTCTACATCGAGGCCCAGGGCGGCAAGCCCTACCCGGTGCTGATCGTGTCCAAGGGCGGCAAGGGCAACAAGAGCAGCGGCTCGATCAGCTACGGCGACTTCGACGTCCCGGTGAAGGTGACCGCGCCGCCCGCTGCCGAGGTGATCGAGATCCCCGACCGTGGCACCACGTCCAGCACGCCCCGACCGGGCAGCACGGCCTGACCGACCCTTGGCCGACCCATACCGGATATCCCTCGACTCGGAGCTAACGACACACTCGCGCCGCCGGACTGATCCACTCGCCCTAGGATGCTCTCCAGCCAGACGCGGCCCGTCTCGGGACGGGCCGGCGCAATCGGGGAACCACCGTAGAGGGGAGTTTGCGATGACGGTCGTTCTCGCACAGGGGGAGAGCGTCACCATCGGCAAGGGCGAGGCCGGTTCGGCCGCGCGGGTCCGGATGGGGCTGGGCTGGGACGCGGTCAAGCACAAGGGGCTGCGCCCGGGTCTGCAGGCGCTCACCGGCGTCGACCTCGACGCGTCCTGCCTGCTGTTCGACGCCGACCACCACCTCGTCGACACGGTGTGGCCGCGGCAGTTGGTCTCCAAGGACGGCGCCGTCACGCACACCGGCGACAACACCACCGGCGCGGGCGACGGCGACGACGAGTCGATCATCGTCGACCTCGCCGCGCTGTCGCCGCGCGTGACGGCACTGGTCTTCACGGTCAGCGCCGACTCCAGCCACGCCTTCTCGCGAGTCGCCAACGCCTACTGCCGGCTCGTCGACGAGCACGACGACAGCGAGATCGTGCGCTACGAACTGTCCGAACACGGCGGCCACGACGCGCAGATCATGGTCAAGCTGGCCCGCGTGGCCGACGGCTGGCAGGCCACCGCGATCGGCCGGGCCGCCAAGGGCAACACGTACCACGACCTGCTGCCGGAGATCCTCAAGCACCTGTAGCCACACCGGCCACCTGTAGCCACATCGGCACGGACCGGGCCCACAGGGGCGGACTACGCCGCGACGACGAACCCACGCTCGCGCGCGTAGTCCGCCAACGCCTCGCGCAACCGCCGCCGCCCCCGGTGCAGGCGCGACATCACCGTGCCCAGCGGCACCTTCGTGAACGCGGCGATCTCCTTGTACGGAAAGCCCTCGACGTCCGCGAGGTACACCGTCACCCGGAACTCCTCGGGCAGCGCCCGCAACGCGGCCACCACGTCCGAGTCAGGCAGGTGGTCCAGCGCCTCCAGCTCCGCCGAACGCAACCCCGTCGACTCGTGCGAGGCGGCCCGGTACAGCTGCCAGTCCTCGATCTCCTGCGTGGTCGACACCACCGGCTGCCGCTGCTTTCTGCGGTAGGAGGTGATGAAGGTGTTGGTGAGGATCCGATACAGCCAAGCCTTGAGATTGGTGCCGTCGCGGAACTGATGGAAGGACGCGTACGCCTTGGTGAACGTCTCCTGGACCAGGTCCTCGGCATCGGAAGCATTGCGGGTCATCCGCAACGCGGCCGGGTAGAGCGGCTCCAGGAACGGCACGGCGTCGCGCTCGAAGCGGTCCAGCCGCGGGCCGGGGGTGGTCAGCAGATCACTCACGTCGTCGCTCCCGGATCGAAGGGTACGGAGGGTACGAGGGACACGAAAGGCATGAAGGGCACGAAGGGCATGAAGAGCGTGAAGGGTAAGTACCCGTCGGCGCCGTCTGCCCGGCCCATCCCTCATCGCGCCAGGGTCATACAACTCCCCTGCCCATCATGTGCTCGTCGACGCCGGAATCAGTCGTGACATTGGTCCCTCCGCACGGGGTATGAGGGCCCGGGCGAACCCACCGGCCCGCGAAGCCGGCGCGAAGATGACGGAGGGTCAATATCCGTACACGATATGACGATTCGCCGTCGTTCCCCGGACCGCCCGCAACCCGTACCATCGAACGATGGGTGACTGTACGCGCACGATCGTGATCACAGCGCAACGGTCGGCGGGTCGGCCTCCTCAGCCCCTTCCCTCACATCTTCGCCACCGCCAGCCTCGCCAGCGACACCAACTGCTCCTTGCTCGGCGGCGGGTCGCCGCCGCCCGCGTTCAGCGAGAACACCGCCGTCTCGTCGCCTCGCCGGGCCGCGACGACCAGTACGCCGCCGATGGTGTCGGGCTGCACGTAGACCGCCGCGTCGCCCACCCCCGCCACCTTCTCGGTGCGCGCGTCGCCCAGCGTGCCCAGGTATGCCTCCAGCGCCTTGTCCACCCCGCCCGCCTTGGAGCGCGTGGCGATCGTGCTGACCACCGGGGTGCCGTCGGCCGCCGCGTAGTCGCAGCCCAGCGGATTCTGCGCGGCCTTCAGGCCCGGCAGTGCCAGCGCCTGCGAGACCTGGTCGGCGGTCAGGATCGAGCACGCGTCCACCGCCCGCAGGTCGCCGCTCGCACCGGTGCCGCCGCTCGCGACCGGACTCGCGCCCTTGTCCCCGGCCGCCTTCGTACCGCCCCCGTCGCCGTCGTCGCACCCGGCCAGCGGCAGCACGACGGCCGCGACCACGACCGCCACGCCCATCCGAACCCTCACGGCGTTCCCCGTTCCCGTTTCCCGGGTCGTCCCCGGCTCGACTCCCGGGTCGTCCCCGGCCTCCCGCATGATCCGACATTTGATCCGCCATGTCCCGGCCGACGGTGCGATCGGGCCGCGACCGAGCCGCGACCGGGCCCACGCCGACACGCCCGCCCGCCCCCGCCGTTCGGGTCGAAATGTCTCGCGATGCGGGCTGCGAGCAAGGTCACACCCGCCCCGATGAACCCGATATCCCCAGGTGGGACACGGAATCCCGGTCCGCCCGCCGTGCCCGGCATGTGGACCGGGCCTGCGGGGCACCTGCACACGTGTCCTAAAGTCACGCAGGGTTCGACCCGTTGCCGAGACTCCACCCAGGGCCCGGCACTTCGTCGTCTCGAGGTACCCGTCCGATTTCCCCCGCACCCGGACACCCCGGGCAAGGAGGTACGCAGCTCGTGATCCGTAAGCTGTTGGTGGCCAACCGCGGCGAAATCGCCGTACGCGCCCTGCGCGCCGCCACCGAGCTCGACATCACCACGGTCGCCGTCTACGCGTACGAGGACCGTCACTCCCTGCATCGGCAGAAGGCGGACGAGAGCTACGAGATCGGCGAGCGCGGACACCCGCTGCGCGCCTACCTCGACGTGGACACCATCGTCGGCGCGGCGATCGCGTGCGGCGCCGACGCGATCTACCCCGGCTACGGCTTCCTGTCCGAGAACCCGCTGCTCGCCGAGGCGTGCGAGGCCAACGGGATCACCTTCGTCGGCCCCTCGGCCGCGGTGCTCTCGCTCGCGGGCAACAAGGTGCGCGCGCTGGAGGCGGCCAAGGGCGCCGGGCTGCCCACCCTGCACACCGCGCCGCCGCAGGACGACGTGGACGCGTTGGTGGCCGCGGCCGACGAGATCGGCTTCCCGATCTTCGTCAAGGCCGCCGCCGGCGGTGGCGGGCGCGGGCTGCGCAAGGTGGACCGGCGCGAGGACCTGCGCTCCTCGATCGAGACCGCGATGCGCGAGGCGCAGACCGCGTTCGGCGACCCGACGGTCTTCCTCGAAGAGGCCGTCATCCGCCCACGCCACATCGAGGTACAGATCCTGGCCGGCGCCGACGGCGGCGTGGTGCACCTGTACGAGCGCGACTGCTCGATGCAGCGACGGCACCAGAAGGTTGTCGAGATCGCCCCTGCGCCCAACCTCGACCCCGAACTGCGCGACCGGATCTGCGCCGACGCGGTGCGCTTCGCCGAGGCCGTGGGCTACCGCAACGCGGGCACCGTGGAGTTCCTGCTCGACGAGCGCGGTCGCTACGTGTTCATCGAGATGAACCCGCGCATCCAGGTCGAGCACACGGTCACCGAGGAGATCACCGGCATCGACCTGGTCCAGGCCCAGCTGCGCGTCGCCGCCGGCGCGAGCCTGACCGACCTCGGCCTGGTGCAGAGCGAGATCCGGATCCAGGGCGCCGCGTTGCAGTGCCGGATCACCACCGAGGACCCCTCGGCCGACTTCCGCCCCGACACCGGCACGGTGTCCGCCTACCGCTCGCCGGGTGGCGCGGGCGTGCGGCTCGACGGCGGCACCTACACCGGCGCCGAAGTGTTGCCCTACTTCGACTCGATGCTGGTCAAGCTGACCTGCCGGGGCCGGACCTTCGGCGACGCGGTCAACCGGGCCCGGCGCGCGGTGGCCGAGTTCCGCATCCGCGGCGTGGCCACGAACATCCCGTTCCTGCAGGCCGTGTTGGACGACCCGGCCTTCCGCGACGGACGGATCACCACCTCGTTCATCGACGAGCACCCCGAGCTGGTGCGCTCGCGCCCCGGCGCCGACCGCGGCACCCGCCTGCTCGCCTACCTGGCCGACGTCACGGTCAACCGCCCGTACGGTCCGACGCCGAGCATCGCGGTGCCGCACACCAAGTTCCCCGAACTGCCCGCCGGCGAGCTGCCCTCGGGCAGCCGGGACCGGCTCCTGGAGCTGGGCGCGGCCGGTTTCGCCCGGGCGCTGCGCGAGCAGAGCGCGCTCGCGGTCACCGACACCACCTTCCGCGACGCGCACCAGTCGCTGCTCGCGACCCGGGTCCGCACCTACGACCTCGCCGCCGCGGCGCCCTATGTGGCGCGCCTGACGCCGGAGTTGCTGAGCGTCGAGGCGTGGGGTGGGGCGACCTACGACGTCGCGCTGCGCTTCCTCAAGGAGGACCCGTGGCAGCGGCTCGCGGCGCTGCGCGAGGGCATGCCCAACCTCAACATCCAGATGTTGCTGCGCGGACGCAACACCGTCGGCTACACGCCGTACCCGGACAAGGTGTGCGTGAAGTTCGTCGAGGAGGCGGCCCGCACCGGCATCGACATCTTCCGCATCTTCGACGCGCTCAACGACGTCGAGGCGATGCGACCGGCGATCGAGGCCACCCTGGGCACGCACGCGATCGCCGAGGGCACGCTCTGCTACACGAGCGACCTGTCCAACCCGGGCGAGAAGCTGTACACGCTGGACTACTACCTGCGGCTCGCCGAGCAGCTGGTCGAGGCCGGCGTACACGTGCTGTGCGTCAAGGACATGGCCGGCCTGCTCCGCGCGCCCGCCGCCCGGACCCTGATCGGCGCGCTGCGCGAGCGCTTCGACCTGCCGGTACACCTGCACACGCACGACACCGCGGGCGGGCAGCTCGCCACCTACCTGGCCGCGGTCGAGGCCGGGGTGGACGCGATCGACGGCGCCGCGGCCGCGCTGGCCGGTACCACCAGCCAGCCGCCGCTGTCCGCGATCGTGGCCGCGACCGACTACACCGAGCGGGCCACCGGCCTGTCCCTGGACGCGCTGTGCGCCCTGGAGCCCTACTGGGCCGCGGTGCGCGAGGCGTACGCGCCGTTCGAGTCGGGGCTGCCCGCGCCGACCGGGCGGGTGTACCGGCACGAGATCCCCGGTGGCCAGCTGTCCAACCTGCGTCAGCAGGCGATCGCGCTGGGCCTGGGCCACAAGTTCGAGGACATCGAGGACGCCTACGCGGCCTCGAACCGGATCCTCGGCAACATCGTCAAGGTCACCCCGTCCAGCAAGGTGGTCGGCGACCTGGCCCTGCACCTGAGCGCGGTGGGCGCGGACCCGGCCAAGTTCGAGGCCGACCCGGGCGCGTTCGACGTGCCCGACTCGGTGATCGGCTTCCTCCAGGGCGAGCTGGGCACCCCGCCCGGCGGCTGGCCGGAGCCGTTCCGCACCCGTGCCCTCGCGGGCCGCACGGCAAGCTCGACCCGCACGGTGGAGCTGACCCCGGAGCAGGACGCCGCGCTGGACGGCGACCGGCTGCGCGAGACGCTCAACCGGCTGCTGTTCCCCGGGCCGGCTCGGGACTACGACGAGGCCGAGCGGTTGTACGGCGACGTCTCCGCGGTGCCGACCGTGCCGTTCCTGTACGGCCTGGTCCAGGGCGAGGAACTGGCCATCAAGTTGGCCACGGGGGTGTCGCTCTACCTCGCGGTCGAGGCGGTCGGCGAGGCCGACGAGCGCGGCTTCCGCACCGTGTACTGCCGGATGAACGGCCAGCCCCGGGTGCTCTCGGTGCGCGACCGCTCGGTCAAGCCGGCGCGTCCGGAGAGCGAGCGGGCCAACCCGGAGAACCCGAAGCACGTGGCCGCGCCGTTCAGTGGCGTGGTCACCCTCCAGGTGGCCGTGGGCGACGAGGTCGAGGCCGGCGGCACGGTGGCGACGATCGAGGCGATGAAGATGGAGGCGTCGATCACGGCGCAGAGCGCGGGCACGGTGGCCCGGCTCGCGATCGGGCAGGTGTCCTCGGTCGAGGCGGGGGACCTGCTGCTCGAACTGGGCTGAGCCGGGTCGGGCCGGGCCGGGCCTCGGCTTGAGCCCGGCGGGGCCGACCCGGTCCCACTCGCGCTTCGGCGCAGGTCGGAGTCGATCGAAACCCGGACCGACCCGATCGATTTCTCGAACGGCCCGAACCACACGAACCACCACCCGAGCATTCGGGTGGTGGTTCGTGGCGTTTTACGGACACGTTTGGCAGACGTTTGATTATCGAATGTCCGCTTTCACTGCGCCGTATGGGCTGCTTTCGTGCGTTTTTTCCGTTTCGCCGGTCCGTCGTTTGCCGAGGTGAGCCCGCATGTCGCGATCCTGACCTCAGGACGTACCCCCGGAGGGCTCTTGATCTTCCTGTGCTTCAGGTCACAGACTCGATGTCGCTCGGGGTTATCGGTGTCCATCCATCCGGATTGGGAGACCCTGCATGGCCGTGCGCCTGAGCACCCTCGACACGACCGCGGAACCTCGCGTCGCGGCACCCCCGCCGGCGCCGACCGTAGATCTCGACGACCTGTTGGCCCACCCGCACCTGGTCACCCGGCTGCCCACGCCGATGGCCCGGGCGGCCGGCGATCTGATGCTCGCTCGGCTCGCCACGCTGGAGCCGGGCACCGTGGACCACTCGTACCTGCGCGGACTGCTCGTCGAGCTGAACCTGCCGATGGTGCGGCACGCGGCCGGGCGCTACCGGCGACGCGGTGAGCCGGTCGAGGACATCGTCCAGGTGGGCACGATCGGCCTGATCAAGGCGATCGACCGCTACGAGGCGGATCGTGGCAGCAGCTTCATGGCCTACGCGATGCCGACCATCATCGGCGAGATCAAGCGTTTCTTCCGGGACACCTCCTGGTCGGTGCGGGTACCGCGGCGGCTGCGCGAGCTGCGTACCGAGCTGCTGCGGGCCACCGACGAGCTGACCGCGATGCACGGGCGTACGCCCACGCCGCGCGAGCTGGCCGAGCGGTTGTGCATCACCGAGGAGGAGGTGCTGGAGGGGTTGGACGCCTGCACCGTGTACACCGCGACCTCGCTGGACGAGACCGCCTACGGGGACGCGGACGGGCAGGAGACGGTCGGCGACCGGCTCGGCTCCGAGGACCATGCGCTCGACCTGGTCGAGTACCGCGAGGCGCTGCGCCCGCTGCTGGCCGAGTTGCCGCAGCGTGAGCGGGCGATCCTGGTCATGCGGTTCTACGGCAACCTGACGCAGGCGCAGATCGGCGAGCGGATCGGCATCTCGCAGATGCACGTGTCCCGCCTTTTGGCCCGCACGCTGGCTTCGTTGCGTGAACGGTTGATGATCCCGGGCTGACGTCGACGCCTGATGCCTGACGCCTGCCGGCTCGGATGGGGACGGCGGGTGCGAGTCGGCGGGGCGCGTGCGTGGTGCGCGGGCCGTGTGCGGTGCGCCGTGCGGGCACGGCCGGTCGCGCCTCCCGTGGCCGCACTGGCGTGCCGAGGTTGCCCGCGCCGCCCGGGACCGTGCGGGCCGGCGGGGCGGGCCGGGCTCGCCGCACGGGTACCGCAGCCGGGCCCGAGCGGCCGGGCGGGTGCTGCCGCCGAGCGGGACGTCCGCACGCGGATGGGCAGCGGGGTGCGGCGCGACGCGACACGACGAGCGCGGCCCGGTCGCGACGCCTGAGGCAACCGTGACCGACGCGACCGCCCGACCGCTTGGCCCGCTGCGACCGCCTGGGCCCGTCGTGATCACCAGGCACGCCGTGCCCGTGGCCGCGACGATCGCTCGGGCCCGCATGGCCGTCGTGACCACCCCGATCACCGTGACCGTTTGGTTCTCGTGGCCGCCTTGGCTTGCCCTGTCGCCCATGGTCGTCCGGATCCTCCGACCGCCTGGGTTCGCCTGGCGGCTGCGACCGCCGCGGCCCGCCGTGATCGTATGGGGCTGCCACGTCCGCCCGGGCCCTCCATGGCCGCCCGGGTCCGCCGTGTCCTCGTGGCCGCCGTGTCCTCCGGGCCCGCCGGTCGCGTGGTCGACTATCCCGGAGGGCGGCGTGCGTACGGCCTGTCCAGCCGCGTCAGCGGAACAGGACCTCGAAGGGGCGGCGGAAGTAGGCCAGTTTTTCCGGGGGCAGGGGGATTCGGTCGTCGCGGCCCGGGACCAGCGGGGCTATCTGGGAGGCCAGGCACGACAACGCCCGTTCCTTGCGGGCCTGTTGCACCTCGGTCAGGTCGACCCGCAGTGCCCGGCTCCACGGCACCCGGGCGTCGTCCGGCCGGGCCCACTGCCACATCCGCAGCGGGAACTCGACCAGCCCGACGCCGGTTTCCCGGCACGCCGCGTCGGCCGCGCGGCCGGTGCTCTCGTGATCCGCGAAGCCGTCCTCGCGCCAGTTCGTGGCGCACAGCGCGAAGCCCGCGACGAGCGGGATCAGCCGCTCCGCCAGGTCGCGTTCGTGGCTGCCGACCGTGCGGTCCGGGATGCGCAGTCGGATCACCTCCACCGGGGCCACCCCACCGGGATTGCCGACCAGTGTGGCGAACGCCCGGTCGGATTCCCGGATGCGTCGGGCGGCCAGTACCGATCCGGGTAAGCGGCTGCCCGGATGGGACGCGTCGCCGTCGGTCACGCTGACCACCCGGACCGGCGCGCCGCCCGCCACCGCCCGCGAGATGAATCCGCCCACCCCGAGCACCGCGTCCTCCGGGTGCGCGGCGACCACCACGAGGCCGCCTGCCAGGACCGGCCAGTCCTCGGGGAGGGTCACCGGCAGCGGTTGCCGTCGCCATTCGGACGTGGTGGTCCACGTGCTCCCGGAGCTCGAATCGGGTACGGCTGTACGCGATCCGCGGAAGGTGGGAAGGCTCATTGGGGCTCCCTGTCGAGTGGCGGAGTAGGGGTGACGATCTCCCGGAGGGGTGGTCGGCGCCTGGGTAAGACTTACGAGCATCCGTCACCCGAGCGGGTTTGACCATGCGCGACACGGGAATTGATGTGCCGTCAGGTGGCCGTCGGCACGGCCTCGGTGTCCTCCGTGCGCTTTCGCGCCGGGATCTGCGCGGCTTCGACCGGTTTGCGTCCGGGGATGAACAACGCGACACACAGGCCCAGGACCGCCGCTCCGCAGCCCAACCACAGCGAGGTCGTGAACGCGGCGCGGGAGGGGAACTCCCGCCCACCCGAACGCATCGTCAGGTTCGCGACCACGACGCCGATCACCGCGCTGGACGTCGACGTCCCGATCGAGCGCATCAACGTGTTCAGACCCGTCGCCGACCCGGTCTCGCCGATCGGCACGGCCTGCATGATCAGCGAGGGCATCGCCGCGTAGGCCAGGGCCACACCGACCGCCGACAGCACCGCCATCGCGACGATCTTCCAGATCGCGTCGAGCATGAACACCGAGCACGCGTAGCCGATCGCGATCACCAGGGTGCCCACTAGGAGCGAGACCTTCGGCCCATGGGCAGCCGAAAGCCGGGCGGACAGCGGCGAGATGAGCATCATCACGATCCCGGACGGCGCCATGCACAGACCCGCGACCACCATGCTCTTGCCCAGCCCGTAGCCGGTGCTCTCCGGATTCATCAGCACCTGCGGGAACACCAGCGACTGGGCGAACATCGCGAAACCGACCACGATCGAGGCAAGGTTGGTGAAGAGCACCTGAGGGCGGGCCGAGACGCGCAGGTCGACGAGCGGCTGCGCGGTGCGCAGTTCGAGCCATCCCCAGCCGAGCAAAACCACGACCGCGAGGCCGAGCAGACCGAGCGTGACGGCGCTGCCCCAGCCCCAGTCGGCGCCCTTGGTGATGGCGAGCAGCAGGGCGACGAGTCCGACGGACAGGCCACCCGCGCCGGCGAAGTCGAATCGTCCCGGCAGCCGGATCGGCGACTCGGGCACCAGGAGCAGTACGAGGACGATGTCCAGCGCGCCGATCGCGCCGGCCGCCCAGAACATCATGTGCCAGTCGGCGTTCTGCGCGATCAACGCGGCCACCGGCAGTCCGATCGCGCCGCCGATGCCGAGCGTCGCGCTCATCAGCGCGATCGAGGAACCCAGCTTCGCGGGCGGGAGTTCGTCGCGCATGATGCTGATACCGAGCGGGATCACGCCGAACGACGCGCCCTGGAGGAGCCGACCGCCCACCATCGGGAGCAGCGAGTCGGACAACGCGCACAACACCGAGCCGGCGACCATCAGGCCGAGGCTGACGACCAGGATCCGGCGTTTGCCGAACATGTCGCCGAGGCGCCCCATCACGGGTGTGCAGACCGCCCCCGACAGCAGAGTGGCGGTGACCACCCAGGAGGCGTCGGCGGGCGAGGTGTCGAGCATCCGGGGCAGGTTCGGCAGCAGCGGGACGACGAGGGTCTGCATCAGCGCGACGACGACGCCGCAGAAGGCGAGTACGGCCACGACCCGGCCGGCGCGATCCACGGCGGCGGGCGGATGGGGGAGGACGCCTGCATCGGCGCCTGCACCTGCGCCTGCGCCCGCATCCGCCGGGCTCGGCTTCGGTATGCCGCTCGAACCGGTCACTGACTGCCTCCTGGGACTTGTGGCGTAGGGCGTGCGTGCGTAGGGCGTGTGTGGGGCTGGGGTGCCGGCAGCGGCGGAATGATTGCCGCGGTCAATGAATGTGCACGATACACATGATGTGTATCGTGCACATTGCCTGGGCCCGGCGCTAGGGTCGTACACGGCGCATCGGGTGTGAAGGCGGGAGTGGATGTGTTGGAAGGCATCGAGCGGGAGCTGATGCTGATCGCTCGGCACCACGTCATGGGCAAGCGGCGGGGCGACGGCATGGAGCGGTCGGCCTACCTGCTGCTGACTCGCCTGGAGGTCGAGGGACCGATGACGATCGGCGCGCTGGCAGAAGCGTTTCGGCTCGACACCTCGACGGTGAACCGCCAGGTGGCCGCACTCCTGCGGGCAGGCGACGCCGAGCGCATCGCGGACCCGGACGGCGGCCTGGCCCGCAAACTGCGCATCACCGAGGCGGGCACCGAACACCTGGCGGCGGAACGCACCGGCCATTGCCGGGGCCTGGAACGTGTATTGGCGTCCTGGGACGAGGGCGAACGCCGCGAACTGTTCGAGGTCCTGACCCGCTTCAACCGCGCGGTCGAGAGCACGGAGGGCCGCGAATGGCCCCGCCGCGAACCGGACGACACAACGGGCGAGACCGCACACACGGGCGGCGTTGCGCGCGGGTGAGTCGACGGGGCCGGTGGGTGCGGTGAGCCGGGTCGGGGTGGGGGCGCGGTGGGGGGCACCGACGTGATGGCTTGTTCCAGGGCGCCGTGGCGGCGAGCGCTGCGAGGAGCCCGGTGGGCGGATGCTGCGGGCGGAGCCGGGGGCGTCCGGGCCGGTTGGTCACCGAGGATGCCCTCACGCGGATCCACACGACCTCGCGCGGCCACCCACGAGCGGTCGACAACTCTCCCCGTAGGCTCTCGTCGCCGCCCGCGCGGCCGTGGGCGAGGTGGTCGGCGAGTGGGAACTCGTCTCGTCCGGCCGGGAATCGGTAGCCGAGCTTGCGGATCGACCAGCGGGTTTGCAGGCTTCGCTCCGGGTGCACGGTCGCGGATGCGCATGCTCGGGTGTGGGGCGGATGCCGGCAGGAAGGAAGGCCCACCATGATCCTCCCGAAGGTCGGAGACCCTCGCTTCGTGACGATCCGCCGTGGTGGGACCCTCACCGATTCGGATCACCATCTCCTCGCCCTGTGGGCGGCATCCTGCGCGGAGCACGTCCTTGACCTCTTCGAGTCGGCTCGGCCTCAGGACCCACGACCGCGCCAGGCGATCGAGCATGCCCGCGCCTGGGTGCGTGGCGAGGTCAAGATGATGCAGGCCCGCGCGGCGGGCGGCCATGCAATGGGCGCCGCTCGAGACCTGCGTGGCGCAGCACGGCATGCCGCTTACGCCGCCGGTCAGGCCGCAGTCGTCGCGCACGTCGCCGCGCACGAACTCGGAGCGGCTGCATATGCGATCAAGGCCGCACGCGCTGCCGCGCCAGAAGACGAGAGTGAGGCCGCGGGACGACTCGAGTGCCAGTGGCAGCGCGATCGGCTCCCGGAGGCGATTCGCGAGCTCGTACTCGACGATCAGCGATTGCGCAACGACATCTGCTGGTCGGTGTTTGACTGCTGAGGCTGATCCACCGGCACCTTGCCGAAGAAAACGACACCTGACCGACGACGGCGCGCCGAAACACCAACCGGCGGGGTGTCGCCGTCAGAGTTCGTCGGCATTGCGAACGCCGCCCGCCTCGGGGGTGGAGTCCGGTGCCGGTTCGGGGTCGGGGTCGGTGTTTGTTGTCGGCGCCGGGGGCGGCTTGGGGGCTGCGGAGGCTGCGGGGCCGGTGTCGGGATCGGGCTTGCGTTCGGCGGTGGACTTGGGGTGGGGCTGCGGAGTGGGGTCGGGGGTTGAGGGGGTGTTGGCGGTGGGTGCCGGTGGCGCTGCCGGTTCGGGTGTGGTGCTTTCGTCGGGTGTGGGCCCGGGCTTCGGGCCTTGCTTCGTGGTGGTGTCGGCCGTTGTGGCTTTGTTTGCCGGGGTTGTTTTGGGTGCGGGGTCCGAAACTGCCGAGGTTTGCGTGATTGCCGGCGTGGTTTTGGTGGCGGGCTTGGGTGTGGGCTTCGGGGGTGTGGAACTCGGCTTTGGTTCGGGGGTGTTCGGGGGCGTTTTGGGTTCGGGATTCTTTGTGGTGGGGGAACTTTCCTTCGATTGTGCCGCGTTGGTGGTTGTTTCCGTGGGTGTGGTTGATATTGGGAGGTCCTTGATTGGCTCCTCGTTGTACTCGTCCTCCATCTCTTCTCCGTCGTCTGCGAATCGGCGGCGGCCCGCGAGTGCCAACAGGGCGCCGGCTGCGACGAGGACCAGGCCCGCGACGAAGATGGTGGGCTCGTTCCCACTGGCGCCCGCCATGTCCGTTGTGATCGGCGCCATGTCTGCGAGGGTCCTCAACGGTGTGATCCGATCCATCGGTGAACAGGTCCGGTCGTCTTACTAGCAGACGCGGCGAACGCGGGGAAACCGGCTTCGGGACGGGAGTTTCCCGCGTGAGAGTTTTCCTGGACGAAACACGAGCGCGCGAGGATCGGCCCGCGAACAAGGGGGCCGCGATGACCGTCATGGCGACACGTACGGGGCTTGGCTGGGAGCACGGGATCGACGACGTACCGTCCGACGTCGCGATCGCGGGAGGGTTGTGTGTGGTCGCGGGGGTCGCCGGCGGGGTGCGTCTCCTCGACGCGGCGACCGGGCGATTCCTGGCCCGGATCGTGGTGCCGGGCGGGGTGTACCGGGCCGAATTCTCGCCGGACGGCTCCGTGGTCGCCCTCGCCGGGCCCACCGGCTACGCCCTGTGGCGGGTCACCGACGGCGCCCTGGTGTTGCGGACGCCGGGCCTGCCCGCCCGCTGCGCGTGGTCCGCGGACGGTCGTTGCGCGGTGTCCTTCGGCGGCGTCGTACGGGTGTACGCGCCCGGCACCGGGACCGAGTCGTGGCGCGCCGTGGACGGGCGGGTGCGGGTGGACGACGTGGTCTGGGTCGACGGGGGCGGGCTCGCGGTCGCGCTCGGCGGCGAGGTTCACATGTACGGACCGCGCGGTCGCACGAATGTGTGGACGTGGCCGATCCCGGTGCGGCTGTTGGCCGGTACGCCGGGCGGGGCCTGGTTGTGTGCGGCGGGCGACGTGCCGGGGGTGCAGGTTCGCGGGGCCGGCGGCACGCACGAGGACCTGGATTCGGTCGGCGACCTGCCCGCCGTCGGGCTCGCCCTCGACGCGGGCGGCGGCCGGCTCGCGGTCGAGGACCGGGCCGGGCTGACCGTATGGGATCTCGCCGCCCGAGGCGGCCGGGTACGCCCGCGCCCGCGTCGGCTGCCCGCGCAACCTCGGGCGTGCGCGCCGCGGTGGCGGCCGGCCGGTGGCGGTCTGTTGGCCACGTCGGGGGGTGACGGGATGCTTGTGGTGTGGGATGTACGGGCGGGGTCGGCGCGCAAGGCGGCCACCCCGCTCGCGCGCCGGCACGTCTCGGCGCCGGTGGCCGCGCTCGCTTGGCACGGGACGGACGCGCTGCTGTTCGCGGACCGCGCCGGACGGGTCGGCGCCCGGTGGTTCCCGGAGTTGACCAACCGCTGACCGGGGGCACCGGTGCCGCGAGCCGGTTCGATTAGGTTAGCCTCGCCTTACATATGCTGTGTACGGCCGGGAGGTCCGCCCATGGAACTGCTCGTGGAAGATCTGCATGCCGGATACCCGGGCCATCGTGCGGTGTCGGGCGTCGACCTTTCCGTCGCCTCGGGCACGGTGGTCGCAATCGTCGGGCCGAACGGCTGCGGGAAATCGACGCTGCTGCGCTCGATCGCGCGCCTGCACCGGCCGGAGTCGGGTCGGGTCGCGGTCGGCGGCGCGGACATCTGGGGGCTGAAGCCGCGTCAGGCCGCGCACCGCGTGGGCCTGTTGCCGCAGAATCCGCAGGCGCCGGAGGCGGTCACGGTGTCCGGCCTGGTGCGGTATGGGCGGCATCCGCACCAGGGTCTGTTCCGCCAGTGGTCGCGCGAGGACGAGCGGGTCTGCCGGGAGGCGTTGACCGCGACCGGCGTGCTCTCGTTGGCCGATCGGCGGCTCGATCGGCTCTCCGGCGGGCAGCGGCAGCGCTGTTGGGTCGCGATGGTGATCGCGCAGGAGGCGCCGGTGATGTTGCTCGACGAGCCGACCTCGGCGCTCGATCTCGGGCACGCGGTCGAGGTGTTGGGGCTGGTTCGGCGGGTGGCCGCGGGTGGGCGCACGGTGGTGATGGTGCTGCACGATCTGGCGTCGGCGGCGCGCTACGCGGATGTGCTGGTCGCGATGCGGGCGGGGCGGGTGATTGCGTCGGGGCCGCCTCGGGAGGTGGTGGACGCGGCGCTGGTGCGGGCGTTGTACGACGTGGACGCGGACATCCTGCGGGCGCCGGGCGACGGCACGCCGGTGGTGGTGCCGAGGCCCACGGACGGCGAGGCCGCCACGGTCGCCTCCGGCTGAGCCGTCGCCTCGGGTCGAGCCCGGCCCCTGGCCGGTGCGCTTGGCCCGGTCGCGGATGGGCCAGGTGCCCGCTTGGCGTCCTCAAGCGCCGGACGGGCTGGTCGGGTTGGCCCCGGTCGTGGGTGGGTCGAGTGGCCCGCTTGCCGTCCTCAAGCGCCGGACGGGCTGGTTTTGGTGGCGTTCGGGGGTTCGGCTGCGGGGATGGGTTGACTTGGTTTATTTACGGATGCGGCCGAGTGCATCAGCCCGTCCGGCGTTTGAGGACGGCGAGGCGAGGTTGGCTCACCTGTGGATGTGGCCGACTCGATCAGCCCGTCCGGCGTTTGAGGACGGTGAGCCGAGATGGGCTTGCCTGTAGACGTGGCCGACCCCATCAGCCCGTCCGGCGTTTGAGGATGGCTGGTGGGAACGTGGCCCATTCGCGAACGGGGCCGAGGGCGCCGACCCCGTTTCGGTGCGCGTTTCGCGACAGGTAGGTTGCCTACTGAGATGTGACGATGTGTCAGCTGATGAGGTGGGCGATGTTCGGCAGGAAGAAGAAGGCCCCGGTGGCGGCCGAGGGTCGGGACGTGGCGGCGTTGGTGCTTCGGGCCACGCTCGGCCCGATGTTGTTCGCGCACGGCTACAACAAGGTCGCCGGCCCCGGCGGCCTCGCCGGCACCACCGGCTGGTTCGAGTCGCTCGGTCTCCAGCCCGCCGAGGTGCATGCGCGCCTCGCGGCCGGGACCGAGATGGCGGCCGGCGTCGGCATCGTGCTCGGCGTGGCCAACCCGCTGCCGTCGGCGGCCACGGTGGGGCTGATGAGCGTCGCCGCCGCGACCGACCACAAGGGCAAGGGCTTTTTCGTGTTCAAGGGCGGCTGGGAGTACACCGCCGTGGTCGGCGGCGCCGCGGTCGCGCTGGCCGCGCTCGGCAACGGCAAGTACTCGATCGACGCCCTGGTCGGCCGCCGGCGATCCGGCCTGCGTCCGGCGCTGTTCGCCGCCGGCGTCGGGGTGGCGAACGCCGCGCTGTTGCTGAAGCTCTGCTACAAGCCGGAGCCGAAGGCGCCCGAGGCACCGGAGCCGGAGGCGAAGCCGGACGAGACGGTCGACGCGTAACACTTCGGACCGCCTCGATCACCTCGGCCCGCCCCGAACCCCTCGGGGCGGGCCGAGGTGTCCGCGCGAGCGGCTACGTTGGGGTCCTCGTTGATCCATGGGCGTATCGAACGCCGTCGTGTGGAGGTTCTTGCTGTGCAGACGTTGCCCGAGTCCTGGCAGCCCGTGCTTGCGGAGGAGCTGGCGAAGCCCTACTACGCCGAGCTGACCGCGTACGTGGACGCGGAACGCAAGGAACACCAGATCTTCCCGCCGGAGGACGAGGTGTTCGCGGCGCTGGAGGCGACGCCGTACCAGGACGTGCGGGTGCTGGTGGTCGGGCAGGACCCGTACCACGACGACAACCAGGCGCACGGCATGTCCTTCTCGGTCCGGCCCGAGGTACGCATCCCGCCGTCGCTGCGCAACATCTACAAGGAGATGAACGCCGACATCGGCCTGCCGATCCCCGACAACGGCTACCTGATGCCGTGGGCACGGCAGGGTGTGCTGCTGCTCAACACGGTGCTCACCGTGCGGGCGCACGAGGCCGCCTCGCACAAGGGCAAGGGCTGGGAGAAGTTCACCGACGCGGTGATCAAGGCGGTCAACGACCGGGACGAGCCGGTGGTGTTCGTGCTGTGGGGCGGGCACGCGAAGAAGAAGATCTCGCTGATCGACACCGCCAAGCACGCCATAGTGCAGGGCGCGCACCCCTCGCCGCTGTCCGCGAAGCTCTTCCACGGCAGCAAGCCGTTCTCGCAGATCGACGCCGCGCTCGAGGCCATGGGGCACAAGCCGATCGACTGGACGATCCCCAACGTGAAGAAGTAGCAAAACGAGAGGCGCAAGAAAAACGACATCCGGCGTTCCGGTTCGGTATCGGCTCGGCCGCTATCGGACCGGAAACGGGCGCCATTCGGGAATGGCCGGAAATCTCCTTGCATCGGTGCGGAATACGTGCCGCGTGCCCTTACGGTGTGGGGTTCCCCCATCCCGTGCCTCCCGAGGCGGCCCCCGTGTCCACGTCCACAGTTCGGCCCGTCACTCCCACCTCCACGCCCACCCCCACTCTCGACCTGACTCCCGGCTACGTCGCGCATCGCGGCCTGCGCGAGGAGTTGGCCCGGCTGACCGAGGTGACCCGACACCTCGATCCGGTCGACATCCTGCGCGTGCGCGCGGTCGAGGAACATCTCGCGCTGGTGCTGCGCTTCCTGCGCGCGCACCATCGCGAGGAACACATCGTCCTGTACCCGTCGGTCCGCGCCGGTTCGCCCCGGGCCGCCCGCACCGTGACCGCCTTCCAGGTCGACCACTCGACCCTGGAGGAGGCGATGCGCCTGGTCGCCGACCGGAGTGTGCCGCTGCGGGATCGTTCGCCCGCGATCGGGCGACTGTGCGAACTGGTCGCCCGGCACAGCCTGGCCGAGGAGCACGAGCTGTTCCCGCTGATGCGGCGGCACGTACGCGGCACGCCCGACGGGCGGATGCCGACCCGGACCGTGCGGGTCTGGGGCCGCGACCTCCCGGCCTTCGTGGCCTTCCACCTGCACCACGCCACCGGCGCCGAGCGGCGGCGGGTGCTGCGCTGGATCCCGCCGGGGACGGCGCTGCTGTGGCGGGCCGGCTGGCGGCGCGCCTACGAACGGCGTCGGCGCGCCGCGTACGGCGGCTCCTGACGACCGGGACGGGGCCGACGGGAGATTGAAGACACGCCCTAGATTCGGTCCCGAGCCGGGTCCGTCGTGTCGCTCGGCGCGGTCAGCTCGGCCAGGAGCTCGCGGACCCGCTCGATTTCCGGGCCGGTCGGCTGTACGTCGCCGAGCGCGCGGACCAACGCGTCCAGCGCGCGGGCCGGTTCGGGCTCGGCGAGCGTGGACAGGTCGTGGATCAGCCGCAGCAGCATGATTCGCGGCGCGGCGATCTGCTCGCGGGGCAACGGGCGTTCGAAGTAGTCCTCGGCCAGATCCAGCCACAGGTTCCACAGGTCGGGCCGAGCGATCCGGGGCACCGCCATGATCGCGTCGGTCAGCGCCCGGGTGTGCCCGGCGGTGACGGTGCGGCGGATCACCGGCGCGGCGGGCAGGCGCGGCGCGGGCACCGTGCGGACGACCGGCGCGGGCCCCGCGCCGGCCGAGTCCGCCGCGTCCGCCCGGTCCGCCGGCGCCGTCCCATCCGACCCCGATCCATCCGCCCCCGCCCCGTCCCCCCGGGGCCCCGGGAACGGCGGTGGCTCCGTCGGCCGGGTCGGCCCGGTGATCGCCGCCATCAGCTCCGTCTGCGCGTCCGCCTCGGACTTGCCGTACAACGTCCGGCGCAACAACGGCCGCAGCACGGACGGGATCTGCTCGCGCGGGACCTCGTGCACCACCAGCGGGATCAGCCGCCGACCGCTGCCGCGCAGTGCGTCGGACATCGCGGTCCACTCGACCGTGGTCCAGCGCTCCGGGACGAAGTAGGCCGGGGAGAACAGCGCGATCATGTGCCCGGCGTTGTCCAGCGCGCGGCTGACCAGCGTGGTCAGGTTCTCGCCGGTGGCCCAGTCCCAGGCGTCGAGTTCGACGTCCAGACCGGCTTGGACCAGCTGCCCCGCGACCCACTTCGCCCAATCCGTGTCCGAACCGGCGTGACTGATGAAGTAACGCACCGTCTCGCCCCCGTACTCCCCGTCATTCGCCATACGCATCAGCATGGCGCACCCGCCGGCCGGATTCGGCCCCGTCGCCGGATGTACCCGTCGTGTCGGCCGCTCACCCGGGCAGGTTGTCGATCGCCCGGCAGACCTCCTCCACGCCCTGGGTGTTGGGCAGCACGTCGTGCAGCGCACGGCACAGGCACTGCAGCGAGTGGATCGGTTCCGGGCCGTTGACCAGGGTCCGCAACATGTGCAGCAGCATCGAGCGCGCGTCGGTCATGTGCCGGTGCAGCAACTGGTGTTCGAGGTAGTCCTCGGACAGATCCAGCCAGATCGACCAGGTGTCCGGCGCGCGCAGTCCGCGCACCGCGAGGAACAGGTCGGCGAGGTAGACGACCTGGTTCTGCGGGATGGTCCGGGACAGCTTGGCCATGTTGCCGAAGCGCAGCAGTTCGAGGGTCACCTCCGGGGACACCAGCCCCGTCGCGAACAACTCCGCGATCCGGGCGATCGCGGCGGGTCGGTCGCCGACGAACGCGGCGATCGCCTCGGCGGTGACCAGTTCCAGCTCGAAGCCCCGGTGTGCGTCGAGGAGCATCAGGACGGACGACTGCCGGTCCAGCGGCGGCAGATCGACCGTGCTGCCCAGGTGCCGGGCCAGCGGATCGGTACTGGTGATCAGCACGTGGCCGGGCCCGGTCGGGATCATCTCGCCGATCAGACCGGGCCGGTCCACCTCGTCGAAGATCAGCAACCAGCCCTCGCGCGAGCGCAGTTCGTGCCCCGGGCCGACGGTCTGGCCGACTCGCCCGCCGAGGTCGGCCAGCTGTTCGAGCACGCGGTGCAGGAAGGCGACGCCGCTCTCGGCGGGGCGGGCGGCGCAGTCGAACCACCACACCACGTCGTACAGGTGGCGGTGCCGGTAGGCGTACTCGCGGGCCAGGTGCGTGGTGCCCAGGCCGGGCAGGTCGTCCTGGGGACGCAGCACCACCCGATGTTCGATCTGCATCAGCGCGCGCAGGTCCGCGAGGGTGTTGTCGCGACCGTAGAACCGCCCTCTGGTGCCCGGGACGCGCCACACCGGCGGATTGTCGGTGGGCGAGCGCGGCGGGGGCGGAGGCGCGGCCCTGGGCGGCGGCGGGGTGATCACGGGCGGCGGGCCGGGCGCGGATGCCGGGGCGATCACGGGCGGCGGGTTCGCCGGCGGCGGCACTTTCGCGGACCCGGGCGCGGGCCCGGGTACAGGCGCCGGCCCAGGCACAGGCGCGTTCGTGGGCGGCCGGTCCGGCCTGGGCGGGCGCGGCGGCGGGGATATCGGGTCCGACACGGTCAGGAGAACCCCGTATTCCGCGCGGGCAGCGGCGCGAACCGGTGCACCGCGGCCACGAGCAGATCGCGTTGGCCGACCGCGTCCGCCTCGGTCAGGTCGACCGGCGGCACGCCGCGGAACATCGACGGCACCTGGGTGTGACCGATGACTATGGGCAGCAGCCGACCGCCCGCGTCCCCGTCGCCCAGCGCCTCCTCCCACTCGTCCATCGCCAACCGGCGCGCCTCGAAGTAGTGCTCGGAGAACAGCGCGAGCACGTGCTCGCCCATCCCGCGCGCGCGGGCCATCGCCTTGCCGAAGCTCTCGCCGGCGCTCCAGTCCCAGCGGCTCAGCGAGACCCGGTAGTCCTCGAACGTGAGCACCTCGCTGACCCAGTCGGCCCAGGCCAGGTCGTTGCCGACGTAGCTGATCACCAGGTCGGTGCGGGCCGGGGGGACCGGCTCCAGGATCGGCAACCGGCGTGGCACCTCGGGCATCGTGCGCGAGGCGCCGTCGTGGCTGCCGAACATCGGCTCCACCTCGTCCGCCTCGGCCGCGTTCAGCGGCGCCAGGCGATGGCGCAGCGCCGCGGCCACCCGATCGGCCACGGTGCGAACCGCGCGGACGTAGCCGAGATCGCGGATGCCGCCGAGCCGCAACATGTCGAACACGCTCGGCCCGCGACCGGGCGCGGGGATCCCGACCGGCCACTCGATCGGGCCGACGGCGGGCGGCACGGGTTGTTCGATCGTGGTCCACGGTACGGCGATCAGGTTCGGCGCCGACACGCCCACGATCGACTCGTGTCGACGCAACCGGTCGGTGAACACCGCCCAGTCGCGCCCGCAGTCCAGGTCCTCGAAGTAGTCGTCGGAACACAGCGCGACCATCGCGCGCGCCTGGGCCGGCGGATCGCCGTCGGGCATCTGGATCGGACCGAAGGTCGGCTGCAGCCGGATCGCCGCCCGCACCCGGTCCATCCCGCGCCGCAGTTCCGCCTCGACGTCGTCGTGGAAGCGGGCAGCCCATTTGGGATCACGGTCGGCGACGTGACTCGTGAAGAAGTCGTAGTCCACCAAGCGACCCCCGGATCGTGCACCGTACAAAAGGACGGCCCAGCGACACCCGCGACCGCGCCGCGGGTCTGGCAAGTGCCGCCCCCATGCCGGTCGTTCGCGTGTACGACTCTGCCCACACAGAGCATCGCGCAGATCGACCCGGCCCGGCTAGTATAGGAAGGCTTGTGTAATCGTGGCGATACGTTCCGCACTCGAATGTACGGTTTCACTCGGACGGCACGCCCGAACGCTACCGGGCCGGACGGGCGAGACGAACCCGGCATCCGGCGACGCGGGGGAAACGGGGGTCCTGCGGATGCAACGAGAGCGCGGTGACGTGGAGTCGGCGCTGCCCGACCTCGACGGGCTCTGTCTCGACGACCTGGATCACCTGCCGGCATCGGTGCTGGCCTCGGCGCTGCGCCGACTGGTCCACGAGTCCGAGGAGCCCTCGGAGGCGGTGGTCGCGGGGTTCACGAGCGTGGTGGATCCGGTTCTCGTCGAGGCGGAGTTCGATCCCCGGGGCGGAAACGACCGTACCGGGGGTCCCCGGGCGGACGGGAGCGGCACCGTTCGGGCCTGACCGTGGGAGGTCCGATGCACGAAGCGATTCCGTTTCGGCAATTCGTGGTCAAGATCGCGGCACGATGTGATCTCGCGTGCGATCACTGTTATGTGTACGAACTCCGGGACCAGAGTTGGCGCGAGCGCCCCCGCGTGCCGACCGACGCGACCGTCGGCGCGCTCGGTGCCTGGTTGCGCGCACACGCCGAGCGGGCCGGCCTGCGGGTGCTCGACATCGTGCTGCACGGCGGCGAACCGCTGCTCGCGGGACCGGACCGGATCGACCGGATCGCACGCGAGCTGCGCGCCGCGCTCGCGGGTGTGGCCGAGTTGCGGATCACCATGCAGACCAACGGAGTTCGCCTCGACGAACGCTTCGCCGAGGTGCTGCTCGCGCACCGGATCCGGGTCGGCGTCTCGCTGGACGGCGACGCGCTCGCGCACGACCGGCACCGTCGCCACGCGGACGGACGCGGCAGCCACGCCGAGGCGGTCCAGGGCATCGCGCTGTTGCGCCGACCGCGCTACCGGCCCTTGTACGGCGGCCTGTTGTGCACGATCGACCTGCGCAACGACCCGGTGGCCACCTACGAGGAACTGCTCTCGCACGCCCCGCCGATGCTCGACCTGCTGCTGCCGCACGCCACCTGGGAGTTCCCGCCGCCGGGCGCACGCGAGGGCGAAACCCCGTACGCGGACTGGCTGATCGCGGTCTTCGACCGCTGGTACGGGGCGTCGGTGCGGGAGACGCGGGTGCGGATTCTGGAGGACCTGGTGGATCTGACCCTGGGCCGGGACGTACAGAGCGAGGTCCTGGGCCTGGGCCCGCCGGGCTCGGTGGTGGTGGAGACCGACGGCACGTTCGAACGCGAGGACTCGCTCAAGTCCGCCTACGACGGCGCGGCGGCCACCGGGCTCGACGTGTTCCGGCACGACCCGGCGACCGTGCTGGCCGCCCCCGCGTACGCCCGCGCGGCGGTCGGCGTGGCCGGGTTGAGCGCGACGTGCCGGCGCTGTCCGGTGGTGCGCACCTGCGGGGGCGGCCTGCGGGCGCACCGCTATCGCCCCGACAACGGCTTCGACAATCCGTCCGTGTACTGCGCCGACCTGCGCGCGCTGATCGACCATGTCGGCGCCCGCGTGCGCGCCGATGTCCGTGCCCTGGTGGCCGATTCGAGGAGTCGCGGATGATCGGGACACATCGGCTCACGGGTTCGGCCTTCGATCGACTCGCCGCCGGACAGGGCGACTTCGCGGCCGTGTCCGCGCTCGCCCGGGCACAGGAGAGCCGCCGCCTGCTCCAGGTGTACGCGGTGGTCGCCACCGCCCGCGAGCGGCTGCCGAGCGCGCGCACCGCGCACCTCATCGACGCCCACGACCTGCTCGCACACGTCCAGCGCACCGCGCCGGACGCGGCGCGCACCGTGCTGATGCACCCGTACACCGGCGCGTGGGCGATGCGCGGCCTGCTGCGCCTGGGTCGAACCGACTTCGACCCGGCCGCCCCCGATCTCGACGAACTCCTGGGCCACCTGGGCTCGATCGCGGCGGCGGCGGCACTGCGCGGGGATCCCGAACACGGTCCGCCCGGCCGGGTCGAGCTGAGCGCGGTCGGCGGCTGGGTGTATCTGCCCACGCTGGGGCGGGTACGGGTGGCGGCGGACGCGGGTCGGATCGCGCTGACCGGGCGCCAGTGGTCGGTCGGCAGCCGGCTGGTCTCGCGCCGACAGGCCAACCGCAGGTGCTCCGCCACCGCCGCCGGGCTGAGCGCGACGCTTGCGATCGAGGACGTCGACCCCTATCGCGACGTGCATCGCTGGCAGCCGAGCGCACGTCTGACGGCTCGCCAAGTATCCTTGCTGCAACGGAATTTCGCCTCCGCCTGGGATCAGCTGGCACACTCGCACCGGGCCTACGCGGCCGGCCTGCCGGCGGCGTTGTCCACGCTGGTTCCGGTGGTGGGCGAGCCCGGCGTCAGCCTCAGTTCGTCGTCGCGGTACGCGTTCGGGGGTCTCGCGCTCACCCCCGAGGTGGGCCCGACCACCCTGGCCGTCACGCTCGTCCACGAGTTCCAGCACAACAAGCTCGGCGCGATACAGGACATCACGAATCTCTCGACACGTTCGACCGCCCGCTACCGGGCGCCCTGGCGGTTGGACCCCCGACCGGTGGGCGCGCTCTTGCAGGGCGCCTACGCGCATCTGGGGATCGCGGATTTCTGGCGGGTTCGCCGGCACGCCGTCACGGGAGAGGAGCAGGATCGGGCACAGGCCGAGTTCGCCGTACACCGCGAGCACGTCACCGAGGCGATCGCGACGTTGCGCGAGTGCGGTGAACTGACGCCGGACGGCGCACGTGTGGTGGATGCCATGGCGGGCACGGTGCAGTCGTGGTGGCGCGAGGACGTACCGGCCGAGGCGGCGCGCCGTGCGGCCGAACGGGTGCGTTCGGGGTATCGGGCCTGGGTCGCGCGCAACGGCGACCGGGGCCGGCGCGGTACCCGCGAGCGGGTCGTGGACGTGGGCGGAACGACACGAAACGAAAGATGAACATGAGATTACCTGATGTAACGAGGAGTAACGTCGCGTGATGGACTCGGGTAGCCTGGGAACAACGAGTGACCGCGGGGGAGGGCAAGCCCACGCGCGTCGCGACGAAGTGCCGACATCAGGGGTCGAGATGACACCAGTCTTCTTCACGAGTCGGTCGTGCGGCGATGAGCGGGCCTATGTCGAGCGTTTCCACGCCGATCTCGAACAGGCGGTCGCCGCCCGGCTCTCCCGGGGCGGCGGTGCGCGCGGTGTGCTGCCCTCGTGTACCGGTTCCGGTGTGGGCGCCACGCCCGAGGCGTTGGCCTGTTCGGTTCCCGCCGCCGTCGTGCTGGCGTCGCCCGACTATCTCGCCGATCCGCGCGCCATGCGTGAATGGGCCGTACTGGCCGAACGCGTGCGCGGACACCGGGCGCACACCGGCCGACAGGTGAACGCGGTGGTCACCGTGCGCTGGCGGGCCACCGACGCCCCGCTCGACGGGCAACCGAGGCCCGACTTCGGCGCCGAGAACGACTACGGCCCCATCTACGCCCGCCAGGGGTTGTTCGACCTGATGCGCCTGGAGGGGCACTCGGCCGACTATCGACATCTGGTCGCCGAGCTGGCGCGCGTGCTGGTCGCGGCCGAACGTGCCCCGCTGCGCCCGCTGCCGGCCGCCGAGGCGCGAGAGTTGTTCCCGACCGTGCGCGTCGAACCCAGCCCGAGCCCGCCTCCCGCGCGCACCGCGTTCGGGGCCTCCGCGCCGTTCGCCACCACCTTCCGGGGGCTGCCCGCCCGCGCTCGCGCCGGCTTGGACGCGGCCGCCCGACCCCGCTGGATCACGGCCCGACACAACCCTCGCCGCCCACTGTTGTGGGGACCCGGTGGCGACGTTGAGGAGCACTGAAGCGATGAGCGACAACCCAGCGGGCCCACCGGGAACCGTCGTCACGTTCTACTCGTACAAGGGCGGCACCGGCCGCACGATGGCGCTGGCCAACGTGGCCTGGATCCTGGCCTCGCGAGGCAAGCGTGTGCTCGTGGTGGACTGGGACCTGGAATCCCCCGGCCTGCACCGCTACTTCCACCCTTACCTGATCGACAAGCGGCTCGAGGACACGCGCGGCGTGCTCGACATGATCCGCGCCTTCGCCAAGGTGGTCGGCTCCGAGGCCAGCACCGACGCGATGATCGAGGCGAGCCGGATCGCGGAGAGCCGGGTGGACGGCTGCGCGGTCAAGGTCGACCGCGACTTCCCCGACGGCGGGCTGATCCGCTTCCTCGGCCCGGGCCGGCAGAACCACGAATACGCGGCGACCCTCGCCGGCTTCAACTGGGCCGACTTCTGCGAGAGTCCGCACGGCATCGGCTTCCTGGACGCGCTGCGCGAGGACATGCGCGCGTCCTACGACTACGCCCTGATCGACAGCCGCACCGGCCTCAACGACATCGCCGGCATCTGTACCACCCTGCTGCCCGACACCGTGGTGGACGGCTTCACCCTCAACGAGCAGGCCATCGACGGCGGCGTCAACGTGGCCCGCTCGATCGCCCGGCAGGCCGAGCGCCCGCTGCGCATCCTGCCCGTGCCGATGCGCGTCGAGGACGACGAGAAGGACAAGCTCGAAGCCGGCCGCGACCACGCGCGCGAGCGCTTCGCCGAATTCCTCGCGGAATACTCCGAGGCGGAGCGCACCAAGTACTGGGGCGAGGTGGAGATCCCGTACAAGGCGTTCTACGCCTACGAGGAGACCCTGGCCACCCTGGGCGACCGGCCGCTCCAGGAGGGCAGTCTGCTCGCCGCGTACGAGCGGCTGACCGGTGTGCTCACCGAAGGCGCGATCACTCGACTCGACCCCGTCGAGGAGGGCGAGCGCCGCCGCGAACTGCGCCGCTTCGAGCGCATCCGGTACACCGCCCCGGTCACCGTGCGCATCCTCTACAGCGCCCGCGACCGCATGTGGGTCGACTGGGTGCGCGCCCAACTGATCGCCGCCGGCACCCAGGTGGTCGGCACCGGTGGTTGCGACACGCCGCTGGAGCGGTTGGAGGACGTGGACAGCGTCGTGGTGCTGTCCTCGCCCGACTCGCTGCCCAGCCGGGCCTGGACCGCGATGCGCACCGCGCTGCGCCGGCTCGCCTCGGCGGATCGCGTGGGTGTGGTGACGCTGCGGGTGGACGACGGGCTCGACCTCGACCCGGGCGTGGGCGACACGGTCTCGCTGTCCGCGCTGTCCGAGGAGCACGCGCGCACCGCGCTGCTGGCCGCGTTCGGCCGCACCCCCTCGGAGGCGCCGCCGGCGGAGGGCCCCCGCTTCCCCGGCACCAAGCCCAGGGTGTCCCAACTGCTGCCCCGGCACTCGGCCTTCACCGGACGCGACGACATCCTCGAACGCCTGCGCGACCAGTTGGCCAAGGGTGCCACCGCGGTGTTGCCCCAGGCCCTGCACGGCCTGGGCGGCGTCGGCAAGACCCAGGTCGCGCTGGAGTACGCGCACCGCTTCGCCGCCGACTACGACATCATCTGGTGGGTGTCCGCCGAGCAGGCACAGGGCGTTGCCGCGCAACTCGCCCGACTGGGCGTCCGGCTCGACCTGTCCACCGGGGAGAACGTGGGCGACGCGGCGGCAACGGTGCTCCAGAGCCTGCAACAGGGCGAGCCCTACGACCGCTGGCTGGTGATCTACGACAACGCCGACGAGCCCGCCTCGCTGGCCCACCTGATGCCGCAGGGCAGCGTCAACGGCCACGTCCTGGTCACCTCGCGCAACGACCTGTGGGCGCGCAGCGCCCGCCCGCTCGAAGTACCGGTGTTCCGCCGCGACGAGAGCGTCGCGCTGCTCCAGCGCCGGGTGCCGGCGCTGACCGAGGCCGACGCGCAGAAGGTCGCCACCGCGCTGGGCGACCTGCCGCTGGCGGTCGAACAGGCGGGTGCCTGGCTGGCCGAGTCGGCGATGCCGGTCGAGGACTACCTGGAGCGGGTGAACACGCGGGTCACCGCGATCCTGGAGGAGGGTCAGCCGCCGGATTACCCGACCACCGCCGCCGCGACGTGGACCGTCTCCCTGGACGAGCTGAAGGAACGGCAGCCGGCCGCGGTGCGCCTGTTGGAGCTGTGCGCCTACCTGTCGCCCGACTCCATCTCGATGCGCCTGCTGCGCTCGCGCGAGGTGCTCCAGGAACTGATCCGGGTGGACAGCTCGCTCGGCGACACGCTGTTGTTGTCCCGGATCTTCCAGCAGCTCGGTCGATACGCGCTGGCCCGGGTGGACCGGGGCGCGGACACCATCCAGGTGCACCGCCTGGTCCAGGCCGTGCTGCGGGACCAGATGCCGCCCGAGGACAACGCCGCGCGGCGCGCCCGAACCCTGGAGATCCTGGCCGCGAACGCCCCCGGCGACGTGGACGACCCGGCGAACCAGGAGGCGTACGAGGAGCTGTACAAGCACCTCGTACCCTCGCGCGCCCTGGAGAGCGACTCCGAGGGCGTGCGCCGCTGGATCGTCGAGCAGGTGCGCTTCGCCTGGCGCTCCGACGACTGGGAGTTCGCCCAGTACATCGCCGAGGTCGCGCTGGACCGCTGGCGCGCACGATTCAGTCGGCACGATCCGCTGACGCTGCGGATGTGCACCCAACTGGCGAACGTGTACCGGTCCCAGGGCAAGTACCGCAAGGCGTACGACCTGGACCGGGCCACCCTGGAGGCGCAGCGCGCGGCACTGGGACCGGACCACCCGCACACCCTGATCACCGGGCGCGGCTACGGCGGCGACCTGCGTTCACTCGGACGTTTCGAGACCGCGCTCGAATCGGACCGGGAGAACTACCGGCGATTCAGCGAGGTATTCGGCGAGGACACCAACGACGCCCTGCTCGCGGCGAACAACCTCGGCGTCTCGCTGCGGCTGACCGGTCGCCTGGAGGAGGCGCGCGAGGTGCACCAGACCGCCTACGACTGGCGTCGGCGGATCCAGGGCGAGGAGCACCCGCGGACGTGCTTCCTGGCCAACCAGGTCGGCCAGGACCTCCGTGAGCTGGGCGACTACGCGGGCTCGCGGGCGGTGCTGCAGCGCACGCTGGCCCTCGAGGAGGCCAACGGTCGGGTCCGGGACGCGCTGCGCACCTCCAAGAACCTCGCGGTGACGATCCGGCAGACGGGGGACGCCCGCTACGCCAGGTCGCTGGACAGCGACACGTTGGAGAAGTACCGCGCCTTCCTGAGCCCGACGCACCCCGACATGCTGGCCTGCGCGCTCAACCTCGCGGCCGACCACCGCGCGATGGGCAACAACGAGCAGGCCCTCGAACTGGCCCAGGACACCTATCAGGGCTATCGGGAGCAGTTCGGCGGGCAACACCCGTTCACCTTCGGATGCGGCAGCAACCTGTCGAGCTACCTGCGGGCGGTCGACCGGCTCGAAGAGGCGCTGGCGCTGGGGCGCAGGTGTATCGAGGGTCTGCGCGAAGCGCTGGGCGAGAAGCACCCGTTCACCCTCGCGGCCGCGGTGAACCACGCGAACAACCTCTATCGGGCGGGCGAGGTCGACGAGTGCGCCGAACTCGACCGGGTCACCTACGAGCGGTACGAGGAGCTGCTGGGCTCGGGGCACCCGCACACCCTGGTGGCGGCCTGCAACCGGGTGCACAGCCTGCGTGAGATCGGTCGCAGGGAGGAGTCCCTCGACTGGTTCACCCGCACGGAGCGCGCGTGTCGACGCAAGCTCGGCGACGAACACCCGATCACCCAGGGGCTGCGCGAGCACCGCCGACTGGAGACCGACATCGAGGTGCCGCCGACCTGATCGGCGCAGCTCCCACGGTCACACTCCGGGCCGGTCCGACCTCGTGTCGGGCCGGCCCGGCCGTGTTCGGGGGCGATTCGGGGGCGGTTCGCAGGGGCCGCGACACGCCGGGACAGGCCGGGGACACACCGGGGACACGTCGTCACAGTGCGCGACTCGCCATGTCTCGCCGCGACTCGATGCGCAGAAGTGTGACGTTTTGCACCTTTGTCGACACTTTCTGTTAGTTTTTGTCCCGGTGACACATGCACGCACGTTCCGCCGTTCCCACCGGCACTCTTCGCGCTGTCCCGAAATCGGCGCGGCCGTTCCGTCCCCTGCGCTCCCGAGCGCGCCTCCCGAGGAGTCACCCCCATGGCCTTGTCCATCTCCACCGTCCTCCTGCTGGGCGTCATCGTCTTCATCTTCATCCGCAAGGGCGGCATGCGAATCCCGCACGCGATCGTGTGCGCGCTGCTCGGGTTCTATCTGGCGAGCACCTCGATCGCGCCGAGCATTCACAGCAGCGGCAAGAGCGTCGCGAACCTGCTGAGCAATCTGAACTTCTGATCGCGGCGGTCACCCGAACCGGCCCGGCGGCAGCTCCGCCGGGCCGGTCTTCGCCGTTTCGGCGGCGGGACCCCGGGGTGGCGGCGGGAGCTTGGGTGGAGGCGACCTCGGGTGGTGGCAGGACCTCGGGTGATGGACGGAGGAGGGCGGCATGGCGGACACGGGCGCGGTCGGGGCACCCCTGGTGGTCGTGGGCATCGACGGTTCGGAGCACGGCGATCGGGCGCTGGCCCGGGCCGCGGAGGAGGCCGCCCGCGCGGGCGCGCTGTTGCGGGTGGTGCACGCGATCCGGGTGCCGATGGCCACGTCCGGGTTCGAGCCGGTGGAGCCGAACGAGGACACCCGGCGCGCCGCCGAGGAGCTGGTCCGCGATGCCGCGGCGGCGGCGCTGCGCCGTTGTCCGAACCTGGCCGTCGACGCCCGGGTGGGCTACGGCCTGCCGGGCGACGCGCTGCTCGCGGCGGCCGAGGGGGCGATGTTGCTGGTCGCCGGATCGCGTGGGCGCGGCGGGTTCGTCGGGCTCCTGCTCGGCTCGGTGTCGCGGCATCTGGCGGCGCGTACCGAATGTCCGCTGCTGATCGTGCGCGGCGAGCACGGGGCGGCGGCCGACGGGGCCGGGGTGGGCGGGGCGGATGTACTGCTCGGCGTCCAGGGCGACGACGACGGCCGGGCGGTGTCGGCCGCGTTCGAGGCGGCCCGGGATCGCGGGCTGCCGGTGCACGCGGTGCATGCGTGGAGTTGGCCCGGATACGCGGGCCTGGCCGGGCCGAGCGAGGCGGACATGCGCGCGGTCGCCGAGGTGCACGCGACGGCCCTCGAGCAGGCGTTGGCGGCGGCGCGCGAGCGGTTCCCCGACGTCGAGGTGCGCGCGGAATCGGTCATGGCGGACGCCGCGGCCACGCTCGTCGAGGCGTCGGCCGGCAGCGTGCTGGCGGTGGTCGGCGTCCGGCGCCGGCGCGGCCCGCTGCGGCACTGGGTCGGCCACGTCGCGACGACCACGATCGAACACGCGCGGTGCCCGGTCCTGGTGGTGCCGCAGCACTGACCCCCGAACCTGCTTCGGCGGTAGAGCCGCCGTTCCATCCCGCCGTTCCATCATTGATTCAATCAGTGATTGAAAATGCCGGCGGTTCGTGGTTTGGTGCCTGCCGTGACCGCACAATCCCGGGCCCGGCTGCTCGACGAGGCCGAACGGCTCTTCCTCGCCCAGGGCTACGACAGGGTCTCCGTGCGGGCGGTCAACGCCGCCGCGGGGATGAATCCGGCCGCCGTGCACTACCACTTCGGCTCCAAGCGGGACCTGGTGGTCGCGCTGCTGCAACAGCGCCTGGGCCCGCTGTGGGCCGAACCGCTGGCCGCGCTGGACCGGGACCGGGCGGCCGGGTGGACGCCCACCGTCGCCGAGGTGGTCACGGTGATCGTCGAACCGTTCGACCGGCTGGCCCGCGAGCCGAGCGGGCCGATGTTGCTGCAACTGCTCGCCCGGACCGTGCTGTCCGGGCGGGAACTGCCCTGGGACGACCCGTGGTTCCGGCACCGGCCCTGGCGCGAACTGCTGGCCGGTGCCCGGCCGGACCTGGGCGAGCGGGAGATCGCGGACCGCTGGCGGCTCGCCTTCGACCTGCTGCTCCAGCTCTACGGCCAACCCGTGGCCGACGTGTTCGTCCCCCCGCCCGCCGCCGCGACCGTCGCCGCCTTCGTCACCGCCGGTCTGGACGCCCCGCGCCCGGCCGATCCGTCCCCTCCCGAACGAGGTGCCCCGTGATACCCGACGTCTTCGCCCCCGCCAAGTTCGGCCCGCTCACGCTGCGCAACCGGATCGTCAAGGCCGCCACATTCGAGGGCGCCACCCCGGACGCCCTGGTCACCGACGACCTGATCGAGTACCACCGCCGTCCCGCCGCCGGCGGCATCGGGATGACCACCGTCGCCTACTGCGCGGTCGCCCCCGAGGGCCGCACCGACCGGCACCAGATCTGGATGCGCCCCGAGGCGGTGCCGGGGCTGCGCCGGCTCACCGACGCGGTGCACGCCGAGGGCGCGGCGGTCTCCGCCCAGATCGGCCACGCCGGCCCGGTGGCCAACGCCGCCTCCAACGGCCGGCCGGCCCTGTCCGCGGGTCGGATGTTCAACCCGCTGGGCATGCGCACCACGCTGGCCGCCGGTGAGCAGGACATCGCCCGGATCACCCGCGCGCACGCCGAGGCCGCGCTGTTCGCGATCGAGGCCGGGTTCGACGCGGTGGAGATCCACCTGGGCCACAACTACTTCGCCAGCGCCTTCCTCAGCCCCAAGCTCAACCATCGCAAGGACGCGTACGGCGGCTCGCTCGCCAATCGGGCCAAGGTCGCGCGCGGGGTGTGTCGCGCGGTGCGCGACGCGGTGGGCGACCGGATCGCGGTGACCGCCAAGCTCAACATGGAGGACGGCGTCCCGGGCGGGATCTGGCTGGACGAGAGCATCCAGACGGCGCGCTGGTTGGAGGAGGACGGCTCGCTGGACGCGCTGGAGCTGACGGCGGGCAGTTCGCTGCTCAATCCGATGTACCTCTTCCGCGGCGACGCCCCGGTGCCGGAGTTCGCCGCGACCTTCCCGCAGCCGCAACGCACGGGGGTCAAGCTGATCGGCAAGCGCATCCTGCGGTCGTACCCCTACGAGGAGGCCTATCTGCTGGCCTCCGCCCGGCAGTTCCGGGCCGAGTTGAAGCTGCCGCTGATCCTGCTCGGCGGCATCACCAACCGGGACACGATGGACCTGGCGATGGCCGAGGGCTTCGAGTTCGTGGCGATGGGCCGCGCGGTGCTGCGCGAGCCGGACCTGGTCAACCGCATCGCGGCCGAGCCGAAGACCCGGTCGTTGTGCGTGCACTGCAACAAATGTATGCCGACGATCTACAGCCGCACCCGCTGCGTGCTGATCGAGCCGGAGGCGTAACCGCCGGTGTGGCCGCGCGGCGGCCGTGCTTCCACTTCCGTGCTCGGCGGGGGGGGCCCCCGCGCCCCCGCCGGCCGCCAAACAGGCGGGCGGGGGGCGCCCCCCCCACCGGCCGCTAACCGCGCGGCGGGGCCCCGCCCGCGCGCCGGCCGGGCGTTCGGGGACACCGACCGCGGTCGGTGTCGCGGCGGTCGGTCAGAGCAGGTAGCGGGTGACCGAGTCGATCACGCAGGCGGGCTTGGCCGATCCCTCGATCTCGACGGTGATGCGGTTGACCACCTGGACGCCCCCGGCGATGTCCGCGACCGCCACGATCTCCGCGCCGCCGCGGACTCGCGAGCCGACCGGGACCGGGGCCGGGAAGCGCACCTTCTCCATGCCGTAGTTCACCCCCATCGAGATGTTGCGCACCTCCAGGATCTGCGGCAGGAACAGGTTGGACAGCGCCAGGGTCAGGTAGCCGTGTGCGATCGGCGCGCCGAACGGACCCTCCTTCGCCTTCTCCACGTCGACGTGGATCCACTGGTGGTCCCCGGTCGCGTCGGCGAACAGGTTGATCCGCTCCTGGGTGATCTCCAGCCAGTCGCTGTGGCCCAGGTGTTTGCCCACCGCGTCCTTGATCTGTTGGAGGTCGGTGAAGACGGTGACCGCCATGGGTGCTCCGATCGTTTCTGATGGTCTGTCAGATCAGCTGCTCCGGGTATACCAGACCGCCTCCGACGAGGCGTTTCGGGGACGCCCGGCGGCGCTCAGCCGATCGGGATCCAGGCCACCTGGCGCACGTCGGCGAGCCGGTCGACGGAGATGCCCGCGGCCGAGACGGTCCACAACTCGTCGCCCACCACCAGCGAGCGCAGGATCCTGGAGTCGGGGTGGGTGACCCGGCCCACCTCGACGATCCGGGTGCCGTCGACGCGCAACACCAGCGCGTAGGAGCTGCGCGTGCCCGGATACTTCTCGCCGGGGGCGATCTGCGTCCGGTCGGGCATCGAGTAGGCACCGGTCACCGGCACCACCACGGTGCCGTCCTTGGGCCAGTACAGGAACGCGTGCGCGTCCTGCTCCGCCTGCGAGCTGCCGCTGGGGATCGTGTACTGCGCGACCCGGGTCGGATCGGCCAGGGTGCGTACGTCGAACAGGGACACCTGGGTGCCCAGGCGCATGCCGCCGTCGGTGGCGTCCTGGCCGACGCCGATCAGCCGGCCGTCGGCGATCGGGTGCAGGTAGGCCGAGTAGCCGTTGATCTTCAGTTCGCCGACGGTGCGGGGATTGCGCGGGTCGCTCAGGTCGATCGTGTACAGCGGGTCGGTCTGCCGGAAGGTCACCACGTAGGCGATCGGTCCGGCGAAACGCACGCCCATGATCCGCTCGGTGCGGCCGAGTCCGCCCACTCGGCCGATCTGGGTCAGCTTGTCGCCGTTGCGGGCCAGCACGGTGATCGCCGATTCGCTGCTCGAACGCGGGGCGATCGGGGGCTGCGCGGTCGGCGGCCGGGCGCTCGGCATGCTCGGCGGGGTCGGTCGGGTGTCGGTGCCGTCGCTCGGCGCGATGGCGGACCCGGACGAGCCGTCGGGGGCGCTGCCGGGCACCGAGCCGGCCGGGGCCGCGCTGCCCTGGGCGGCGCTCGGCGCGACGGTGCCGGGCTTGGCGGTGCCCGGCGCGCCCGGCACCGAACCGCCCGGTGCGGTGGTGCTTCGGGTGGTGCCGCCGGGCGGGATGTTGCCGGGGCCGCTCTGCGCGATCGTCGGGTCGCCCGGGCTCAGGGTCGTCGCCACCCGCAGGTTGCCGCCGAGTTCGGACATCGCGTACTGGTTGACCATCGTGCCGGAGACCACGCCGGTGGCCACCAGCTTCGGGGTGCCCTTGCCGGAGATGTCGAGCTGGTTGATCGCGGTGGTCGTGGTCGGCGGGCCGCCACCGATCACCTTCGCGTCGTTCGAGACGGCGCGCCGGGAGGCGGTGGTCGCCAGGTACAGGTTGGACTCCGAGGCGTACACGTTGTTCACGTCGGCGGCCACCGTCACCGGGTCGCCCTTGCCCAGGTCGCGGGTCAGGTCGAAGGACAACACGCTCAGCGTCGCGGCGCCGGTGTGTCCCGGCTCGCCCGCTCGGCTCGCCGGGCGGCTGACCCGGTCGCAGCCGACCAGGTTGCCGGATTCGGTGCGGCCGTTCGCGGCGAGGGTGAACTGCGGCAGCCAGTCCCCGACGGTCGAGCGGCGGATCCGGTCGACGGCCTTGTCCTTGTCCGAGGTCCGGTACGTCGACATGTTCAGGCGCGGACGGGAGCGAACCACGATGCGCGCGGTGCTGCCGACCTGGCGCGCGTCGGCGTAGGCGCCGTCCACGGTCAGGTCGCCCAGGCTCCGTGGCGCACCGGTGAGGTCGACCAGGACGAAGCGCGCCCGCATGTTCGTCCCCGGCAGCCCCGGATCGCCGGGGATCGGCGCCATCTTGCCCGAACCGCCTTTGCTCTTCGGCAGGTTCGCGCCGGCGTCCAGGATCAGCAGGGCCCGGTCGCCGGACAACAACAGCTCGGTCGCGCGCGCCCCCGGCACGGCCAGCGACCCGGTGACCTTGTGGGTGGCGGTGTCGACCACGGTCAACCGCCCGTCGGCCACGGTCAGCACCCGGCGCCCGTCGCTCTTGACCAGGTCGGGCTCGTCGACGCCGACCTCCTGGGTGTTCGTGGTCGAGTGCTCCGGCGTCGTGGGCGCGGCGGGCGCGGCCAGATCCGCCGACATGCCCTCCGCCGCCTTGGGCGCGGCGAGCGGAGCGCCGGCGTCCGGCTTCCCGTCGACGGGCACCGACCGGGTGTTCTCGTCCATGCTCCGCAGCGCCGCCGCGCGGAAGTCGTCGACCAGCGCGTCACACGAGTCGAACGCGGTCAGCCGTACCGACTCGGTGTTCGAGGTGGTCGTGCGCTGCGGGTCCGGCTCGGAGCCGCCGGAAGAGGTGCAGCCGCCGACGACGAGTCCCGCCGCCAGCACGAATATCGGCAGGGCCGCGGCCCCGCGCGTGGAACCGTCGTGGATTCGCATGGCCCTGTGACGGAGCGGCTCGCGGAACGGTTCCCTTGCCGCCGAAGAGGGTCGGAAACCGGCCCGAACGGGCCCGCCGCCGGCTGCGGGACGGCCGCCGTGGGGCGGATCCGGGTCATCCTTGCGGCTGTTGTCTCGGGGTCGGGCCAAGGGTTATCCCTGATGGACCACGCTCCGTTCACGGCGCATGCTGTACGGAGCCGTGTGCACAGCGAGAGGAGCCGCGCATGCACCCGAATTCCGGTCCTCACCCACCCCATTGGTACGGCATGCCTCCGCACATGCGGGTGGGCGACGCGGATCGTGAGCGCACGATCGAGCACTTGAAGTTCGCGTTCGGCGAAGGCCGGTTGACCGCCGACGAGTTCGAGGAGCGGGTGGCCTCCGCGCTGGCCGGGAAGACCCGGGCGGACCTGGAGAGCCTGCTGGAGGACCTGCTGATGCCGATGCCGGCTCCACCGCCCCTCGTGCCGCACCCGATGCCCGGGCCGCCGCCGTGGTGGCTCAACCGGCCGGCGGGACCGTTCGCGCGCATGCAGCCGGGGCGTGAACGGGGGTGGAGCGCGGTGGCGCACTGGAGCGGGTTCTGCGCTCCGGTACTGGGTCCGTTCCTGATCCGCCGGAGTGTGGGCAAGGAGTCGCCGTTCGTGCGGGACAACGCGAGCGCGGCGCTCAACTTCCAACTGACCTGTCTGCTCTCGTTCGTGCTCGCCCCGCTCCTGGCCCTGCTCGGCGACGCGGGCGGCGTGCTGATCGGCGCCATGTACTCGGCGATCGCGGTCTGCGCGATCATCGGCGGGGCGCGGGCGGCGGGTGGCGATGTGATGCGTTATCCGATCAGCCTGCGGGTGGTGAAGTGACGCGGCCGGTCGGCGGTGGGCAGGGGGTCGGACAGCGGGGGGTCGGCTCAGGCTCCCGCCGGGTTCGCCCGGCGTGCGGGTCGGCTGCTGCGGCCGAGTCGGCTCGGCCGGGTCCAGAGCAGGAGTTCGCCACCCGGCGGGGAGACCACACCCCCGTGCGCGGGGTCGCCCGCGAACCACACGTCACCGCCGTCGCACTTGTGCAGGTGCCACCAGCGGTGCGACATGGACACCACGGTCAGCGCGTATTGCGTGCCGTCGCCGGTGCGGTCGCCGATCACCAGCGGCGGTCCCCACGCGCCGTCCCCGTCGGCGGGATCGCGGAACCGGCAGGAGCAGGTGACCCAGGGATGCCGGGCCAGTGTGCGCCGCATGCGCCGGGCCAGGACGAGCGCGCCGATTCCGATCACCAGGGCCGTCGCGCCGACCACGAGCGGGACCATGCCCCAGCCGCCGAGGGCCGCGCCGTCGCCACCGTCGTCGCCGGCGGACAGGATCGCGAACCATGCCCCGGTGCACGCCAGACCCACGACCGTCACCGCCACGGCGCGAAGCCGGTACCGCCGCAGTGCCCGGGCGGTCGCGTGCAGGGAGAGCGCCACACACTCCCGCCGCTCGCTACCCATGGCAGCACCCTAAGCAGGCGCGGGCGGCAATGGTGAACCGGTGCGTGTCGGGCGTTTCCGGTACGGGTCGATCGGGGCGGGTGGGGTCGGCCGACGGGGTGCGTCGGCCGGCCCCCACGGGCGCCGGCACGGCTCGGCGCGGACGGGTCAGTAGCGCAGGCCGTGCCCGAACGCGAAGACCGGGTCCTTACCGTCTCGGGGTACGTCCGAGCGCTGCGCGCGTACGTCGGCCATCGAGCGCGGCAGTTCGAACGGCAGGTTGCCCTCGGGTCGTACCCGAGCGAACAGCGCGTCGAGCAGCGGGCCGTCGGCGCAGCCGTAGTTCGCCACCAGCGCGGTGGCGGCCTCGGCGATCTCCGGGAGCACCGCCGGGCGCTCCAGATACACGTCCACGATCGTCGGTACCGTCGCGCACAGCTCCAGGATCGCGGCCAGCTCGACCGCGTCGAACTCCAGCGAACCCGCGTGGAAGAACTGTTCGAAACCGCCCTCGCGCGGCTCGAACGGGGTCTTGACCCGGACGATCGCCACGTCGGCCTCTGCGGGCGTGGCCACGACCGTGCCGTAGCCGGCCGCCACTTCGGCGTCCAGGCCCCGGACGTACACGCGCGAACCCTCGGCCAACGGCAGGAGCGACTCGCCGCGTCGGGTGTCGCCCTCGGGCGCGTCGTTCTTCAGTACGGTGACCGACCTGCTCTGCGCGCGCAGCCCGGCGGCGATGCCGGCGGGCGCGCCGACGGACGCGGCGGCGCCGGCCGGGTCGACGAAGGGGTGGTCGAACAGGCCGAGCACGAACTTCTCCCGCAGCAGGCGCCGCGCCGACACGTCGAGCCGCTCCTCGGTGAGCCGGCCCGCCTCGACCAACGCGACGATCTGCTCGGGGACGTGCTCGCCGCCGAACTGGTCGCAGCCCGCCTCCAGGACGCGCAGCACCCGGTCGGGGACGGACAACTCCTCCACGCCCCAGGCCCGGGCGGGCATGGCCTGGCCCATGATGTTCGCGTCGGAGATCAGACCCCAGTCGGTGCACACGATGCCGTCGAAGCCGAGTCGTTCCCGGAGCAGGCCGGTGATGATGCCCCGGTTGAAGCCGAACGCGACCTCCTCGTGCTCGGTCCCGATCGGCATCCCGTAGTACGGCATCATCTGCGACGTGCCGGCCGCCAGCGCCTCCTTGAACGGCGCCAAGTGGTAGTCGAAGTGGTCACCCGGGTAGACCTGCTCGCGCCCGTACGCGAAGTGCGGGTCCTCGCCGTCGAGTTGCGGGCCGCCGCCGGGGAAGTGTTTGGTCATGCAGGCCACCGACGCGGTGTTCGGCCTTTCGCCCTGTGCGCCCCGGATGTAGGCGGCGACGAGCTTGCCGGTCAGTTCGGCGTCCTCGCCGAAGGTGCCGTTGATCCGCGACCAGCGCGGCTCGGTGGCCAGGTCGATCTGCGGGTGCAGCGCGAGCCGGATGCCGACCGCGAGGTATTCGCGCCGCATCAGGTCGGCGAACTCGCGGACCAGGTCCGCGTCGCCGATCGCGGCCAGGCCCAGCGTCTCGGGGTACTGGGAGAAACCCTCGGCGTACGCGGCGGTGCCGGGGTTGTCGGTGAAGTGGTGCCGGGGGTCCGTGGACAGCGTGATCGGGATGCCCAGCCGGGTCTCCAGCGCCAGTTCCTGGATCCGGTTGTGCCACTGCGCGATGTGCTCGGGACGACCGCCGCCCATCAGGTTGAAGTGGTTCATCCCCTTGTCGGCGATCATCTGCCGGACGGTGAACTCGAACGGCAGCGTGTCCGGATCGTCGAGCAGCGTGCCCTCGGGGCCCATGACCGCGATGGTCTGGAACATCAGACCGGCCTTCTCGGCGACCGTCATCCGGCCGAGCAGGTCCTCCACCCGCTCCTCGATCGACAACGACGCGTCCTCGTAGGGGCAGGTCGCGGCCCGGAAGCGCGTGCGCGCGGTGGTCTCGGTCATGAGTCCTCCAAAAACCTAGTGGTCAGTAGGTTTTTAGCACGGGGGAGGCCGCGGACTCCAGCGCCCGCCGCGGTTCACCCGGGGGTCACGAAGGCTCCGTACAATGGGCCGAATGCGCGCCGGGGGGCATCGGCGCGCCTCGGCGCAGCCGCCGGGGATGCGCGGTGGGTCGCCCGATCCGTCGGGTTCCGGCGCATTCGGCGCGGCCGGCGCGGTCGGCGAATTCACACCATGGGCACGAGGGGCGGACGCAGGTTGGACACCGTGCGGGGCTTGCTCGACTCGCTCCGGGACTTCCTCGACCACGGCGCGTGGACGCAGTGGCCGCTGCCGGCCTCGGTGGCGGTGTTCGTCCTCGTCTGCGCGGTGGGCGTCACCGCGCTGGTGCCCAAGTCGTTGTTCGCCCCGGTGGCGGGTGCCCTGTTCGGCGCGATCGGCGGCACGGTGGTCACCCTGGTCGGGGCCACGCTCGGCGCGCTGATCAGCCTGTACCTCGGCCGCCGGCTCGGCCGGGAACGGATCGGCGGCTGGCTGCACAAGCGCGAGGCGCTGGCCGTCCTCGATCGCAGACTCTCCCGCAACGGGCTGGTGCCGATCACGGTCCTGCGGATGATCCCGGTCCTGCCCTCCTCCGTGGTCAGCTACGGCGCGGCGGCCACCCGGATCAGCACGAGCCACTTCACGATCGGGACGGCGCTCGGCATGTTGCCGATGACGCTGGTCCAGTGCGCCGCCGGGGCCTCGGTCCGACACGGCCTGTCCACACCGGTGGTGGTCAGCGTGTTCGTCGGCTGCGTCCTGCTGGCGCTGGGCATGGTCGCGGTGCGGCGCCGGGGCGGGGAGCCGTCGGCGACGGTGGCGCCGCCGGCCTCGGACGGGGCCGAGTAGGCGGGGCGGTCCGCGGGGACGGGCGATGGCGTCGGCTCGGCGCCGCGTACCCACGCGTGGGTCGGACCGGAAGCCTAGGGTGGGCGCATGTGGGCGAAGACGGGGGAGCGGCGGGCCGCGCGGAGAGCGGACCGGATAGTCGGTGTGGATGTTGCCCGCGCGCTCGCGGTCCTGGGCATGTTCGCCTCGCACGTCGGGCCCGACCCCTACGACGGGGGCGTGGACACGCTGATCCAGGGCGTCACCGGCCGTGCCTCCGCGCTGTTCGCGTTCCTGGCCGGCGTCTCGCTGGTGCTGATGAGCGGCCGGGCGCCGCTGCGCGGCTGGGATCGGGGCAACGCCGCCGTGGTCACCCGGGTGCTGATCCGGGCCGTGCTGCTGCTCCCGCTCGGGATGTGGCTGGCCGACCTGGACACCGGTGTCCTGGTCATCCTGGCCTTCTACGGCCTCTACTTCATGCTCGCCTGGCCCGCGCTGTGGCTGAGCACGCGCACCCTCGTGTGGGTCGCCGTGGGGTGGGCGCTGCTCGGGCCGATCGCCTCGTTCGTGCTGCGCCTGGCCGGGGACACCGGCGATGTTCGTTATGTCGCGCCCGGGTTCGCCGATTGGCGGCAGGGGCCGGGCCACATGTTCGAGACGTTGTTCCTGACCGGCAGCTATCCGGCGATCACCTGGATGCCGTTCGTGCTCGCCGGGATGGCGGTCGGGCGGCTGCGGCTGGGCGAAGCGCGGGTACAGCGCGCGCTGGTCGGGATCGGGGCCGCGCTGGCCGTGCTCGGCTACGGCGGATCCTGGCTCGTGGTCCGACTGTTCACCGGCGATCGGCTGGCGCGGATCGCCGAGCCGGAGGGCGTGTCGGACGTGATCCACGGCCGGGTCGGCTCGGTACCGGTGTCCGATCCCGCGTGGCTCACCGTCGCCGAGGGCCACACCGGTACGCCGTTCGAGATCGTCGGTGCGATCGGCGTCGCTCTCGCACTGCTCGGCCTCGCCCTGCTCGCCTGCCGCCCCTGGCTCGGCCGGATCGTGCTCGACCCGCTGATCGCGGTCGGCTCGATGGCGCTCACCGTGTACACCGCCCACCTGATCGTGATCGACCGCTGGCTCCCACTCGCGTCCGGGGAGACCTGGCGGCGGCTGATCGGCTTCTTCGTGGTCACGATGCTGCTGTGCTGGGCCTGGCGGCACACGCTGCGCAAGGGGCCGATGGAGGCCGCGCTGCATCTGCTCTCCGCGCTCCCCGCACGGTGGGTGCGGGGAGCCGCGGGGGGTGGGTCGCCTCGCCCGGTCGCGGCCTCGGAGGAGCCGGTCAGATGAGCAGGCCCTGCGCCCTGGCGCGGCTCAGCCAGGTCGGATACTCGTTGGTCATCAGCTCGTAGAGCTGCCCGTCGGGGACGTTGGCCGGGTCCTGGACCGAGAAGAAGTCGGCGTTGTCGACGTAGCGGCCGGTCAGGTCGTCCAGCTCCTCCAGGAACGAGAAGCCGCCCGGCCGGCCCAGTCCCATGAACTGCCAGAAGATCGGCTCGAAGCTGGAGTAGGTGATCTGCTCGCGCGTCGCCTCGCGCGAGGTGGTCTGGCCGTCGGTGATGAACATGACGTATACGGGCAGGTCGTTGGCCAGCGGTTGGTACCGGGGCGCGCTGCTGCCGAAGTAGTGCTCGCGGACCAGCCGCATCGCGCCGGCGTAGTCGGTCGAGCCCTCCAGGCCGGGGCTGCGCCGGATCCGCTCGGCCCAGCCGTTGTACTGGCCGAGCCCGAGTTGCCCGGCCACGTGTCCCCGGGAGCCGGAGAGGAACACGTCCACGGCCGCGTTGTCGTCGAAGCGCAGACCGAGCGAGAGCACGCGCTCGGCGAGCGCCTGGACCTTGCCCTTCTTGAACAGCGACTGCATCGAGTAGGAGATGTCCAGGCAGAGCGCGACGCGCGCGGTGTGTTCGCCGAGTCCGCGCTTTTCCAGGCTCACCGCGGCCTGCTTGGTCAGGTTGAGCAGTTGCGGGTGGCCCTCGTCGGCCAGCCGCTTCTCCATGTCGATCAGGGTCCGCTTCTTGAGGCTGATCGCGGGGGCGGCGGGCGGGGGAGAGGTGGGCGGCGGGGGTACGGGGGAGCCGGGCGCGGCGGCGGGTGGGGCGAACGCGGTCGGGGCGGGGGCGCTGGGGGCGGGTGGGGCGCTCTGTGGGCCGGCCGCGTCGTCGGCGGCGACCTCGATGCCGAAGTCGGTGGCAAGGCCGGACAGCCCGGACGCGTACCCCTGGCCCACGGCGCGGAACTTCCAGGCGCCGTTGCGCAGGTAGAACTCGCCGAACAGGAACGCCGTCTCGGTGGACGCCTCGTCGATGTCGAACTCGGCGATCGGCCCGCCCTGCGCGGTCACCACGTGCAACGCGAGCCCGGGCACCTGGCCGAAGCTGCCGCCGTCGGCCGACGCGCCGATCACCACGCGCTCGACGTCCGCCGGGATCGCCGCGAGGTCGACCCGGATGGTGTCCGTGACGACGCCGCCGGCGGTCGGCTGCTTCCCCTCGTGCCGGACCGCGCCGATGGCGTCGGAGGGCTGGTTGTAGAAGACGAAATCGGCTTCCGTGCGCACCTTGCCGGCGGCGTTCAGGAGCAGCGCCGAGGCGTCCACGTCGGGGGCTCCCGCCGCGCGCCAGGTCAGGACCGCACGCAACTCGGCGGTCGGTACCGGAGTGTTCCCACCTTTACTTATCTTCGCCATGCGCCCATCTTGCCCGCGCCATCGACCTCCCGTACGAGCCCGCCCACCCCCACGCACCCCAACCAGTGCGGGACGTCGGGGCGAGACGAGGGTGGGAGCGCGGGGCGGATCGGCACGATCGAGCGGGATGGCGGGGGCTGCCGGCTCGGCCCGCGCGGTGTGGCGCCCCCGTCCACCCGGCCGCGCCTGCGCGTGCCGCGCTCCCGCCCGCGCCGCGCCCCCGCCCAGCCGTGCCCACGCCGGCTTGGCCGTGCCCGCCGTCCCACGGCTTGCCCACGCCGGCTTGTCCCTGCCGCATCGCGCCGGCCGTGATCGGCCTGCTCCCCGGGCTTCGACTCCCTGTCACCCCCGCCACGCGCCCCGCCCGGCCGCTGCCATGGCGCGCTGCTGTTCCTTCGGCCCCGTTCCGCCGGTCCCGTCCCCTGCGGGCCCTGCCACGCACCGACTCCCGTCGGATCGGCATTGGCACCGTCCCGCGCTTCGGCCCGCTGCGACCCGCCTCCCGCGCCGCGTGCCGTGCCCGTCCCGCCCCGGTCTCGCGCTTCGCGCCCGTCCCGCCCCGGTCCCGCGTGCCGTGCCCGTCGCGGTCCGGTTTCGGGCTTTGTGCGGGCTGGGTTGTTGGGGGTGATCACAAGCTGGTGTGGGGGTGGGCAAGGTGTGGCTTGGAGTGGTCGTGGGTGGGCGGGTTGTGGTGGGACTCGATCTCGGTCTCGTTCTGTGTTAGTCTGAAGCCTGTTGCAGTTGTGGTTCGCATCATCTTCTGAGTGCGCCTGTAGAGCTGTTCACTACGGGCGCATTTTGCATTTCGGTAGCTTCCGAAATGAGGGCGAAAAACGCGGCGACGCCCGGATTCACGAAGTGTGGATTCGTTCATCGGCCCACATGTAGGGAGAAAAATATGGCTACCGGAACCGTGAAGTGGTTCAACTCGGAAAAGGGCTTCGGCTTCATCGCGCAGGACGGTGGCGGCGACGACGTCTTCGCTCACTTCTCCGCGATCCAGGGCAACGGCTACCGTGAGCTCATCGAGGGCGAAGCCGTCGAATTCGACGTCGTGCAGGGCCAGAAGGGCCTCCAGGCGGAGAACATCAACCGCCTCTGATCTTCACTGATCGGCACGACCGAGGGCCGGCCGCCGCACTTCGAGTGCGGCGTGCCGGCCCTCGGCATTTCCGGCTCTCGGCGGATCAGGCCCGCTGCTGCGCCACCCCCGGGGCCCCCGGCGCGCCGTCGGCGGCCAGCGCGGCCAATTCCTCCTCCACCCGCCGTGCGTGCGCTGCCTCGTCCTCCCGCGCCTTGCGCGGACTCCAGCGCCCGGCCATCACGAACACGCTCGGGACGAACAGCGCCTGGCACGCCAGGGTCAGCCACCACCAGCGCATCCACTCGTCGCTCGTCCGGTCCTTGGCCTTCCGCACCTCCTCGCCGTGGTCGATCAGTACGGCGAGCGACTGCTGCTTCTGCTCGACCAGATTCAGCTTGGCGAGGTCGCCCCCGGCCAGCTGCAACGCCTTGACCTGCAGCTCGATCGGGATCGCCGCGCGGTTGGGGTATTTGGACATCTGGATGAACAGCGCCGGGTCCTTCTGTACCAACTCCAGCGCCGCCCCCGCGTCCGCCTGCGCCGCGACCACCTCCTCGCCGTGGTTCACCAACGGCGTCGCGGAGGTGACGATGACCGGCGTGAACACCGCGGACACCGACACCACGATGCGGATGATCCAGCCCCACACCGCCAGCCCCGTCGCGGTCGCCGCCGGGTTGTGCTTCTCGACCGTCTCCGTGTACCCGGCCATCCACGGCGCCCAGGCCATCCCGCTGCTCGCGCCGATGCCGACCAGGAGCCAGGCGAACGTGTAGTAGCCGGTGTCCGGGTGGTCGGTGGTCAGGGCGAACAGGTACGTGAACACCACCGTGCCCACGCCGCCCACGATCATGAACGGCTTGCGCACCCGGGTCAGGTCGGACGCGACGCCCACCACGACGAGCGCGATCGCGTTCGCCCCCCAGTACCAGTTGGCGAGGGCGTTGGTCCGCTGCTCGGAGTACCCGTAGACGGTCGAGTAGTAGACCACCAGGTTGCCGACGACCGTGTAGTAGAACATCAGGTGCAGGCTGATCCCGAGCGCCGGCGCGAGGATGTCCAGGCGCATCATCTGCCGCCAGTGGTTCTTCTGCGCGGCCTCGACGTCCAGGCCGCGTGCCCTGGCCTCGATCAGCGCCTTGTCCCGCAGCGAGACCATGAGTTGGTCGCGCAGCGCCGGGGACAACTCGCGCAGGCCGAACAGCGCGACCACGAACACGACCAGGCCGGTGATGCCGGCGTACCGGAACTCGGTCTGCCAACTGCTGGAGTCCAGCGTGTTGCTGCTGACCGTGGTGACCACGAGGCTGCCGATGATCGGCCCCAGCGTCCAGAAGCCCATCGCGCCGGCCCGGCCGACCTGCGGCGAGAAGTCGCGGATCAGCGCAGGCGTGGCGACCAGGGCCATGCCCTCGACCACGTTCACCAGGGCCATGAAGAACATGAACCAGCCCTTGCTCTGCGCGTTGGGCAGTGCGAACAGGACGAGCACGCCGGTGAGCAGCAGGCCGTACACGACCAGGTTGGCCCGCCCCCACCGGTCGGCGAGTCCCGCGAGCAGCGAGGCGAATGCGCCGACCGCGTTGCCGACGACCGAGATCATCGTCGCGTACATGAAGGTCATGCCGTACTCGTGCATCAGCAGCGTGGAGACCGCGTACTGGATGTAGAGCTCGTAATACAGGATCACCGACGCGACGACCACGATGGACAGGTAGAGGATCCGTGGCCCGTTGGCCGGGTAGCGGTGCAACTGCCGGTACCACAGGCCGTGCACGATCGCGGGCAACCGGGCGGGGGGTGCCGGGGGCGGGGGTTCGGGATCTCTGTCGGCGGGCGCATCCGACGGGGACGTGCTGGATGACATGCGGCCTCCTCGACGAGCGTGGGTCTATCGAGGTACTGGGGTGCGGGAACACGGCCGTGCGCGGACGTCGGGCCAGGGGGAAGGGACGCCCCCCTGGGCCAACGCGTGGAGTGACCTTAGTACCGGCCGGTAGCGCGCTACCAGAGCGATCGGCAAGAAATGGAACGGGTTTCGATTTCGGGATGGTGAGGGCGGCCGTACCTGGGCGGACGCGCCGGGGTGGTGGGGCGGAGTGGGATGGAGGTGACCCCAAGGTCGGATTTGCGGGGGTGTCGGTGGCACGCGAGTGGCGGCGCTTGCGGAGTGTGGTGCGCATGCGGCGCGGCGTAGGGACAAAGCTGGATGATATTGCCGAACTTGGGTGATCTATTGGGAAATACTTGCGCACACGGTTCGGGCCCGCGGCTCGCGGTCGCGCTCTACGGTGGAGCCACCGTTATCGCCCAATGCAAGGGGTATCGCGTGGAATCGATCTCGGTGGACCTGCTCAGCGGGCTTGCCGCAGGGGCCGGCGGCGACGCCGGTCGACTGGCCTGGACACGCCTCGTCGAACTTGTCCGCATGCCGCTGCCGGACACGGACCGGCCCGGCGGTACAGGGGGCTCGCCGATGGCCGGATCCGAGGGGATACCGCAGTCGCGGGCGTCGGATGGGGCGGCTTTGGGGTCTGGCGGGCCGGGCGCGTCGGGCGCGTCGGGCGCGTCGGAGGCTCAGGACGTGCCGCATCGGTCGGCGCCGGTGCCCACGGGCGAGCTGGAGCTGACGCTGCTCGGGCACGAGACACCGGGAGGGCTGCGGGCGTACACCCGCGCGCACGCGCTCGCCGGCGCGTTGGCGTTACGGGCCGAGCGTGATCCGGACTTCGCCCGCTCGATCGGGCACTGGTACGCCGAGGCCCGACGGATCGGCCTGGACGGCCCGGACGCGTCGGACGAGGGCGGGGGCTCGGGTTCGGGTGGGCGCGGTGGGTGCTGCGGACGGGGTGGGCACGGCGTGATCGTGCTGGGGGAGGGGGTGGACGGGCTCGATGGGCCGTTCCGGCTCGGGCCGGCGGGGGGATGGGCGATGGGGGGTGACCCCGAGGGTCCGGGGTCGGTGTGGCCGGCGGATGGCGCGGGTGAGGGCGGGGAGGCGGGCGCGCCGCCGGGCTGAGGGGTGGTGGGCGGCGGGCGGTGCCGGTCTGCGGCGGGGCGTCCCTGGCCGCGTTCAGGTCTTTGCGTGCCTGCGGCGGACCGGTGCGCCCCGGACCGTGCTCGGCCGGCGATCCGGATTCGGCTCGGGGCGGGCCTCGACGCGCGGGTCGGCCGGGGCCTCGGGGCGCGGTTCGGGGTGGGGACGGGGCTCCGCCGAGGTCGGGTCGACGATGAAGCGCATCCGGTCCAGGTGCGCCCGCGCACTGTGCAGGCCGCGTTCGGCCGGGCCGGGGACGAGTTCGCGCATCGCCACCACGGCGGGCCCCAGGCGGACCGCCTCCCGGGCATCGGTCACCCGCAGCCACACCTTGAGCGCGTTGTCGGCGGCGGCGATCGTACTCGGGTGTTGCGGGCCGACCGCCTCGGCGCCGCGCTCGGCGACCTGGCAGTAGATCAGGATCGCGTCCGCGACCCGGCCCAGACCGGCGCTGACGAACGCCAACATCGCCTGCGCGTCCAGCGTGCCCGGGTGCGTGGGGCCGACCAACTTCTCCATGTGCATGCCGAGTTCGGCGGCCTTCTGCCACGCCTCCATGCCGCGCCCGGTGTCCGCCGCGTGCCGGATGGCGGCCAACTCGTTCCAGTACGTGGGCAGGATGTCCGCCGGGCGGATCAACGCCCCGGCCGCCGTGGCCCCTTGTGCCAGTGCGCGGCGGGCGGGGATGGGGCCGACGGCTCGCCCGCGTACCGGCATCGACATCGGTCGATGGGGCCCGATTCCGCGGTGCGGGGCCAGCGCCGGGGGCAGCTGCGTGGGACTCGTGGTCGGCGGGCGGCGCGCGGGAGTCGGCGTCAGGGCGCCCGCGTCGGTCTGGATCCGCACGGTTATCCGAGGAGGGAGCGGCGGGGGCGGCGCCTCGGACCGCGGGTGCGGCGCGGGGCCGGCCCCGCGCTGCTGCGGCTTGGCACCGGTTGCCGAGCGGGACGACGTCGTGCCGGCCGTGGTCGCACGGCGCATCAGGCCGCCCGACGGGCCGGTGCCGCCGGCGGCGTGCGGGGTGGTGGCGCCCTGCGGGCCGATGTCGGGCGGGCCGACGCCGGTCGCCGGGCCCGGGAACTCCGGTTCGCGGTCCAGGAGGGCGGCGTTGGCCGGTGGGCCGGGTCGGGGTCGGCCGGACGGGGCGCCGCCGGTGCGGGCGTTCGGCGTCGGCGTACCGTCCTTGCCGGCGGGACCGCGCAGGGGTGGGCTGCCGGGTCGGGCGGCGCCGGCGCGGAGTGCGTCGCGCAGGCTGGTACCCGGGACCTCGGGCTCGTCGTCCGGCCCGGAGGACAGCGCCGAGCGGACCAGACCCAACGCCCGGCGGCCGACGCCCGGTTCCTCGCGCTGCCGGGCGGGGGCGGCCGACGCCGTTCCCGCCGGCTCGCGATGGGTGGGCTCGACCACAGCGTCGCCGACTGCGCCGCCGCCGACCACGCCCGAGCCGCGCAGGCCGGAACGTTGCGCCGGAGTCATCCCGTTGGGCGGCACCGCGGACAACGCCGAGACTCCCGTTCCGGCCGCGCCGGCGCCGCCGCCGCGCGGGGAGACCGCCTTCAGTCGGCGAACGGCTGTACGCAGGGTGGGCGGACGGGCCTCGGGTGAGCAGTTGGCCAGTGCGAGCGACCCGGCGGAGGGCGCGAACTCGACGGTGTCCGGAGCCAGTCGGGCCCGCTCGGCCAGGAGCGGATGGATCTCCTCGGCCGGTACGGGGTCGGGCAGTTCGGCGAAGCCCTGCCCGAGCGCGGCAACGAGGGTGCGGGTGAACGGATTCGGCGGACCCTTGACGTCGGGAGGATTCACCACGCCCCACAGCGGAATGCCCGTGCACAGTTCGTGGGCCCGTTCGCGGATCGCCTCCCAGGCTTCCCGTCCGGCCGTCAGATCACAGATCACGAGGGTGTTCTCGGTCGGCCGCGGGCCGAGCAGCTCGACCACCCAGGACCACGGAAGCCCGTCGTAGCGAACCGAGTTGGGCGTGGAATCACGCAGCCCCAGGTGCAGTTCGCGCCGCCGCCGGTCGATCAGGAGACGACCGGTCAGGTACACGATCACCGGCCCGTCCACGGCGCCGGCGGCCTGGAGATAGGCGCGTACCGCGTGCGGTTGCACGGCGTCGGGCAGCTGGATCACGTCCGCGGCGGCGTCCGGGAAGAGCTGATGCGGTGTCAGCGCCGACATCGCGACCAGGTTCCCACCGCTGTCCGACCGCCGCCCGCGCCCGGCTCTTCCACCCTCCACGAGCAGCAACTGGCCACGCTCGGACGGAACCCGGATGACCCGCCCCCCACGTTCGCTCATGTGTGCCTCCCCGGCCGAGCCTTCTTGGGTGGTCCACCACGCACCTGAAGATTAGGGCTATCGACCGACCATGGTCGACATATCGGACCGGTTGGCCGGTCAGCCGTGCCCCCGCACGCAGTCGCAACGAAGCAAAACCGGGGCGCACAAGGGGCGCACCCTCGACCGTCGGCGGCGGGGGTTCGTGCGAGTGCGGGTGGCTGCGGGGCGTGGGCCGTATGGCGAGAGCGGTGCTCTTGTTTGGGTGCAGTGCTCTGGTGTCTGGCAGACTGGCCGTATGACCGCAGCTCCCCGCACCGCGCGTGATCGTGCCCGGGCCGAACTCACTCACGAGATCAAGGATGTCGCGCGACGACACCTCGCCGCCGAGGGCGCCCAGCGGTTGTCGTTGCGTGCGGTGGCCCGTGAGCTGGGGATGGCTTCGTCGGCGCTGTATCGATACTTCCCGAGCCGGGACGAGTTGCTGACCGCGCTGATCGTGGACGCCTACGATGCGGTGGGCGAGCGGGTCGAGCGTGCCGTCGAGGCGGCGGGGCCGGCCGCGCATCCGCGTGCCGCCTGGCGTGGGCTATGCGGCGCGGTGCGGGCGTGGGCTCGGGAGCATCCGCACGAGTATGCGCTCATCTATGGTTCGCCGGTCCCCGGCTATCAGGCGCCTGACGACACTCTGGCCCCCTTCTCGCGGGTGCCGTTCGCGCTTCTCGGGATCCTCCGCGACTCCGGACAGGATCCTGCCCGGCCCTCCGGGGAGGCGGATCTGCCCGGGCCGTTGGCGAAGCAGTTCGAGGCCGTGGTGGCGGCGGGTGGTCTGGAGGTCTCGCCGGCGACGTTGGCGCGGGCGGTGTTCGCCTGGGCCGGCGTGTTCGGGATCGTGAGCTTCGAGCTGTTCGGACAACTCGCCGGGAGTGCCGATCCCGCCGATCCGTTCTTCGCGTATGCCGTCGACCGGCATGCCGACCTGCTCGGGCTGGCCTGACCGATGGGCCGGCTCTCCCGCGCGCAGGTCCTGGACGCGGCGCTCGCACTCGCCGATCGTGACGGCATCGCCAAGTTGTCGATGCGGCGACTCGGTGCGGAGCTGGGGGTCGAGGCGATGACGCTGTACTACTACGTGCCGAACAAGGACGCCGTGCTGGACGGCCTGGTCGAGCGGATCGTGGCCAGTGTGGCGCCTCGACCGCGTGGCCCGCGGGCGGTGTGGCTGGGCGAGTTCGCCCACGCGTTCCGCGCCGAACTGCTGCGCCACCCGGCGGTCGTTCCGCTCGTCGCGACGCGTCCGGTCGCGACTCCGGAGGCGTTGGCCGCCGTGGAGCGGGCCGCGGCGGCGCTGGTCGGGGAGGGGTTGGCGCCGCTGCGGGCGTTCCAACTGCTCAACGCGGTCACCACGTTCGTGATCGGGCATACGTTGGCCGAGTTGGATCCCGAGGGCGGGGAGCCCCGGGACGACCCGGCGGTGGATGCGGCGGAACTGCCCTGTTTGGCCGAGGCGTTGGCGGCGGGATTGGGTACGCGGGCCGACCACGACGAGCGTTTCGAATCGGCGATCAGGGCTCTGTTGGCGGGGATCGAGTAGGCGTTTCCGGGGAACGGGCGTTTTGCGCGGGGTGGGTGGGGCGTTCGGGCTAGTCCTGGACCAGGACCACGGCTGTGCCGTATGCGCAGATTTCCGTGCCGTTGCCCGCGTCGGTGACGTCGTATCGCATGGCGAGGATCGCGTTGGCGCCGCGACCGCGGGCCTGTTCGACCAAGCGCTCGGCCGCTTCGGTTCGGCTCTGTACCAGGGTTTTGGTGAGGCCGCGCAGTTCGCCGCCCACCATCGATTTGAGGCCCGCGCCGAGCTGGCTGCCGATGTTGCGTGAGCGCACGGTGAGGCCGAAGACCTCGCCGATCACCCGTTGCACGCGGTAGCCCGGTACGTCGTTGGTGGTGACCACGAGCACGCCCGGGTCGTTGGGCGCGCCGCCGTACGCGTCGAGATCGCTCATGTCGGCCTCCGGAGTCGGGGGATCGGGGAGTGGGGGAATCGGGGGGTCGGGGAATCGGGACGGGTTCGCTCTTTGTGACAGGTGGCCGCGCGGCGGCCGTCCCACACGTGATGCCACCGGTTCGGCGGATGGGCCGGGGGCCGGACCTTGACCATTTTTACGCTGTAAGACAAGCTGTGATCGCGCCGTTTCTTACACTGTAAGAGGTGCTCGGGCGCGACGACGAAAGCACGGAAGCACGGAAGCACGGAAACGAGGGGGAACGCGGCGATGCTCATCGGTGCAATGGTGCGGCGGCTCAACGACGGTGTGGACTACGCGACCTTCCGCGACGCGTGGCTCCCGGACGAGCGGTTCGAGGGCGACCCCCGACGGGTGCTCAGCGCGATCGACCTGGCCGACCCGCAGCAGTTGTTGACCGTTGCGATGATCGACGCGACGCCCGAGGAGATCCCCGGATGGGTGGCCCGCATCGGGGCGAGCGAGCAGCGCCGGGCGGAGCGGATCAAGGGGCTCGTCGGTCCGTGGCAACTCAACGCCACCTACCGGATCGTCGGCGACGACAACCTCGCCGCCGTGATCGCACGTTGACGGTCCGGGCCCGATCCGGCTCGCCCGCCCCGGCGCATCCATCCGAAAACCTTTGTGCCGCAGCCGTGTTCCCCTGCTAGCGTCGCGGCGTGGCGAAATTGAACCAGATCATCGCGGTGGAGAAGGGCGTCAAGACCAAGTCCTTCCAGGAATTGACGGATGCCCACCAGCGGGTCCAGAAGGGCGCGTTGTTGTCGGGTATCTCGCGCACCTACCAACCCAAGGACGAGGAGGGCGAGCAACTGCCGCCCGAGTCGACCCGGGTGCAGGTCAAGGGCGAGGAAGTGCTGCGTTCCGTCACCGGCACGCTGACCCGGCTCTTCGACGTGACCGCGACCAAGGACTGGGCCAACTGCGAGGCGCGCGCCGACGTGGTCGTGGATGGCACGCCGTTGCTGCGCGACGTCCCGGTGTCGTACCTGCTCTTCCTGGAGAAGCAACTGGTCGACGTGCACACCTTCGTGCGCAAGCTGCCGATCCTGGACGCCGCCGAGACGTGGACGCTCGACCCCTCCACGGACTCCTGGCGCACCGAGCCGGTGCGTACCGTGCGGACCAAGAAGGTCCCGCGCAACCACGTCAAGGCCGAGGCGACGGAACACCACCCGGCCCAGGTCGAGATGTACTTCGAGGACATCGCCGCCGGCTACTGGACCACCGTCAAGTTCTCGGGCGCGCTGCCCGCCCGGCGCGTGAACGAACTCGTCGAGCGGGTCGAAAAACTGCAGCGGGCGGTCAAGTTCGCGCGCGAGGAAGCCAACGGCGCGGAAGTGACGGACCGTCGGATCGGCGACGCCGTCTTCGCCTACCTGCTCGGCAACGGCCAGGGCGAGTAGGCTTCGAGAATCCCCCGACCGGAGGGTCGGGGGTGCGCGAGGAGCGCAAGCTGAAACTGAAGCTTGTCGTGACGAACGCGGGTAACGGTGGAGGTTCGAATCCTTCCCCCGGCACCACGAGCCGGGGTGGCCCAAGTCGGCAGAGGCAGCCCGCGATCAATCTCAGACTCTTGCTCCAGACTCAGCATCGCCGCCCATCGCCGGATCGACCGGACGGGGCTCCGGTCGTCGGTTGCTGGTTCGACTCCAGCCCGGGCCGCTCGTGGCCTGGTAGTTCAAAGGTAGAACGCGACGACTTTCAAGACGACCCCGGTCCTTAAACGTGCCGGCGTGCCCGATAGGGCGGCACAGCGGGCCTCCGCGGGCAGGCTAGCCCCGCGGAGGCCCACCCTCTTGTTCGGACTCAGAATTTCGTCGATTCGCGCCAGCGGGTGAGGACTTCGGGGTCGCCGTCGAGGCGGCAGCCGGTGGAATCGGCCCGGTTCCACAGCAGCAGGTACAGCCTTTCGGCCGGGCCGGAGACCGTGAGGTCGGCGGGTTCGGCGGCGCGTACGACGCGTCGATCGGCGGTGCCGAGCCGCATGGTCCAGGCGGCCGAGGCGTCGTCCGGGGTGATCGCGATGCTCAGCGGCGGGTCGGTGACCGCCTTGTTCCGGGCGTGGGCGAGGAACCCGCACAGCAGTTCGTCGATTCCGTCGGCGGCGAAGTCCGCGGGCACGGCGGAGGGCAGACCGGCCGCGAGTTCCGCGTCGACGCGATGAACGGCCGTCTCGTGCGCCTGGCGTCGGGTCCAGAAGCCGACCGTGGACGGCGCCTCGAAGAAGGTCCACCCCGGGGCGTCGGGGGCCGCCGTGCCGAGTGTCTTCACCAGGTCGGCGTGGGTGCTTCGGTACCATTCGAAGAGGTCCCGGTCGGTGGGGGCGCGGAACAGCTCGGTCGTGTCCTCCCGGCTCGGCCGTTCGACGCTGCCGGATTCCACGATGTACGCGGCCCATCGGTGCACGCCGCCCAGGTGTTCGAGGAGATCACGTACCCGCCAGTCGGGGCAGGACGGCACTTCCGCGTCGAGGCCGGCCCGTTCGGCCGAACGGGCGAGCGCCTCGCCGTCGGCGCGCAGCATGTCGAGGTGCGTGGCAATGTCCATTGGGCCACGTTCTCATGGGGGATCGGCGGGGGTACAGGCTCGATGGGCCGCGGGCAACCGGTCGCCCGGGACGAATCGCGGCGATGGGTCGTCGGTGCGTCCTATGCTGGGGGTGATGGGTAACTTCGGTGTATATGTCGTCGCCCGATCGGCGTGGCCCCTATTGGAATTGCCGGCCGTTCAGCAGGCCGGCGGTGAACCGCGGTGGTCGGCTCGCGACGGCGACTGGCAGGTTCTGCTGTTGGCGTCGGGGTTGGATCCGGGGCCGACGTTGATGGCGGATACGGACGCGCCGGTGTTGACGGCCGACGTGGTGTCCGGCCACTTCGCGATGATCGACGCGCAGAGTCCGGGTGGGGGCGACGTATGGCACTGCGCGCTGGCGCCGCGTGCGGCCAGGTCGTACGCGTTGGATCCGGAGCTCGGGCCGCCGCCGGAGCGGGTGTTGCCGCGTGCCGTGGGTTGGGCGCGCGAGGCCGGACTCACCCCGGACGAGGTGGCGTTGGACTCCGCGTTGCGGGCGGAGGGGACGCCGGACGAGCTGCTGCGGGCCTTTCTGGATGCGTTGGGCTTTCGGTTCGTGGTGGTGGACGGGGGGTAGCGGGCGGGGCGTTCGTTGCCGCGGCGTTGCGCATGCGCTACGCGGATGCGGATACGGCGTCGGGCGTGGTCGGGCCGTCCGACAGGTAGGTGCTGATCTGCCGTAGCCAGCGGGTGTGGTAGCGGCTGATCAGGGCGTCGGGGGTCAGGCGGGACAGGGTCGGCAGGTACTTGTTCGTCGTCTCCGAGCCGGCGCGGCGGGCGGTCAGGGAGGCGCGGCGGGCGCGGGAACTCCGGTAGTCGGCAAGGGCCTCGGGGATGTCGGCGGTGCGTCGCAGGGCGCGGGCCAGGGCCCAGGCGTCCTCCAGGGCCTGGTTGCCGCCCTGCGCGACGGTCGGCGGCATCGTGTGCGCGGCGTCGCCGAGGAGGGTGGCCCGGCCGAGGCTCCAGGTGCGCGGGACCTTGTGCCGGCGGTGGGCGAAGTACTCGATGTCCGCGTTTGTGACCGCTGCCAGCACGTGGGGGACCGGCGCGGCCCAGTGCCCGAAACGTTTGCGCAGCGCGGCGATCGGCGACGTCGGCGGCGGTTCGGACGGGTCGCGGCGGACATCGAACCACCACTGGAGCAGGCCGTTGCCGGCGGGCATCAGGCCGCACATGCCCTCGGGGCCGACGATCATCAGGCCGCGGCGCTCGTGGACCACGTCGATGTCGACCGGGGTGAGTCCCTGCCAGGTGACCCAGCCGGTCGGGGTGGTGGGGTCGGAGCCCCATACGTGCCGGCGAACGACCGAGCGGGCGCCGTCGGCGCCGATGATCAGGTCGGCGGCTTCGGTGCTGCCGTCGGCGAAGGTCGCCTGGGCGTGGTCGGGGGTTTGGGTGATCGCGGTGCAGGGCTTGTCGAAGGCGATCGTGGGGGTCGTCGTCGCGTTCGCGCTGTTGGTTCCGGTTCGGGGTCGGGTTCCTTCTCCGGCTCCGGTTCCTTCTCCGGCTCCGGCTCCGGTTCCGGCTCCGGGTCCGGTTCGGGTTCCGGTTTCGGTTCGGGGCGTGGGCAGGGCTTCGGCCAGGCGGCGGATCAGGTCGCGGCGGGGCATGGCGAGGTGCGGGTGGCCGTAGTGGGTGGCGGCGAGCGAGACGTCGATCCGCATCAGGACGCGTCCGTCGTAGTCGCGTTGTTCGAGCAGATCGATGGGTGCGCCAAGGCCTTCGGTGGGGACGCCGAGGTCGGCGAGGATGCCGGTGCCGTTGCTCCAGAGGGTGAGCGCCGAGCCGGAGGTGCGCAGTGCCGACGCACGTTCGTGGACCGTGACGTCGTGTCCGTCCATACGCAGGGCGCGCGCCGCCGCGAGTCCGCCGATGCCCGCGCCGATGACCAGTATTCGCATGGTGCCCCCTCGTGTGTGGGTGCGGTGGGGTTCGACCGGAGACCCCGGGATGCCACTACTCGAATAGTACTATCACAGTCTTGATAATCTCCCTGCATGGCACCACCCCCCAACAGCGCCCGTCGGCGCGCCATCGCGGACGGCGCGATCGAGGTTCTGGCCCGGGCCGGCGTACACGGCTTCAGCCACCGCGCGGTGGACGAGGCGGCGGGGCTGCCGGCGGGCACCACGTCGAACTACTTCCGCAGCCGCGACGTCCTGCTGGGCGCCGCGGCGGAGCGTGTCCTGGAACTGCATCGCGCCGACATGACCGCCGCGCACGAGATGGTGGCCGGTCCGATCGACCGGGGCGGCCTGGTCGACCTGATCGCGGTGTCGCTGGAGTTCTCGGCCACGATGCACCGGGCGCGCTATCTGGCCGTGTACGAACTGACCCTCGAGGCCACCCGCCGCCCCGAACTCCAGCGCACGCTGGACCACATGCAGACGGAGGCCGTGGACTTCACCCTGGCCCAGCACCGCGCCCTCGGCCTGCACACGTCGCGCGCGGACGTCGCCACGCTGATCACGCTCTTCGCCGGCGCCCTCTACACCCTGGTCACCGGACAGGCCGGGCAGGCCACGGGCCCCGCCGCCCGAGCACTCGCGCAGGGGATGGTCGCGGGCATCGCCTCACCGGACTGAGCGGGCCCGCGACGGCGGGGCGGGCGGATGTCGGGGGCGGCGTGTTCAATGGAGAGATGCCCATCCCCGACAAAGCACTCGTGATCCGCGACGAGGACTGGTACGGGAGGGAGCTGACGGACACCGCTCAATTCACGCGCTGTTCGTTCCTGGACACGGACTGGACCGAGGTCGTCAACGAGGGCGCGGTGTTCGACGAGTGCACGTTCGCGGGCGTGCGATTCAACGCGTCGCGGCACACGGGAGCGGCATTCACGAACTGCACATTCAAAGGCTGCACGTTCTTCGACACCAGGTTCGTCGATTGCAAACTGGTCGGCAGTGTGTTCCGCCAGTGCACCTACACGGTGTTCGAAGTAACGGGCGGAGACTGGTCGTTCGTCGGCCTACCGGGAGCCGACCTGACCCGGGCAACCTTCACCGGCGTCCGCATGCGCGAGGCCGACCTGACCGCAGCCCGCCTGCAAAAGGCCGTGATAACAGCCTGCGACCTATCCGGCGCAACCTGGCAGGGCGCAACCCTCAAAAACGCCGACCTAAGAGGCAGCAACCTATCCTCATTGGACCCCCGAACAGTCGACTTCCAGAGCGCCCAAATCACCCCACCCCAAGCCACCACACTAGCCAAAACCACAGGCTGGACCGTCACCTGAGCCACATCGGCGCTGCGTTGAAAAGGCGTGAGCGCAGAGGCATTCGAGTGCTCATGTCATCCGGTCAGTGGCGAGATGGACCTTCCCTGGGGAACCTTCCGTGCCTCGTCGACCCGAACCATCGTGCGACGTCCTCGCGTGCCCGCATATGAATCTCAAGCCGCTAGTTGATGACTTGAAGTTCACCCACGCGAGCGGTTGTTTCGGTTTGCCCCTCCATGGCCGGGAGCGAAATAGATATGCCATCGGCCCCTACGTAACTTGCTTCCCAGTGGACGGTGGCGGTGACTGTAAAACGACTTTCCGGCTGCTTTGCGGATGTAGTTTTATACACGTAGCCGCAGTCGGGTGAGGAAGTACTCGGGGAGGATGGGTCGTACTTTGTGCCCGGAGTCGGGCACTCCACGGTGGACCCATCGCCCATGGACCACAGAACGTACTTGGATCGAGCGATGGCCGTAACGGTTACACCTCGTTCGGTTACCGTCTTGGAGATTCCGTCGGGTGACCATCGGTGCGGATCGGATGCGTCGATCCATAGCCAAACCGGGAGGCCTACGAGACCCATCTTTCCGGGTTCCGGGGTCATGAAGACCTTGGGCTTGCGAAGCTCGAGCTGGGCCATGGCGAGGGTCGCAACCTGAGCGTCCGTAGGTGCAGGGAGCTGGGGAGCGGGGCCTCCGCCGCCACCGGCAGCCGTGGCCCCAACGGCAGTGTGTTCTCCGTTGCCTTGAGTGAAGCCGGGTTCGGTACCCCCGCTGCCGCCTGTCGCGCTGCCACCTCCCGCACCTCCGCCGCCACCGGTCCCGCCGCTGCTTCCTCCCGGGCCGGGTACTTCGATGCAGATGATGAGGTCGCCGCAATTCGTCACACCTGCAGAAGCCGGTGGAAGAAGGAAGAAGGCGCCAATGGAGCCGGCTGTGCAGGCCAAGGCGACACTTCGTAGAACTTTCGATCTATTCATGAGTCCTCCCTGGCGGGCATCTTCACATGGCGGTGGGGATGGATATCAGGCGGGCGTACCGTCGCTTGAGAGTGCCCGAACAGAGTCCGCAACGATGTCGATCGGAGAATCCGGAGTTGCCGGGATCTTGAATACGGTCATGCCCACATTGACTACGTTTAGTGTCTTCCATTTGGTGGTGCGGCCGTTCAGGTTCTGAAAGCTCTGGCTATTGGTGACGGATATCGGGGATGAACCCGCCGTGAGATTGGAGGATGATCGTGTGGTGCACATGACCAATTTGCCGCCGTCTGAGGTCTTCCAGGCCGGCGATTTTTCACCGTCACGGATCTCGGTCTTGAAGGTGACCGATCCGCCCTTCGCCAGTCCTTCTGTGTCCCGTTTGTTGTTGCGGTCTTCTTGGATGACTGCTTTTGCCCTAGGTCCCCAGTTAGTCGTGGTTGAACCTCCATCCAAATAGTTGGCAAAATCTTGGCAGATCTCCTGCCCGTAGTAGATGTTCGCGGATGCTGCGCTTTCTTTGTTGTCGACCGTCGCTATTTGCGTGACGATAGGGAAATCCTTGCCAACCTCTGTGAATGCAAGAAATGACATTTTCCAGGGGCCGACCCCTTTGTCTTGGCGCAGGACTCCGAGGGATCCACGGGATTGCTTTCCGATGGTTTGGCGACCCAGGGACATGAGCCACCGGTCGTCACCGCCGGGAGCCCCTTGGGGTGAGGCGACGTGTATATTGCTATTCGCGGCCAAATCCTCGTCGTTGCCGATATTGTCGCCGTACTTCAAAATGCGCTCGAGGCGAGCGGTGGATACCTCGAGCAGGGCTCCCGCCTCGATTTCCGAGATTGAATGAATATCGCGTGCTGCTCGGGCCTTTTTGCTGGCATCGAAGTAGGCCTGCGAAGTGCTTGTCGCATCGGCCTCGCTGATCGGCGGGCCTGCCGCTGCAGTGCTCTGAGACGGTGTCGGGAGCGGAGCAGCTGCCGTTTTGGGTGCCGCTTGACCGATTTTGGGCTCTTTCGCCTTTTTATCCGAGGAGCAGGCCGTGGTCAGGAGGGTGAGAGTGGCCAGGGCTGCCAGCAGGGTTGCCGGGAGTTGGGTGTTGGTGGATCGGGCCAAAACTGCCACCCCCGCAGCAGGTGCGATCTTCGGAGTTCGGTGCGCTATTGATCTGCCGAAGCATCATTGCACTTGATCGGGTGGGTCGTAAGCGTCTTCGGGAGATCACTGCGGGTAGCGGGATTCGGCCACTTGGTAGGGGTGGAGCCGGGGTTGTTGGGTGGGGGCGGCTTCTGGGGGATTCGGGCTGGTGGCGGGGGTGTTCGTGGGGAGTCGGTGGGTGGGGTTATGGGGTTGTGGTGACCAGAGTGGTCAGGCCGTGGCCCTGTTGCCATTGGTATAGGCGGGACTGGTCGAGTAGGACGATGCCGTGGTGGTGGGCGAATCGGCGGGCCTCGGTGGTGAATCCGTGGCGGGTGATGAAGACCGGGATGTCGGCCCGGTGGTTGTGGTGGGCCGTGCCGATGAAGGCGTGGAGGTCCAGGGGGCGGGCCTCGTGGGTGATGGGGGCGCAGCGGATGAGGACGAGGCTGCCGTTGGGGAAGTAGGCCTTGACGTTGGCGTCGGGGGCTACCTGTACGGCGAGGAGGCCGTCGCGGCGGCAGAGGTCGGCGATCTGGAGTTCGAAGTCGCGGTCGTCCGGGGGGTCGGGGCGTTGGTTCAGGGTTGATGTGGCGAGGTGGACGGTCGCGCACAGGAGGGCCAGGGCGGCGGAGGTGGCCAGCCAGGCGTCGACACCGTTGATGCCGAGGGAGTCGAAGAGGTCGTGCAGCGCGATGGCCGGGACGGCGGCCAACGGGGCTATGGCCCAGCCGCGGAACTTGGCGCGGGTGCGGGTTCGGGGCATGTGGGGTCCCTCCGTGGGCTGCCGACGGCGGAGCGGGCGGCAGCTTAGGCGGAGGGGTGGGCGGTCAACCACCCGACTGGATGGTGGATGTGGCGGGAGGGAGAGCCGGGGGTGGGGGCGACGCGGTGGGATCGCCCTTGTGAGTGCGGGTGTTGGGGTTGCGGGGTGGCGTTTGGGTGCTGCGGTGGCGGGGCGTGCTGGGGTGGGGCCGTGTGGGTGATGCGGCGGGGCGCGGGGCGCGGGGCGCGGGATGCGAGGTCGAGGTGTCAGATGCGGGATGCGGGGATCGGATGGTTGAGAGGCGTGGGGCTCTTGACACGGGGACCCCGTGGCCCTGAGACCCGCTCGCCCGCCTGACGTGCCGTTGGCCGCCCCGGTTCTGGGGGCTTGGTGGTCTTGCGGCTTCCGGCCAGGTGCCGTTGGTCGCCCCGACGTGGTCTGCGGCTTTGGCTGGGTGGCGTTGGTTGCCCCGATGTGGTTTGTGGCTTCCGGGTGGGTGGCGTTGGTTGGCTCGGTTCTGGGGGGGATTGGGGGTTTGGGGCCTTCGGGTGGGGTGGGTGAGGGAGGGTGGCCGGTGGGGGTGGATGTGTGGGGGTGGGGGCTTTGGGGCCTGGGTTGCGGGAAATGGTTTGGGAACGTGGTTAGTGTGCCGGGGCCGGCTCCGCTATCTTCTGCCGAATGAGCAGGATCCGTAAGACAGCGATCATGGTTGTGGCATGTTTCGGCCTCGCCTTCGCGGGCGTGGCCTCCGCGTATGCGATTCCCGGTCAGCATCCGCAGGTGCGCAAGGTGTGTCGCGTCCTCGACCCCGAGGTCAAGCAGGCCAAGCGCGGCAACCACGTCGGTCGCACCGGTGAGCCGAAGGTTCACCGGCAGCGACACGACGGCGTGATGGGTGAAGTGGCCGACCACTACTGCGTACCGGGTGGCGGGAAGCACCACAAGGTCAACCCAGGTGCACGACCTGCAGCACGGTGACGGTTGTCGTCCCTTCGTTGAGCAGTACCACCACGATCAGGGGCCCCGCCGCTGCGGTGCGGACGATTCGGTCGTCCTCGCCGTAGCGGACGGTGGCCGTGTACGGGTCGCAGACCAGTTTGTACAGCAGCATTCCCCAGTGGTTGAGCGTGGTTTCGGGGAAGCGGTCGATGACCTCTTGGTGCTCGATGCCGATCCTCGGGCGCCACGTCACGCGGCACTGCTTTGCGCTCGGCCGCGGGAGATCCACTTGCGGACGATTTCCTCGTCCACCTCGTCGAGGTCCGGGTCCAGGCCCGTGGCCCGAACCTGCGCCGCGAGGGCGCGTGCGTGCGGCAGGCCGGCGATCAGTTCCTCCGCCGCCTGTACGTAGCGGGCCAGCAGGCCCGGCAGATCGCCGATCGGCGTCAGATTCACCAGACGCAGGAATTCGTGGCGGGCTTCGGGGTGCGGGAGCGCATGCGCGATGCGATCCACGGTCCACGGGTCCGTGCTGTTCACGCCGGCCCTCTCCTCACTCCGGACGAATGATCCGGGATCAGATTAGGGGCCGAGCCCGGGTGTGGGGGGCTACGACGTGATCAGCAGATGACAATCCGCATTCGGTGGATGGCGATCCGCATCGATAGGTGACAATCCCTCAATTTCCGGCTATTCACTAGCATTTGACCCCCTTGACGGCCAAGCACTTGGCCTTGCGCTCGTCTTCGAGCGTGGTGGTCGGCGGTGTCGTGCGCCCGCCGCTCCTCGGCTGCGTCTCCGGCGGGGTCCGCTCCTGTCGCGTCTCCGCCTGGGCCGTCGGCCGGTCGCCGGCGGACTCCGGTGCCGCGGACGCGGGTTGGGCGGAGGCCGGCGCGTCCACGGCGGGGTTCGGCCGGGCCGTCTCCGTGGCCCCCGTCGTCGCCGCGGGCCGAACGTCGGTCCCCGGCCGCACGGTTGCCTGCTGCGAGGGCGTCAGGAACAGCCCCGTGCCGGCGATCACCAGTACGCCCACCCCGGCGCCGAGGGCCGCCACGCGGCGGCGCCGGCGGATCCGCTTGCCACCCGCCACGGCCGCGTCCACCACGCTCGGGAAATCGGGCTCGGGCTGATCGAGCATCAGCGCGAACAGGTCGCGATCGTTCATGGTCGGCCTCACCGTTCGGACAGCTCCCACATCTGCTCGCCGACGAGTTCGCGCAGCCGGTTCAGCCCGCGCGCGCTCTGGCTCTTGACCGTGCCGGTACTGATCCGCAGGGCCTCCGCCGTCTGTTCGATGCTCCAGTCCTCCCAGAAGCGCAGCACGAGCACGGCCCGATAGCGAGGCGGCAGCCGGAGCAGCGCCGCCTGCAGGGTCATCCGCAGATCCGGCGACGAGGACTCCTCGCTCGGCCGCTGCGGGAGTTCGTCCACCGGCTCCTCGCGCCAGCGGCCCTTGCGGTGCTGGTCGATGTACGTGCGGGTGAGCACCACGCGGGCGTACGCGTCCACATTGCCGTCGCGGTTCAGTCTGCCCCACGCCGTGTACATCTTCATCAGTGTGGTCTGGGTGAGGTCCTGCGCCTCGTACCAGTCGCCGCACAGCAGGTACGCGGATCGACGCAGCTGGGCCTGGCGGGCCTCGGCGTACTCGCGGAACTCCCGTTCACGGGCTGCCTCCCTCACGCGGTCGGCAGCGGAGTTGCCAGGGGGTGGTCGCGGGAATCGCGCACCGTGATCTCCTCCTCACCGGGTCCCCCGCGGGCATGGCCCGAGAGCGCCCGGCCGGTGCCGGGGCGTGCGTTTGCCTGCATATCGAGGGGCCTGTCACAGGGGATACGCGCGCCGACGGCCCCGGGTTGCATGGCGGTTCGGAGATGTTCCGCACGTGGGCGGCGTGGGTCGGCGGTGCAACGTGGCTCGGTCGGCGGGCGTATTTCTCTTGTGGAAGGTCCGAATGTCCGACTGTCCAGTGAAGGGGTACGCACATGACGAATCGTCAAAGCCGGCCGCCCGGGCAGGCGATGCGTCTGGTGGGGCCGGTCGCCGCCGTGTTCGCCACCGTCGGGATCGCGGTGGGGTCCTGGGTCGGCATCGCGTCCGCCTCGGGCGCCGGGGAGCCGAAGTCGGTACCCGCCTCGGTGACCTCGGTGGTCGACCCGACCGCGGACCCGACCGCGACGCACACGGTGCCCGGGCCGCGTGCGGCCACGGGCCGGCCCACGGTGGTCACGCCGGGGAAGCCGTACGTGGCCAGGAAGTCGGACCTGGAGCGCAACGCGCGCGTGGACCCGAAGCCGACCACGGGCCGACGGGGGCCCGAAACGGCAGTGCTCCCGCGCACGGCGCGCGAGCCGGACGCGAGGCCGTGAAGCGGGGGCGGCAAGCGGCGAATACGCTCGAGCCCGCCGCAAAACACGTCGGCGCACCGGCCCGGGTCCACTCCCGAACCGGCGCGCGGCGCGGATGCCGGCTGCGGGCCCCGGCCGCTTCGGGGACCGCGTCGTCTCGTCCCCATCCCCGTCGAGGAGTTGCCGCGTGGTTCCGATCGCCCCGGGCGCAGTGCCGTTGCTCGGACATACCCCGGCGTTGTTGCGCGGGCGCTGGGACTTCGTGTCCTCGTTGCGGGCGCACGGGCCCATCGTGCGGATCCGGGTCGGACCGAAGGAGTTGTACGTCCTCAACGATCCCGCGCTCGTGCGCTGCGTGCTGGTCGAACACGCGGACACCGTCGAGCGGGACGGCTTCTTCAAGCAGGCCCGGCTGCACATCGGTGACGGGCTGGCCGCTTCCGACGGGCCGCTGCATCGGGCCCGGCGGCGTACCGTGCAGCCCGCGTTCCAGCGGTCCCGGATCGGCGGGTACGTGGATGTGATCCGGCGGCAAGCCGAGGACGCGAGCGCGCAGTGGTTGCCCGGATCCACACTCGCGCTCGAGCGGGAGATGAGCGAGCTCGGCCTGGCCACGCTCGGTCGACTGATCTTCGGTGAGGACCCGGCCGCGGACGCCGCCGTTGCCGAACTGCGGCGCTCGTTGCCGGTGTTCATCCAGGAGGTGTTCACCCGCACGGTGCTGCCCGAGTGGGCGCGCCGGTTGCCCACTCCCGGCAACCGGCGTTTCGCCGAGACCGGCGCCCGGTTGCGCGACACGATCGCCGCGGCGGTGGACGCGGGTTCGGGGGAGGGGCTGCTCGGCGAGTTCGTCGGGATGGGCATGTCGCCGGAGGTGGTGCGGGACGAGGTGGTGTCGATGCTGATCGCCGGCAACGACAACACCAACGCCACCCTCTCGTGGGCCTTTCACGAGATCGGCCGCAACGAGGACGTCCGCAAGCGGCTGCACGCCGAGTTGCACGAGGTACTGGCCGGCGGGCCGCCGACCGCGGAGAACCTGGGCGCCCTCGTATATACAAGGAGTGTTGTCGACGAGACGCTTCGGCTGTACGCGCCCTGGCTGGTGGTGCGTCGGGCCAATCGCGATGTCGACGTGATGGGGCATCACATCCCGAGTGGTGGCGACGTGTTGTACAGCCATCACGCGCTGCACCGGGACCCGGAGCTGTTCCCCGACCCAGAGCGCTTCGATCCGGACCGCTGGGCGGAGCCCGGCTTCCGGGGGCGTGCGCGCGGCGTGTACATGCCCTTCGGCGCGGGCGTGCACCGGTGCGTCGGCGAACACCTGTTCCTGGCCCAGATCGTGACCACCGTGGCGGTGGTGTGCGCGCGATGGCATCTGGAGCCGGTGCCCGGCAAGCCGTCCCGGCCACGGACGAGCGCGCTCCCGCGACCGGGACACCTGCCGGTACGGGCCATCCGCCGACGCGTCTGAACTCCGCCGAAGGGTGCGGACTTCGCCGCCATGCCACCCGATCGTCAACGCATCGACATGACGACAGATCCGCCGTTTTGCCGGATCGGCCCACAGCGCCCGAGAGTTCCTCGCACATCGGATCGAGTACCGTGCGCGGCGTCGGCTCGGCCGCGCGATATCACGTTCGGGCGCGCGCGGTGCGGTCCGAACCCGGCCGGCCAACAATTGCCCGAAAGTGCTTGCGGCGGGGCTCGTTTCGGGACCATCGTGGGGCCCGTTCGGTGTCCGGAACGAGATGCTTGCCCGTGATCTTGGGTGGGGTCGGGTTCGTCACATGGCGTCCGCGATCGTGCTGGTTGACGGGGTGCGTCGAAGTCGCGGAATGCATCGAATGATCAACTTCGGCGGCGGTTTTCGAGCCGTTCACCATTCACCTGACAGTGTGTGTGGTGGAAGATACGAGCGGTAGCTCCGAAGTGGATCACGGTCCGCGCGGAACCTGGGTGGACCCGGCAGAGCAAGGGGGCGGAGCCGGTGGTGAAGGCAGCTACGGAACGGCCATCGGGCAACGGCGTCGCGACACCGGGCGCGACCGCCGGCGCGATGCCGGTCACGCCCACGCGCAGCCTCGGCGCCAGACGCCGGCGGCCCGCGCTCATCGCGCTCTCGGTCGCGCTGATCGCGGCGGGCGGACTGGGCTCGGCGGCGTTCTATCAGATGGGCGACAAACGGGTGCCGGTGCTCGCCGTGGCCCGCACGGTGCCCTACGGCCAGACGATCGCCGCCGAGGACCTGCGGGTCGTGGAGATCAACGACGCGCCCGGGCTGCGCCCGATCGGATCCGGCTCCAAGGGCGTCATCGTGGGCAAACGCGCCGCCGTCGAGCTGCGCGCGGGCTCGCTGCTGACCTCGGATCAGGTCACCGAGAAGATCGCGATCCAACCCGGCGAGACGCTGGTCCCGATTGCCGTGGACGCCACCAGGATGCCGGTCCAGCGGGTCACCCCGGGCACCCGGATCCTGGTCGTGACCTCGGTTGCCGCGCCCGCCGGGGCCAACGCCGTGCCGGCGCAGCCCGTCACCATCGCGGCCACCGTGATCCGAGCCAGTGCCGCCGACCCGAACTCCGGTTCCGGCAAGGCCGTCCTGGACGTGGCCGTGCCCGCCAAGGACGGCCCCACGCTCGCCCTGCAGGTGGTCGACGGTCGGTTCTCCATCGTGGTGCTCAACACCGGGAACGCGGACGCGGCGCCCAACCCCGCGCCGGGCAAGGCCGGAGGCACCCCATGACCGTCGTCGCGGTCACCGGCGGCACGGGCGCGCCCGGTGCCACCTCGACCGCGCTCGCACTCCTGCTCACCTGGCCGCTGCCCGCCGGCCGCCGGGTGATCCTGATCGAGGCCGATCCGGACGGGGGTTCGATCCTCGCGGGCGCGCTCCAGGGTCGGGTTTCGGCCGAATACGGCCTGCACCAACTGGGCGTGGCACACCGTCAGGGAAATCTCGTCGACGCCTTCTTCCGGCAACTCGTCGATCTGTCCGACGGCCGCCGCGAACGCCTGCTGCTGCCGGGCCTGGTCGACCCCACCCAGGCCTCGGGACTCGCCTACACGTGGGATCCCATCTCGCAACTCGCCGCCGGGCTGGGCAACCAGCAGATTCCGCACGACGTGATCGTCGACCTCGGCCGGCGCGGCACCACGGGCGCGTCGGCGATCGTCGCGCGCCGCGCCGACCTGGTACTGCCGGTCGTCCGCGGCACATTGCCCTCGCTCGCCCAGGCCCAGCCCCGACTGACCGCGCTGCGCAACGACCTCGACACGCACGGGACCGGATCCGACTCGATCGCCCTCGTGGTGATCGAACAGGGACGCTACTCCCGGCAGGAGATCGGCAAACACCTCGAGGCGCCCGTACTCGGCCTGGTGCCGTTCGACCCGGAACGCGCGCGGGTGTTGTCCGACGGTGAGGGCGACACCGGCAAACGTTTCCTGCGTTCGAGGTACATGCGGGCCGCGCGGACCACCGCGGACGCGGCGATCAACTTGGCCGCACAGCGACGCATGCGCCTTGCTCCACGCCCCACGTCCGGCGGGCAGTTGCCCGCCGGTCCCGAGGCGCCGGCGCCGAGCGACGGCTGGGCCCAGGCGGCGGCGTACATCCGCCGATCCGACACCGAGCCTCGCCCCGAGCCGCGTCCCGAGGCCCACCCCGAGGCACCCGCCGAGGCCGAACCGGCGCACCGCCCGGCCGGCGAGGAGGCCGGTCATGTTCGATAACGCCCGCCCCCTGCACCCGGATCCGCACAACAAACCGGAACCCCCACCCCCCGCCGAGACCGGCGGCCACCCGCAGATACACGTCGTCCCGGGGCGCCCCGAGACGGAGGACGTGTTCTACGCGCCGCCCCCGCTGCGCACCTGGCCGGAGGGCTTCCAGCGGGCCGGCGCCGATCCCGCGAGCGGCCCGGAGCACACCTGGTCGGCCGGCGCGGGCTCGCTCACGCCCGCCGTGGGCCACGTCCCGCCGCCGACCCCCGCCAACGGCACACCCCTTCCGCCGACCGCGATGTCCGCGCCGACCGCCGTGCCGGCCCCACCGCACGCCGTGCCAGGGGTGAACGGCCACGTCAACGGCGCCGCCCGCCCGACCGGTTCGCGCGACGGCATGTTCACCGTGCCGCCGACCGCGAGCGTGAGCGCCAACGGCGTCGGCACGGTCAGCCGCCGCCCGTCCGCCGCGCCCGCCCCCACCGGCACCGGCCCGCACGCCCCGCTCACCGCCGCCCCGAAGCCGCCCCGCAACCCGTCCGGAGAACCGGTCGTGGACCCGGCCGTGGTGCGGATACTGAAGGACCGGGCGGCCGAACAGCTGCACGAGTTCGACAAGTCTGCGCCCGGCATGACCACCGGCGACCGGGAGCAGCGCGGTCGCGCGATCGTCGCCCAGGTGGTCGCCGAGTGGGCCGACATCACCGCCCGCGAGCGCGGCATCTCCACCACGCCCGCCGAGGACCGGGCGATGGCGCGCGCGGTGTGGGACTGGTTGTTCCGTGCCGGGCCGTTGGAGCCGTACCTGACCGACCCGGCCGTGGAGAACATCCTCGTCAACGGCTACGACACGGTCTGGGTCGACTACGCGGACCGCCCCCGCGTCCAGGTGCCCCCGCTGACCGCCTCCGACGACGAACTCCGCGAGTTGTTGCGCGACCTGGCCCGCCGGCACGGCAGCGGCGAGCGCACCCTGTCCACCGCGCAGCCCACCCTGGCGCTGCGTCTACCGGACGGCTCCCGGCTCCAGGCGATCACCGAGGTCACCCCGCACACCTACGTGACCATCCGCCGGCACCGGGTGCGTGACGTGCGCCTCGCCGAGCTGATCGGACTCGGCACCCTGGACCGCACGTTGGCGGCCTTCCTCGGCTCGCTGGTCCGGGCGAAGAAGAACCTGATCATCTGCGGCACCCAGGGCGTCGGCAAGACCTCGCTGCTGCGTGCGCTGTCCCACGAGATTCCCCGGGACGAGCGGATCGGCACCTTCGAAACCGAACTGGAGTTGTTCCTGCACGAGTTGGGCCACCTGCGCCAAGTGGTGGCGATCGAGGCCCGCGAGGGCAACGGCGAACGCGGCATCGACGGCAAGTCGGCGGGCGAGTTGACCATCGGCGAACTGATCCCCTCCGCGCTGCGCATGTCGTTGTCGCGGATGATCGTCGGCGAGGTGCGCTCCAGCGAGATCGTGCCGATGTTGCGCGTGATGACCAACGGCGAAGGCGGCTCCATGTGCACGCTGCACGTGCGCGAGCCGGACATGATCTTCGACCGGATCGCCGAACTCTGCCTGGAGTACGGCGCGCACATGAGTCCCGAACTGGCCTACCGGCTGGCCTCCAACGCCGTCGACTACGTCGTCTTCGTGCGGATGATCGACGAGACGGCCATCGGCGGCAAACGGCATCGTTTCGTCTCGCACGTCCTGGAGGTGACCGGGATGGGCGAACACCGCCGCCCGGCCGTGAACACGATCTTCGCGCCGACCGCCGACGATCCGCGCGCCACGGCCCGGATGTACCCCTCGGACATGCCGGATCTGATCCGGGCCGGGTTCAGTCCGCATCTGCTGGACGAACCGCACGGCTGGCGCCCGTTGCGGCTCAAGCTGCACCAGGCCGGGTGATCGTATGGGTGACGCGTTGTTGGTCGCGGTGTGCGGATGCCTGCTGGTCGGCGGTGTGATCGGATTGATCGTCGGGCTCGTCGGCACCTACGACGACCCGACCCCCAAGCCGCCGGGCCGCATGGAGTCGGCGATCCGCCGGATGCGGTCCGGACCGGTGACGGCCCGCCAGCGCACCGCCCGCCGGATCCGGCTGTCCGTCGGTGTCGTGGTGGCCGCGCTGGTCTGGCTGTTCACCGGATTCCTGGGCGCCGGGCTCCTGGTGATCGCCGCGTTCTCCGGGTTGCCCTGGCTGCTCGCGCCCACCAGGAGCGACCACAGCGTGATCAAGCGCCTGGACGCACTCGCCGAGTGGACCCGACGGATCGCCGACCTGATCGAACTGGGCGCCGGGCTGGAGAACGCGATCCTCACCTCGCGGGCCACCTGCCCGGAGCCGATCGTCGAGGAAGTCGGCGATCTGGTCAGCCGATTGCAGTCCCGGTGGCGCCCCGAGGAGGCGCTGCGGGCGTTCGCGGCCGATCTGGGCGACGCCACGGCGGACAAGATCGCGGCGGCGCTGATCCTGCGCTCCTCGGACCGCGGGCCGGGCCTGGCGATGGCGCTCAAGGACCTCGCCACGACCGTGCGCGAAGAGGTGCGCCAGCGCCGGGCGATCGAGGCGGACCGGGCCGGCGCCCGGATGGCCGTGCGCTGGATCACCTACATCACCCTGGGGGTCACCTCCCTGGTCGTGGTGATCAACCGCGACTACGCCGCGCCGTACGGCACCGCGCTCGGGCAGATGGTCCTGCTGCTGATGGCGATCGCCTACGTCGGCACCCTGGTCTGGATGCGTTCGCTGGCCGCCGATCGGGTCAAGCCCCGCTTCCTGGTGGCGGATCCGCGCAGCGTGGTCAAGGCGGCCAGGGCGGTGGACGTGCAGCAGGAGCAGGGTGTGCACACCGCGCCCGTATTGCGGGGTGAGTGGTCGTGATCCCACCGATGGTGATCGTCAGCGGGTGTGTGCTCGGCGCCGGAGTGGCGGTGCTGGTCCGCGAGTTGTGGCCCGCGCCGCCGGACCTGGGCAACGCGCTGCACCGCCTGTCCGGGATGCCGAAGCGGCGCACGGAGCAGACGGGCAGCAAGTACGACGACCGACTGGTCGCCATGGTCCGACACGTCCCGGGCTTCAAGGTGCCGCACCGCGAACTCGACCTGGTCGGCGAGACCGTCGCACAATTCGTGCGCACCAAGGCGCTGTTGGCCCTGCTCGGGCTGCTGTTGCCCGCGATGCTCTCGGCGGTGCTGACCGCGGCCGGGATCGGCATCGCGTTCTACGTACCGCTGTTCCTGTCCCTGGCGGTGGCCGCGGGGATGTGGTTCATCCCCGACTATGCGCTGCGCGACCAGGCCAAGTCCGCCCGGATCGAGTTCCAACACGCGGCCGCCGCCTACCTGGACCTGGTGGCGCTGGGCCGGGCAGGCGACGCGGGCCCGGCGGAGGCGTTGGAACGGGCCGCGGCCGTGGGGGACGGCTGGGCCTTCGCCCGGATCCAGGACGCGTTGGCGCGGGCCCGCGTGGGCAGCGCCGACCCCTGGGACGGACTGCGCGACCTGGCCAAGGACCTGGACCTGCCCGAACTGGCCGACGTGGCCGACATCATCGAGATGGCCGGGACCGAAGGCGCCGCCGTGTACGGCACGTTGCGCGCCCGGTCCCAGTCGCTGCGCGTGGAACTGCTCGCGAACGAACACGAAAAGGCGAACGCGGACTCGGAACGGCTCACCGTTCCGGGGACGATGCTCGTGGTGATCATGGGAATCCTGCTCGGATTCCCGGCAATTTCCCGGATGTTCTCGGTATGAACGACCTTCGGATTCCGAGCCGTTCTCCGGAAGGAGTACAGGCAATGTCAACCGGTTCCTCGTCCCCAGCGGTGCTCGATCGTGTCGAGACCGCCGTGCACAGAGTCGCCCCGGCTCCGGTCGCCTTCGTGTTGGTCGTCACCGGCGGCCTGGTGGACCGCTATCGGCGACTGCGCAAGGAGCGCGACCACGGCGCGGTCAGCATCGAGACGGCGATCATCGTCGCGGTGTTGATGGTGGCCGCGGTCAGCATCGCGGCGGTGATCTACACGATGTACAAGAAGTACCAGGACGGCCTGAAGAAATCCGACGACAAGTACGTGCCGCCGGCTCCGCAGAACGACCAGTAGCACGGCCCAACCCTCCGTGACCGACGTGCGACGAAGCCGACCCATCGCCGCGATCCGACGCCGCCTGCGCCAGGCAGGCGGGTCGGATCGCGGCAGCATGTCCATTTCGATGGCGATCATCTTCCCGGTGTTCATTCTTGTGCTGTTGTCGGTGATCCAGGTCTGCCTGTGGTGGTACGCCCGTGAAGTGGCGTTGCAGGCGGCCCAGGAGGGCGTCGAGGTGGGGCGTGCGACGAAGGGGGACCGCGGGAAGGCGGAACAGCGCGGCCGAGATGTGGTCAAGGACCTCGGCGGGGGAATGCTCAAGGATCCGAAGGTGATTCCGGAGCGAACCGGCGAGGGGCGGATCCGGGTGACCGTTCGGGGTACGTCGTTGTCGATTGTGCCCGGCCTCGGGAGTCTGACCATCACGCAGCACGCGGACGGTGTCGTCGAGCGGTGGACGAGTTCGGGCTGATGAACATGTGGGGGGCGAGGGTGTACAGGGGGAGCCCGCGGGCGGACGAGGGGTCGTTCGCTCTGGAGGCAGCGATACTCACGCCCGTGTTGATCGCGTTCCTGTGTCTGATCATCGCGTTCGGCCGAACCTCGGTGGCCGGCAACGGTGTGGACGCGGCGGCGAAGGCGGGGGCCCGGGAGGCGTCGATCGCCCGGGATCCGGGCAGGGCGGACGCAAACGCCAGGGCGGCCGTGAAGAGTTCGCTTGCCCAGGACGGGCTTCACTGCACGCCACACACCGAGGTCAAGCTGCCGGGCTTCACCACCGAGCCCGGTACGCCCGGGATCGTCACCGTCTCGGTCACGTGCACCGTGTCGTTGTCCGATGTGGCCTTCCCCGGCATCCCGGGTTCGAAGACCCTGCACGGCACCTTCACCTCGGTGCTGGATACCTACCGGGGGAGGAACGGATGACATCCGTGGCCCGCACGCGTGTTCGCGGCGCCGACGTCGACCCCGACCCCGGTGACCGCGGCAGCCTCGCCATCATGCTCGCGATCATGATGGCGGTGATCATCCTGCTCGTCGGCCTGGTCATCGACGGCGGCGGCAAGTTGCGCGCCGACTCCAAGGCCGACGCGTTCGCCCAGGAGGCGGCCCGCGCCGCCGGGCAGGCGATCGATCCGACCAAGGCCATCCCGGGGACGGCGATCGTGGTCCCGGAAAACAACGCAAAGCAGGCGGCAAAGAACTATCTCGACGCTCACACCATGGTGAAGAGCGGAAACGCCGTGGTCACCAAGGACGGTCGCCAGATCGACGTCTACGTGACCATCGAATACAAGACCAAGGTGGCCGCCTTCTTCGGCGTCTCCACCGTCACCGTCAAAGGCCATGCCCGTGCCGGGCTCGTCCATGGGATCCGAAACCCGGAGGACGCACCGTGACCGTTACCCAAGGCCCTCGTCCCGGCGCCGGTCCGGGCACCGGGGCACACGCACGAAATCGTGCCGACCGGGGCAGGCGTCGCGGACCCGGAAGATTCCTGTTCGACCTGATACGCGGCCTGCTCAGCCTCGTGGTGCTGCTCGCGTTGCTCGTCGGCCTGCCCGCCTCGCTCGTCGTGGCCACCACCGACGTGTTGCCCCACCGGCTGCCCGCACTCGACGAGATCGGCAAGATTCTCACCCAACCCGACGACGGACGGGGTTTCCTCGCGGCACTCGCCCTCGTCTTCTGGGGCGCCTGGCTGTGTTTCGCCGTCTCGGTGATCGTGGAAATCCCCGCCCAGCTCCGCGGGTTGTCCGCGCCGCGCATTCGCGGCCTGGGCTGGAGCCAGAAGGCGGCGGGCGCGCTGATCGGCGGCATCATGCTGATGCTCCCCGCCGGTACCGCGCTGGCCGCCGGCGAGGCGCACGCCGCGCCGCAGCTGCCGGAACACGTGTCGAGTGCGCCCACTCGAGCCGTGGAGCAGGAAATTCCGGTCCGGGTACAGGATCCCGGGCCGACCGCAGGACCTACGCACACCGTGCAACGCGGCGACTCGTTGTGGACGATCGCCGAGGAGCGATTGGGCGACGGCAAACGCTGGAACGAGATCGCCAGGCTCAACGACGGCAAGACGATGGCGAACGGGCAGCGGTTCGACTCGGCGGACTACGTCGAGGAGGGCTGGGTGCTCGCGCTGCCCGCCAATGCCGGGCCGCCCGCCGAGGTCAAGGCCGCGCACGCACCGGAGTTGCCGGGGGAGGAGCACAAGGCGCTGCCGAAGACGGTCACCGTCAAGCCGGGCGACACGTTGTCGGACATCGCCGAGGAACTCCTGGGCGACGGCGACCGCTATCCCGAGATCTTCGCCGCCAACAGGGACCAGCCGCAGTCGGGCGGCGCGGCGCTGACCGACCCGAACTCGATCCAGCCCGGGTGGACGTTGTCCATCCCGGGCGGAGGCGGCGCGGACCCGGCACCGCAGCAACAGCAGCCGCCGCAACAGCAGCCCCCGCAGCAGCAACCACCCCAGCAACAACCACCCCAGCAGCAACCGCCGGCGGAGCAGCCGCCCCGGCAGCAGCCCCCCGCCCAACAACCGCCCGCCGAGCCGCAGAAGCCGTTCGTCGAGACCCCGCCGCAGATCGCCAAGCAGGACCCGATCGCGGTTCCGAACGCCCCCGACGGTGCGGGCGCGCCCGGTGCGGCGTCGACCGAGACGCCCAAGAAATCGGACAACACCAACCCCACCGGCAGCCGGGCCGAGGCGCCGAGCCCGGGTGGGGACGAGAGTTCGGTACCGGTGGGCGCGCTCGCCCTGGGCGCGGTCGGCGCCGCGGGGGTGCTCGGCGCGCTGCTGGTACGCCGTCGACTACAGCAGTCGGTGCGTCGGGACGGGCGCCGGATCGCGATGCCCGCACCGGCCGCCGCCGACCTGGAACAGCAGCTGCGGGCAACCGAAACGCCCGACGCGCTGGACCTGTTCGACCGCACACTGCGCACGCTGTGTGCCCGGATGTCGGACACCGGCCGCACACTGCCCCTGATCGACTCGGTGCAACTCACCGACCGGCAGCTCGAATTGCACCTGGCCGCGCCGTCCCCGCCGCTGTATCCGTTCGAGGCGGTACACGGCGACCACATGCACTGGACCTGCCCGGCCGACGCCGAGTTGCTGCACACCAGCGCGGCGGCCAACGTACCGGCGCCCTATCCGGCCCTCGCGGTGCTCGGCGAAACCGACGACGGACGCCAGCTGTTGGTCGATCTGGAATCGCTCGGCGTGGTCGGCCTGACGGACGGCTCCGGGGAGGACAACCTCGCGGTGCTGCGCGCGCTCGCCGTCGAGCTGTTGTCCAACGTGTGGAGCGACGACCTGTGTGTGACGGTGGTCGGCTTCGGTCGCGAACTGCGTGACGTGGAACGCGAGGGGCGCCAACAACTGCGGTACGCCTACTCGCTCGACGAGGCGCTGAGCCGGCTGGCGACCTGGTCGGACGAGGTGGTCGGCCTGCTCGACGACGCCAAGCTGACCTCGCCCCGGCAGGCCCGGACCAAGGGCATCCTGCCCGACACCTGGCCGCCGGAGATCGTACTGTCCCTGGAGCCGCTGACCGAGGCGCACGTCCCGCACATCCAGCGGCTGACCAACACCTACCCGCGTGCCGCCGCCGCGATCATCGCGCCGGTGCACTCGGAGCCGTGGCTCAGCGGGCTCGGGGTGACCCGACTGCCCACCGTGCCGGGCGTGGTGACGCCCAGTCGGATCAACACCGACGTGCACGTCCAGCGCCTGGAGGACTCGCAGTACCAGGCGTTGGTGAGCATGTTCACCGTGTCCAAGGACCTGGACGGCGTGCCCGCCGACGAGGTGTTGATCCCCGGCCAACGGCCGGAGCGTGAACCGGAGTCGGTCGAGGTGGGCGTCGGTGCCGGCGGCGGGAGCATGTCCTCCGCCGCGTGGTCCGCGGTCGGCGGGATGGAGCGACCGGCCCGCGTCGGCGGGGCGACTGTGGCCGACGTGGCGGCCGAGTTCGAGGTCTCGCCCGGGTACTACCAGCCCGACCCCACCGATCCCGAGCCCGACGAGCGTGTGTTCGGCGCACCCGGACGGCCCGCGCCGACCACGCGCCGCGCCGGTCGCGGCGGGTCGGGGTCGGCTTCCGACACCGGCTCGTGGGGGGCCGCCGTATTCCCCGTCGCGGGCATGCCGCTGGCCCCGCCGGAACGGATCGAGCGTGGCGGCGGATCGCCGGAGGACACCGGCTCGTTGCCGCTGCCGTGGTTGCCCGACGACCAGCACGAGGACACCGGACCCGGATCCGGCGACACCGCGCACGCGACCGCGGAGGCCGAACGGGCCGCCGAGCCCGAACTGTTCCAGCCGGCGAACGGCTCGTCCGGGCCGCCCCCGGCGCCGACCCGGGAGTACGAAGCGCCCGTGACCGGCCCGGATGTGGCGCCGGCCGGGAAACCGGGACATGCGGTAGCCGCGGACGCCGCATACGCGCAACAGTCGTATACCGAACCGCCCTATGCGGAACCGCCGTATCCGCATCCGGCATATGGCGGAGAAGCCTCGGTGCCGCCATCCTTCGAGGAGCCGATCGCCGACGGATCGGTCCGTGCCGGGTCGGCCCATGCCGAGCCGACCGCCGACGAGGCGGTCGTCGTCGCCCCGGGCCACGAGGAACCGGCATCGGAATCGGCCGAGTTCGTGGCCCATGCGACCCAGGCGCCGGGGTTCGGGACACCGGACCTCGCGGACTCGACGCTCGGTGAGCCGGTCTTCGGCGCGCCCGCCGCGCCCGAGACGGGCTCCCTACCGGGTCCCGCGAGCCCGCCTGCGGGGTTCTCGTCGGGGGACGACGGGCACGGCGACACAGGACTCGAAGGGGTGGACGATCCCGAGGACCACCCCCACGCATCCACCGGGGAAGTCGGGCAGTCGGCCGAACCGGTGGCGGCCGCAGAGGCCCCGGACGAGGGAACGGCAGTGCCGATCGACGCTCGGACCAGCACCGGTGAGCAAACCCCGTCGTGGGACGTCGCCGACGCCCCGGAGGGTACCTACGAGACCTACGCGGCGCACGCCGCCAACGGACACGGAGGCGTGCGGGCGGACGTGCTCGCCGCCCCCGGGGTCCACGTGTTGGGCCCGGACGACGAGGTCGACCTGATGCAGGGCCGGGGACGCGAGCGGATCGCCCCGGCACCGGGCGAACCGGGCCCGGAGATCGCGGGTCCGGCCGCGTTCGGGTCGGCGGACTCCGGTTCGGCGGCGCCCGGTTCGGCGGTCGCGGCGACCGGCGCGGTCGGCGCCGCCGACGTGGTCGGTGGCGTCGAGATGCCGTCCGCCGAGTACTGGGGCGCACCCGGGCAGGTGCGGGAGGCCCCGACCGCCGAGGACTCCGGGACGTTCCTGGTGGTCGCGCCGGAGGCCGAACCGGCCGTGGCGGACGCGCCCGAGGTCGGCTCGGCGTGGGATGTGGCCCCGCCGGTGGCCGCGTTGCCGGCCGAGGCACCGGCCGCGATCGGTCAGGCGGCCGAGGGCTTCGCGCCGACCTACCCGGAGATCCGGATACTGGGTCAGGTCGATCTGATCGGTGTCGGCGAGGAGGTCGAGCACGGCCGCCGCGCCCGACTGACCGAACTCGCCGCGTGGATCGCCCTGCACCCCGGTCGCCCGCTGACCGAACTCGACGCCGCCGTCTGGCCGCTGGGCGTCACCGCGACCGCGCGCAACTCGGCGATCAGCCAACTGCGCCGCTGGGTGGGCACGAGCCAGGACGGCACGAGCCACCTGCCCGCCGCGGCCGGCGGCGAGGGCTACGCGTTCGGGCCCGGTTTCGCCTGCGACTGGTTCCGCTTCCGCGAGTTGGTCGCGCCCGGTCTGTACGGGAGCCACGAGGTGGCGATGGACTACGCACGGGCGTTGGACATAGTGCGCGACGCGCCGTTCGACGGGGTGGGCCCGCGCCGCTACGTGTGGGCCGAGCCGTTCCGCCAGCAGATGATCGCCGAGATCGTCGACGTGGCGGCCCGGCTGGCCGAGTACCACCTGGACAACCACGACCCGCAGGCCGCCAAGCGGGCCTGCTCGGTCGGCCTGGTGGTGTGCCCGGAGTCGCAGATGCTCTACCGGACCATGTTCCGGGCCACGCACATAACGGGCGACCGCGCGGAGTTGGACTACTACGTGGACCGCCTGGACGGCCTGCTGGCCGGACTCGGCGCCGAACCGGAGGCGCTCACCGTGGAGTTGCTGCGCGACCTGCTGGACGACTGAGCCACATCCGGCCGGGCGGGCACCAGCCCCCCGGCCGGCGGCGCGTCGAGCCGGACGAACACGTCCCGTGACGGTCCGTCATGCACCGTGTACCAGTACGACGACCAGTGCCGCGCCGAGCAGGAACGGCCCGAACGGCACCGAACTGCCGCGCCCGGCCCGCCGGGTGACCGCCAGGACGACCGCGAACAGGCCGACGGCCACGTACGCGAGCACCAGCGCCTGGATCAGCGCCGCCCAGGACGACCAGCCGACCACCAGCCCGACCAGGCCCGCCGCCTTGGCGTCGCCCAGGCCCACCCCCACACCGGCCAGGGCGAGCGCGAGATGCACGAGGTAGCAGGCCGCCATCGCGATCAGCGCCCGCCCGTACGCGTCCCCGTCGAAGGGGATCAGCAACAGCGCGGCGAGCAGCGGGTATCCGGGCAGGGTGAGCGCGTCGGGCAGCCGGAGCAGCCGGATGTCGCAGACCACGAGCGCAGCGGCGAGCAACCCGAAGATCAGCAGCGCGGGCAGCACCGCCTGCGCGCCGACCCGCCAGACCAGTACGGCTGCGTAGACGACGAACCCGGCCACGATCGCGACCCGGTCGCGCCGCAGCACACCCGCGGTGTCCGGGTCGAGGTGGATCGGAGATTTCCGCACGGCATCGGATCCTGTCAGACCGGCGACCGGCCCGGCACCGGATGGGGGCGAACCGGTGACCGATCCCGGATCGAATCGGGCCCGGACGGGCCCGCTTGTGCCGGAATCCCCACCCGGGCGCGGGGCCGGGCGGCACACTGGACAGGTGCCCACAGCCATGGCGTTCGACCCCTCCCGCGAGCTTCCTCCCGCGCCCGGCCCGGAGTTCGCGGGCGCCGGCGCCGTACCGGACGACGGGGTATACGTGTTCGACGACGAGCGGATCGTGCTCGCCGTGAACGTCGCGCTCGCGACCCGGCGACCGCTCCTGGTCTTCGGGCCGCCCGGGTCCGGCAAGTCCACGCTGGCGCCGATCGTCGCCCGGCATCTCGGCCGGTTGTGCCACACCGAGGTGATCACCGCGCGGACCGAACCCGAGGACCTGTTCTGGCGCTTCGACGCGCTGCGCCGGCTCAACGACGCACAGACCCGCGAGGTCGCGCCCACGATCGGCGCCTACTGCGCGTCCGGGGTGTTGTGGAAGGCGTTCGATCCGTACCGGACCCCGCCGGCGCGGGACGGGAAGCCGGCGACGATGCCCGGGGCCGGCCGGGACACCGGGCCCGCGCCCGGGTCCGTGGTGCTGATCGACGAGATCGACAAGGCCGATCCCGACCTGCCGAACAGCCTGCTCGTACCGCTCGACACGCTGAGCTTCCCCGGACCGGACGGCGAGGAGGTGACCGCACTTCCGGGTGTCGAGCCGCTGGTGGTGATCACCAGCAACAACGAACGGGAGTTGCCCGCGCCGTTCGTCCGCCGCTGCATCGTGCTGTCGCTGGACGCTCCGGACAAGGAGCACCTGTTGAAGGTGGCCCGCGGCCATCTCGGCGCCGGCTACGACGAGTCGACGGCGGATCGGGTGGCGGAGCACCTGCTGAAGGTCGCCGCCGAGTCCGAGTGGGCCGCGGGGCCCAGCACGGCCGAGTTCCTGGACACCCTCCGCGCCTGCCACGAACTCGGCGTCGAGCCCGGGAGCCGCACCTGGGACCTGGTCCTGGAGGTCGCCCTGGACAAGGGCCGAGGGAGTGCGAGGCTGCGCGGGTGAGTACCGCACGGGGGCGGATCCATCTGGGCGACCTGGTCCGGGCGATCGTCGCGCTCGACGTGAGCGACGCGGACACGGCGGCCGAGATCGCCCGCATGCTCGGCATCGCCGGCGACGCGGACGCGCCGGAGTCGCCGGCCGGCCTCGACGAGGCGCTGCCGGCCGACGAGCCGGCCGGGCCGCCGGCTCCGGGGGAGGTCGTCGCGATGCCGGTGTTGCCCGACGCCGGTTGCTCGCTGTTGGTGTTGCGCGGCCCCCAGGCGTCGAACGAGGCGACCGAAGAACCGGCCGAGTCGTCGGAAGCGCCGGTAGAGGAGCAGGCCGGCGAGGTGGATCGCCTGCTCGAAGCGGGCACGGACGATCGCGCCGGCTCTCCGGAGCCGCCGTGGGTGGGCCGTTGGGCGCCGGGTGTGATGTTCGCGGTCGGCTCGACGGATGTGGTCGGTCGTTCCGTGGACGAGCGGGCCCTCGTCCGGCGTGTGGCGGCTCGATCCTTCCTGCGTGAACTTCCCCGGCGGGCCCGGCCGACCACCCGTCTGGGTGTGCAGCTCCTCCTGGACGCGGGCGAGTCCATGACGCCGTTCCGGGCCGATCAGCGCTGGTTGCGCGAGTTGGCCGGCGGCGTGGTCGGCCGGGACCGGGTCGAGGTGCTGCGCTTTTGGGGCACACCCGCGCGGGGGGTGCGGTGGGTCGGGCGGCGCGAACGGGCGGCCTACCGGCCGCCGGCGGCGGGTACGCCCGTGGTGCTGATCTCGGACCTGGGGTTGCGCCGGTTGCCGTTCAGCGGGGACGCGGCGGCGGGCCCCGGCGAGTGGGGGGACTGGATCGACGCGGTGCGCCGGGCCGGTTGCCCGGTGGTCTGTGTGACGCCGTACCCGGCGCGGGCACATCCGTGGTCGTTGCGGCAGCGGGTGTCGCTGGTGCCGCTGGACCGGCGAACCTCGATCCGCGCGGCCCGACGGGAGACCCGTCGGGTGCGGGGGGAGGTGCGGCGGTGACGGCGGGCTGGGACCGGCCCGATCCGGCGCGGGACGAGTGGGCGGACGCCGTCGACGGGCCCTTGGATGCCGCGGAGTTGCTGCGCACCGTGGCCGAGCGCCAACCGGCGTTGCCGCTGCTGGCCCAGGTGTTGTGTCTGGCGTCCCATGCCGCACCGGCGTTCGTACGACGTGCCCGGATCGAGTTCGTCCCGAACAGCACGGCGAGCCTGGAGGCGGATCTGTGGTTCTCCCCGCTCGTCGAGTCGGCCGACGCGAACGCTCTGGTCCTGGCACCGGACGTCGCGGCCGTGTTGCGGACCCGGCTGGCGCTCGACCGCCGGCGATGGGCGCGCGTGCTTCGACTCACGGAGCACATGCAGCAGCAGGCCCCCGAACTGGTGCGGCGGTACACCAGGTTGGCGGTGGCGGAGGCGATGGGCGCCGAACCCCGGGACGTCGAGCCGGATCTGACGGCTTTTCGGTTCGCACTGATCCCGGACGGCACGACGGGCGACGACCTGGCCCGCTGGCTCGTGCACTTCCTGCCGAGGCTGCCGGGGGTCTTCGCAACCAGCGCACTCGCCCGGACGTTGGTCGACTCGGCGGCGGCGCGGTTGCACGTCGAGCCGCCGACGAGTGCGGGCACGCCGGCGGGTTTCGGTGCGGCGGCGCGCCGAGGGGTGCGGCTGGGGGTGCGGTTCGAGGACGACGGGCTCACGCTGAGTCGACCGCCGAAGGCCGGTGATCGAGTGCTCGAAGTACCTGGTGGGCAACGGGTGCGGGTGGAACTGGCCCCGCCCGGGGAGCGGGATTCCGGCGGATACGCGGTGGAGTTGGGGGCGAGTGAGTCGAAGCACGTGCCGATCGTGGTGTTCGCGGACCTGGCGGCGGGCCGGGCCGGGTCCAAGCCCCCGACCGAGCGGCGGCGGTTGCTGCTGCGTACCCGGACGGTGTTCGGGGCCACGGCGGCGCTGGCGGACAGGAACCTGCGGGCGGCACTGCGGCCGACGGAGGGCGGGACGGAGCTGCTGTGCTCCTTCCGTGGTGAGCCGTGGTCGACCGAGCGGCTGGAGGAGAGCGCCGAGTTGTCCGACCTGGACGGCACTTCGGGAATCGTGCTGCTCAGGGCGGGCGCCGAGGTGATCGTGGTGGAGCAGACTTTGCTTGCCGAGCCCCGTCGACTGCTTGCGGGCGGCATCCGGGAGGTGGCGATCGTGGGCTTTCGGGTGATCGTCGTGAGCGAACGCGGGGTCTGGGCAACCCCGGTCGGAGCACGCTCCGACCGGATGATGCAGCTGTCCCGGACCGCCGAGGCCGGCACCCGGATCCAGGCCGCGTACGGGCACGAGGATGTCCTGATCGCATCCGCCGGCGGCGAGGTGGAGATCGTTCACCTCTCCACGGGAGCACGGACCAGGCTCGACTCGCGCTTCGAGCCACGGCCGATCACCGCGATCTCCCGCGGCGCGCCGGGCCGCGCGTTGGTCCTGGCCCAGACCGGCCCGCGGCTCGTGCGCGTGCCCGGTTCCGGGCCTGCCCAGACTGTCGAAGGCGAAGCCCTTCGGGCCGACCTCACCTCGCTCGCGATCGTCGGCGACACGTCGCTGGCGGTGGACTGCGATGGACGATTGTTGCGGTGGGACGGAGACCTGCCGAACGACCCGCCCGACGAAGTGCCGCTGCCGTTCCGACCGATGAGCGTATCGCCGGGGGATTATTCGACGTTCACCATCGTCGGCCGGGGCGGTCCGGTCGAACTCCGCACCGGGGACGGCCGATCCGTCCTGGTCACCCCACGGCACAGGGACGAGCCGGAGACCGATCGGGCGGCGGACACCCTCATCGCGACGATGCCCCTCGGCCCGGGAGGCGCCGACTTCGCCCGGATCCGTGGCTACGGGATCGGTTGTGTGTGTCTGCCGTTCCGGGCCGAGCCGACCGCCGCCGCCGATGGCGTGCCCGACGCCGAGGCGTGGGCGTGGATGCGCGCGGCGGGCGCGGCGGGGCTGCGGGTGCTGGTGGACGTGCCCACCGAGCATGTGGCGCGCGTCCGGGGAGAGATCGACGCGGCGAATGTGCTGCGGTATTGCCGCGCACTGATGCGTGCGGGCGCCGTCGGTATCCGAATCGTGCAGTCGCGGTACTGGTGGAGTGAGGTGGAGCGGGGTGAGCCGCCGGTGGCGAGGGCGAGCGAACTGCTGGGCATCTTCCGCGCTCCGGTAGACGAGTACCCGGGGCGGATCCTCGTGCTCGACCACGACCTGCCGCACGATCCCACCGGGTGGAACGAGAACGACGGATACCCGCCTGCGATGACCAGGAGCCCACCGCCACAGGGCGGTCGGGCGCTACGGGTCGCTCAGGCGTCGTTGGTCCTGGACCCCTCGGAGGAGCACGTCCGCATGCGCTCCATCGCGCCCTACGAAGGCCCGTTGGGCCGAAGCGTGTCCCTGTCCGCCCTGACCGAGGACGCCAGACCACTCACCTGGGCGTCCGCGTCTCTCCTGCTCGCCCGGCCCGGACTTCGCGCCGTCGCCACGCTGCCGCCCGGCCCGACGAACGCCCGGCTGGCCGCGATGTTGCGCGCGCACCACGACGAGCCGGCGCTCGCCCGCGGCACGGCCACCCGATTGCCCTCCCTGCACGAGGACGTCGTCGTGCTCCAGCGTCGTTACGGAGACGAGTTCGTGCTCTGCGCGGCCAACCTCGGCGATACGCGCCGCGCCGTCGCGCTGACCACGCCCGGTACGCCGCAGGGCACCCTGGTGGACCTCCTGGACACGGAGACGCCGCGAACTCCGGACATCCGTACGGGATCGCCCACGATGCTTGCCTTGGACCCGTACGAATACCGCTGGTTCCGCCTGCTCGGCCCCGACGAGCTGTATGCGAGCGGCCCGTGACCATCCGGCACTTTCCCGATCCGCACGGCGCGTCGCCGCCGCGGCCCCGGATCTTCGTCAGCCACAGCACCCGCGCCAAGCCCGACGCGGTCTGCTGCCGCTGTCTGGACGCGCGTGAGGCGCTGGTCGCGCAGTTGGCGGCCGAGGGCTTCGAGGCCGTGTACGACAAGGATTTCCTGCGCAGCGGTGACGTCTGGCAGCAGGAGATCGCCCTGGAGTTGCACCGCAGTCAGGCCACCGTGTTGCTGCTGTCGCGACACGCGATGGAGTCGGCCAACGTCGGCTACGAGGCCGGCATCGCGGACGGCCGGCGGCGGGTCGACGCCCGATACCGCTTCATCGCACTGAAGTTGCCGGATGTACGGCGCGCGGACCTGCCCACGAGTGCGCTCAAGGCGATCCACCTCGGCGAGGTGGACATGTGCGACTGGGCCGACGACGAGATCACCGGAGGTCGCCTGCCCGTCAAGTTGCGCGCCGACCTCGACCAGATCATGCTGTGGCACCTCGACCGTTCCTCGCCCACGCGATACGCGGTCACCTCCGCCCTGGACGGTGCCTACGAAGACCGACTGCGGGCCGCGGCCGACGTGTTGGAGGTGTGCGGCCCGCTGGACCGCGAGGTACTGCGCGAGCGGCTGAGCGAGGCGCTGCTGACCGAGCGTGTCCCGGTTCCGCCGCCGCGACCGGACCCGCTGGTACGGGCGTTGGGCGAGGTGTTGCCCGTGCTGCGGTCGGATCCCGCGTACACGGTGGCCGAGTTGAGTGTGGTGTATGCGCGGGTTCCGGCGCTCGCCGCCGCGCAGTTGGGCGAGTTGGGGGCCTGCGCGGACGGACGGGTCGCGGTGCTGGCGGCGACCCGGGACGGTACCTTGCGGGCCTACCTGCTCCGCGCCAGCGGTCGCCCGCGTCCGTGGCCGCACCTGGAGGTCACGGTGCCTGCCGGGGCGCGGATGGCGGCGGACCTGGTCGCCGCGATCCGGGACGCGGTGGCCGGGTATCTGGGCTACGACGGTTACGACGACCCCGAGTTGGCCGGTGAGTCCGGGTTCCGCGACGTGCTCGACGCGCACGCACTGGAGACCGGGCCGATCGTGGTGGTCATCCGGCACCTGCCGGACGTGGCGCTGGTGCGCGAGTTGCGGGCGTGCTTCCCTCGCCTGCTGCTGCTGTTCGTCACCGACCGGGCCGGCACCGGTGTGGCGGTCGAGGCGATCGAGCTGGCACCGCTATCCGCGTCCGGCGAAAAGGAGTTGAAGCGTACGCACGGCCGCGCGATGCAGCTGGCCGGGCGTGCGGAGGCACCGAACCCGCCCTGGAGGCCCGCGTGACCGGTGGTACGGATCCGGTGCTCGAACAGACCTGGCGCGCACAACGACGGTGGTCGCTCGCGGCTTCGACGGCCAAGAACTCGGTGCGGCGCTGGCGCCTGGTCCGGTTGATCCTGGGTGTGACGGGCGCGGTCCTGGTGACGGCCGGCACCCAGGCGTCCGGTGACCTCGGCACGGTGTTGTCGCTGATCGGCGCGCTGTGTGTGGGGCTGGTGCCGCTGGTGACGTCGCTGCGCCTGCAACCGGAGCGGATCGAGGCGTGGACCCGGACGAGGTCGGTCAGCGAGGCGCTCAAAAGCGAGGTTTACCTGTATCTGACGGCGAGCCGGCCCTACGCGGGCACCGAGGCCGAGCGCCGGACGACGCTGACCGCGCGGCGCGCAGCCCTCGAGGACGCCGCCGCCGAACTGCTCGCGCTGCTACCGCAGCCGGTGCCGGGGGCGTACCCGCTGCCGCCGCCCGTGCACGACGTGGACAGCTACGTGCGGGAGCGGATCGACGACCAGGCGGACGGCTACTACGGCACGCAGGTGATCCGCATGCGGCGCGGGCTGGTCCGGATCCAGTTCGCCGAGTTCGTGTTGGCGATCACCGGCATGGCCCTCGCGGTGGTGGCGGGCACGAGCGGCGGCGCCGGGGCGGGGGCGTGGGTGCCCGTGGTGACCACCGTGTCGGCGTCGGTGATGTTGTACGGGTACGGCATGCGGTATCAGGAGAACCTGATCTCGTTCGCCCGCACGGCCGAGCAGTTGCGGCGGTTGCGCGACGATCGTCTCGCCCGGATGCCGCTGGATCCGGCCGAGGAGGCCCGGTTCGTGGAGCGGTGCGAGAACGTCTTCTCGATCGAGACGCAGGGGTGGATGGCCCGGGCGGCGAGCGCGGATCCGGGACCGGCGCAGTGACCCGGGCGGGTGGTGCGGGCAACCGGCCCGGCGGTGACGGCTGGTGACGGAGCGTCAGGCGGTTCGACTACGGAGCGGAGCGGTCGTCGGGTCGGCGGACTCCTCGGCACGGCCGTGCATCGGCTCGTCCGCTACGACGTCCGGCACGGTGTACGGGCCCGAGTGCAGGCCCCAGTCGTAGTAGCCGCGGATCCAGTTGCGCATGCCCTCGACGCTCATCTCCACCGCGATGCGATCGGCGGTGCCCAGGCCGAGTTCGCCGCAGATCTGCGGCATGTACGCCTGGAGCGTCATGAACGTGTCGAGTTGTTCGTAGGTCATCCGGGTCGCCTCGCGTAGCGCGACGTCGTACGAGCAGTCGAGCCGATCGCGCAGCACCGCGACGAGGTTGTGCGAGGCGACCCGGCGGCCCCGACGGCCCGGCGACTGGATGTCGTTGATGTACGCGATGGTGTCCGTCGCCGCCTCGCGCAGCCGGCGCATCAGCGGATGTGCCTGGATCTGCGCGGGCACCTCGAAGCGGCGGCTGCGCTCGATCGCGTCGAGCGAGTGCGGGATGCCGGCGGTGTTGCGGCGCATCACCCGGTAGGAGTCGAGGTCGGGCACCGCGCGGGACTCGCTCATCCGCATCTCGGACGCGTGCGCGGCCAGGAATCTGGCCCAATTCGCCGCGAATCGGTTCTGCCAGGTCACCGAGGTGCCCTCGGACATCGATGCCCACACCTCGGACCAGGCCAGCGTGATCGGGGAGACCAGGTCGGGTGGGGTGCCGGGTTCGCGGAACGGGATGGTGATCAGCTCGCGGGCGATCTCCGCGACGCGGTCGGGGCGTTCGGGGGAGCGGGGGCGCAGGGCGGCGGCGCCGTCCGGGCTCGACTTGGCGTCGGTGCGCGAATATGCCTCGGTGCCGGGGCCGGTGTCGCAGTCGTCGTCGAACAGGAAGGCCAGCGCGAACCAGTTCATCAACAGGAACTGATCGTCGGCGGACGCGTACGGGTAGGTGCGGCCGACCGCTTCCGGCAGATCCCACGCGATGTATTCGCGCATGCCGTCCTCGGTGCGGATCAGCCCGCGTTCGCGGACCCAGTCGAGGTGGCGGCTTCGGGCGTGGTCCAGGTACGGACTGATCGGGGCCTCGAACGGTATCGAGAACAGCACATCCTGCGGCACCTGGTCTCCCACCGGTTGCGTGATCATTGTTATGCCGCATCGGCGTCGCCGGTGCAAGATCCTTTGTGTGTGCGGAGGGTGACGTCGACGGGAGCTTCGACACGTACGGTGATACGTGTACGGGCACCTGTGCCGGCACGTGCCCCGGGCTCGCGGACCGGCTCCGGGTCAGGCCGCGATGTGAGCTTTGCTCTCGGTGGAGAGCAGTGCCTTCAGGTCGTGTACGGCGGCCCGGCCGGCCCGGTTGGCGCCGATCGTGCTCGCCGAAGGACCGTACCCCACAAGGTGGATGCGCGGGTCGCGCGCGGTGTGGGTGCCCTCCATCCGGATGCCGCCGCCCGGCTCGCGCAGGTCCAACGGCGCCAAGTGCCGCAGTACCGCCCGGAATCCGGTCGCCCACACGATCGCGTCGGCGCGGATCTCGGTGCCGTCGGCCCAGGCCACGCCGAGTGGGGTGACGTGGTCGAAGATCGGCAGTCGGGTCAGCACCCCGTGCTCGCGCGCGGCCCGCACGGCGGCGGTCGGCGGCAGCCCGGTGACGCTCACCACGCTCTCCGGCGGCAGCCCCGCCCGGACCCGCTCCTCCACCCGGGCCACCACGGCCCGGCCGACCTCGGCGTCGAAGTCGCCCTCGCGGAACACCGGCGGCCGTCGGGTCACCCACGTGGTGGTGCCGACCTCGGCGATCTCGGCGAGCGCGTGGATCGCCGACGTGCCGCCGCCGACCACGACCACATGCTGCCCGGCGAACTCGGTCGGGCCGCGATAGTCGGCCATGTGCAGTTGCCGGCCCCGGAACTCGCCGGCTCCCGGGTAGTAGGGGATGAACGGATGCCGCCAGGTCCCGGTGGCGTTGATCAGGGCCCGCGCCGTCCAGACGCCGTGATCGGTCTCGACCGTCAGCACCTCGGCGGGGGAGGCGCCGACGTCGAGGGAGCCACGGGCCACGCCGGCGGACGCCGTCTCACCGCCCCCGGCCGCCGCCTCGCCGCCCGCCCCCGACCGCACCGCGCGCACCACCACCGGCCGTACGACCGCGAGTTCGAAAGCCGCCTCGTACGCCGCGAAATACTCCGGCAGCGCCTGGAACGCGGGCCGGGTCGGGTCGATGTCCGGCACCGCCATCCCCGGCAGCTCGTGGATGCCGTGTACGGCCTCCATCCGCAGGGTCGGCCAGCGGTGCCGCCACGCCCCGCCCGGCCCCTCGTCGGCGTCGAGCACCACGAACGACAGCCCCGACCGACGCAGATGGTAGGCCGCGGCGAGACCGGCCTGTCCGGCGCCGATCACCACGACGTCCACCGCCGCGCGGTCCGTCCCGGCCGAAGCCCCGCCCGCGGGCCGGGGAGCCGCCCCGGCCGATGTCCTCGTCGCGTTCACCGTCTCGGTCACACGAGCGAGAACAGACGGGCCGGGTGGTTGCTTCCCGATCAGCCCGTGGCGTCGACCACGACCACGATCCCGATCACCTGGCCGGCCACGGTCACCAGGCCCAGCCACCGCCGTACCGCGCGCGGCGTCCATCCCGGCAGCGCCATCGACAGGGTGGCCATAAGCAGCGCGAGCAGACTCGTGCCGAACGCCACCAGCGAGCCGTCGGCCGGACCGACGGTCGGCTCCCGGCAGCCCCAACGCTCCATGCAGTCGTTCGTGGCGTTCCAGTAGCCGGCGAGCACGACGGTGCAGTCGACCACGACCAGGACCACCGTGCCGAGGAACAGCGCCCAGCCCACGAGCAGCGCGCGCAGGCCGGGGTCGGGCGCCTCCTCGGGCCCGGTCACTCGGGATCCGCCCCGAGCAGCCGGCCGAGTTGTTCCTGGCAGCGGTCGAGTCGGGCCTGGAGCAGGGTGACCTCGGCGACCAGCTGCGGGACGAGGTCGTCCCCGCCGCGCGGCACATAGGGGCTCGCGTCGGCGGCCACCGGCACGTCGGCCAGGCGCGCGTACGAGCCGAACGACATACCCACCCGCCCGACCGCGCACCCGGTACAGCTGCCGACCAAGCCGCGTCGGCCCACCACCCCGGTACCGGCGTCGACGAGGAGTTCGGCCGGATTGCCGCACCGGCACGCGCCCACCCACACCGAGGTGACCCGCTGCCGGCCGGACCGGAAGCCGCGCTCGTACCGGATGTAGCGGCCGAGCACGTCCACCCGCAGCAGCGCCGCGTGCCGATACTCGGTGACGCACATCAGGGCGCGCGCCTCCGCCCGGTCCGCGAGGCTGTAGAACCCGCAGTCGCAGCGCGGCGCCGGTGGGGCGTGCCGCCGTCCGTACGCGCAGTGCGCCTCGGCGTCGACCTCGTACGCCCGGCTCCGCCCGATCGACACGCCGGCGAAAGCGGCCCGATCACCGTCCACCGACAGCAGCAGCCCGGCGACCTTGTACCCCACGGGCGCGACGCCCGGCCGCTCCTCGGGCAGCCGCCGCCGGCCGATCATCGCCCGCCGGCCGCCGACGGCACCTCGGCCGGCGGCGCCGAGAGGGCGCGTTCGCCGCGCTCCCGCCCGTCCCCGGACCCGGTCGCCGCCGTGCCGACGACCCCCTCGTCCCGTCGTGTCCGCTCCACGACCTCACCCGTCGCCACCGGCCTGCCGAGCTGCATGGGGTTCCCCTCCCGGGATGGATACCGCCCACCGACACCGCCGGAGACCCGCCCGACGGCAGCGCTGTGCACGCTTCCCAGGAATGTTCACCCGCCACGCCCACACCCACACCCCACGACCCGATCGACACAAACCACCCATCGGATCCGGCCAAACCAACCAACAGGTAACCGTGTCGCAAAGCTCTCCCGAACCTTGCTATCCTTGCCATGCACGCGGGGCGAAACCCCCGCGCACCACTCGTCCGGGTGGCGGAATTGGCAGACGCGCTAGCTTGAGGTGCTAGTGCCCGAAAGGGCTTGGGGGTTCAAGTCCCCCCTCGGACACAGACCGTAACCCCAACTTGTGCGGGTCGAGGCTTGCCTCGGCCCGCACTTGTTGCGTTGTGGGATCGTAGGTGAGTTCCAGCCCCAGCGCCTCGTAGGTGTCCGCCTTGAGCTGCGGTTCGGCCTCGGCGAGTGCGGCTCGGATGTTCCCGATTTCGTGGACGAGGGCTTCCACCTCGCTCCTTTCCATGCGTCGGCCTTCGGTGAGGGTGTGGGTGCGCGCGAGGGCCTGGGCGCGGGTGGCCTGGACTTCGGCGGTCCAGGTGGCGATGAGCCCGGGGTCGGTGCCTGCTTCGAGGGCGGCACGGTATCGGGTGAGCTTTCGGTCACAGTCGGTGATCACTTGGGTTGCCTCCTTGGTGGCGAGGGCTTGGGTGGGGTCCGGCTGGGCGGCGTACATCCGGTCGATGGTGTCGGTGAGGTTGTCGGGGCCGAAGGCTTCGGCGAGCCAGGCGTCGAGTGGTGGGATCAGGTCCTGCTCGGCGACGTAGACGTTGGTCGGGTGGTCGATGCGGCCGGCGAGGGCGTACTCCTTGGGGAAGCGGCAGCGGTAGTAGAGAAGGCCGCTGCTGCGTTGGCCCTGCATGCGGCGCCGGCAGATGGCGCAGCGCAGGCGGCGGCGGAGTTGGTAGCAGTGGCGGGTGGTGTGGCGCTCGCGTGTCCCGCGTGCGCGGCCCCGGCCGGCGAGGATCGCCTGCGCGCGGCGGAAGGTCTCGATGTCGATGATCGGTTCGTGGGCGAGTGCGGTGGACCAGACCCAGTCGTCGGGGTTGTTCCACCGCATGCGGGTCTCGTGGCCGAGGGCGACGTCGTCGACGTCGATCAACACCTCGTGTTTGCGCTGGCGGTTCCAGACCTGGTGGCCGGTGTAGCGGGGGTTGGTGAGGATCGCGCGGACGGCGCTCTTGGACCATGCCTCGCCGGAGCGGTGCGGGTTGCGTGCGCGGTCGTGGGCGGAGGGGCACGGGATCTCGGAGCGGGTCAGGTCCTCGGCGATGGCGTACATGCCGCGGCCGGCGAGGTATTCGGTGAAGATCCAGACGACGACGGGCGCGGTGTCCGGGTCGGGCTCCAGGCGGTGCAGGCGCCGTCCCTCGGCGGCCTTCGCCGGGTGGGGGTGCGGGCCGGCGTCGACGAGACGGTAGCCGTACGGGGGTCGGCCGCCGAGGAAGCGGCCCTCGATCCTTGCCTGGGCGGCCATCGCGGCGCGCACGCGGAGCTGGATGCGGCTGCGTTCGCCCTTCGACATGCCGCCGAAGACGGACATGATCATGTCGTGGGCCTCGGAGGCGGGGTCGATGGGGCCGCCGACCTCGGGCACCCACAACTCGACGCCGTAGTGCACGAATACGGGGTGGGTGAGGCTGTACTGGTTGCCGTAGAAGGCGCGTTGGGGTTCCCCGATGACGACCGCGTCGAAGCCGCGGTCGGGTTCCTTCAATGCCTGTAGGAGGGCTGCGGCGCGGGGGCGGCGCTTCCACGGGAGGGAGCGGGATTCACCGATGTCGAAGTACTCGGCGACGACTCGTCCGCCGGTGGGTTCGATCAAGGCCTGGGCGCGGCCGAGTTGCCAGTTCCGCGATGCGTCGGGGTCTTGTTGATCCTCGGTGGACACGCGCCCGGCGAAGGCGAACAGGGTCGTCACGACGATGCCTCGTCATCGGTGGATGAGCCACCGGTACTTCGCCCCTGCCGATGTTGTTCCCGCACCGATACGAGCAGGCGCAGGAGAGCTCTGGCCACCGACGGCGTCACCACCGGCGAGGTCTCGGGAACGATCACCGTCACCACGGGGGCGGCGTGATCGCCCTTCGCCGCGCGCGGCCGGCCGGGAGGTGGATCGGCGTGATGCGATCGCCCGACCTGCGGCGCCGATGCGCCTCGACCGTCGGCACGTTGCTCTTCTTCGATGCTCTCACAGTCGCGCGGCGTCGTCCGGGCTCTCGGGCCGGCAATCGGAGACGGTCGCGAAGTGGCGTTCGTGTCAGGCATCGGGCCCTCCGCGACGCTGTGCGGAAGCCATCCGGATGCGCACGATCGGGACTTCGACGATGCGGTGACGCACCGTCATGACGGCGGGGCCGGCGCCGACTTTGGGCGTGCACCTTGGTGGATGGGCGCCGGCGGGACGAGGACGCGAGCGCGGCCCGCACGACCACGCTCCGGGCGTCGTGCTCGCGACTCGTCCCGGTGAGTCCGCCACCCGACCGACCGAGTCCGGACCGCCGATTCGCTCCGGTCCGAACCCGGACTCGGACATGGGGGTCCACCCCGGCCCGGTGGCGCCGAGCGAGGCGGAGATCTCGCTGCCGAGTCCGGATTCGGACCGCCGTTCGCGATCCAGCCGGGGCTCGGCACGTCGCGGGCGCCCTGGACAAAGTGTGCAGATCCTCGCCGGGTTCACCTGCACCCCCTCGCTGCTCGAACAGCGAACCCCGTGCATGACAAAAGGCGCGGGAGGAAGGGCCGTTGGACATCCGGCACCCGGACGACAAGCCGCCAAGAACCGGCTTGGCCGCTATTAAGGATCTCCAAGATCACCAATAAATTCGCAGCTCAGGGCAGCCTTGGCCCACTATCGACCATCCAGCCGAGCAACCCTGACCGGCGCCCGGGCGACGGGTCCGAACGTCCTCCGCCATCGCCACCGGGGAGTGCCAACGCCTGTGGCTTGTCGCCCGCTTGGCTCGCCGCCAATCACGCGAACACTGATCGCGGTTCCGCCGATTCCGGCCGCCGAGCGCCTTGTTTCGATCTTGGTCTTTGCTTGTCGTCGCCCTGACTTGCTGGTCGCCTCGTCCGCCATCAGCGAGGAGGCGCTTGCGATGTCCGCATCCGTTCACCGTCGACCCGGCCACGGGCCGGGGTTCGAGAAGGCGTTGCCGCTGGACTCGGTCCGGAAGGCGCTCGATCTCCTGGTGGCCTGCGAAGCGCCTCTGTCGATCGACGGCGGCTGCTTCCCGGGACTGCCCGCCCGACGGATCACGCTGGGCGAGCTTCAGGGTGTGCTTCTGCGCAGGGACTGCCCGCTGGCCACGAGAGACGCGGTATGGGAACACCTGGTGGTTCGCGCACGGACCGACGGGATGCCCTGGAACATCGCATGCTGCGGGATGGCCCTGCCTGCCCTGGCCGCCATCTGCGCATGGATGAGCCGTCGCTTCCCCGACAGCCCTTACGACATCCACGCCGAGGTACTGGCCGGATTCCTGGCCGGGCTGCGGAGCGTCGACGTCGACCGTCCGGGGATCATGATCCGGCTCCGGTGGACGGCGTTCCGGGCCGGCTACGCGGCTCTCCACGAAGCGCTCGACGCACCGATGCCCATCGCGCCGGGGACGCAGACGCCCATCGTGTCCACCCCGGACGGACACCTCGATCTCGTGCTTGCCCGAGCCGTTCGTTGGGGAGTCCTGACCCGGACCGAGGCGGACCTGATCGGGACCACACGCCTGGACCGGGTCCGGATCGCGGACTGGGCCCGGACTCACGAACGGACCGTCGGCGCCGCGTACAAGGCTCGACGCCGCGCGGAACAACGTCTCGTCGCCTTCCTCCGCGAGCCACCCGTGACGACCGATGCCACCGACCCTGTCGCCGGTCACGTGCTTGCCGAACCGCTCCCTGCGGCAACGAGCCCAAGGTTCGGCCGTCCGATGCCGGCGCCGCCGTCACGGTCTGTAGCAGGGAACGCGACTTCGGCATCGCCCGCCCACGGTTCGCTTCGCGATCGGATGTCGAAGTCGCCCCGGGCAATGGGCCTTCCACTTCATAAGGGGGCTTCGCCCGCCCGGCCACGCATCAGCTCGGAGGCCGATCGATGCGCCTGATCGAGATTCGGAAGTCTCGCAACCGTGCCCGGTTGCTCGGCGTCGTCTTCGCGGCCACCGTGATCGGTGTAGCGGTGCTTCTGCTGGTCTTCGGTGGAGCCGCCCAGGCCTACGCGGCCAATGACATCCCGACCGTGATCGCCAACACCCGAGCGTGGGTCGTCGGGATCCTCGCGGGACTCGCCACCCTGTTCCTGACCGTCGGCGGGCTGCGTTACGTGCTCGCGGCGGGTGATCCGGGCGAGGTCGAGAAGGCGAAATCGGCGCTGAAGGCCGCCGCGATCGGCTATGCGTTGGCGATCCTCGCCCCGGTGCTGCTGACCGTCCTGCAGGGCATCGTGGGATCCGATCCCGCGCAGACCACCCCCGGCCCACCCAAGCCCCCACCGTCGGAAGCCGCGAAACTTCCCGGGAACACCGCGTGATCGCCCTGAAGCGCTCCCATAGACGATCGCCTCGGCGCCCGGCCGGACGGCGCCGCCTTTTGTGGGCCGCCGTCTTGATCGTGGCCGTGTCGGTCGGCCTGAACGTCTCGGCGAGCGCCGAGACCACGCCGGTGTCGTACAGGCTGGAGGTGGTCTCCGCACCGCATGATCCCGCGCCTGCGCCGCCGAGTTCCCCGCCGCCCGGGCAACCTGGAACCCCTGCCGCCACCGTCCCGCCCGATGTGCCGTCGCAGCCCCCGGGCGGTGGTGATCCGTTGGGACCCGGGACCGGACCCGTCATGCCCGCCGACTGGTGGAATCCGGGTGACTGGGACATCCCCAACCCCTTCGGCTGGGTGCCTGACATTGGGAATCCGCTCGATCTCCCGAAGATGTTGTGGGGCGCCGTCGGTTCCCTCCTCGGACGGATCGTGGCCGAAGCCGCGCATCCGCTCCTCAACGCCTTGTCCAAGACCTTGCTCTCCACCCCCGACGTGTCCACGAACGGGCCGATCCACGGGGTGTGGGAGAACAATCTCCGCATCACGATCGCCCTCTACGGGCTGCTGATCCTGGGCGGCGGGGTACTGGTGATGACGCATCAGACGTTGCAGACCCGGTACGCCTTCAAAGACATCGCGCCGCGAATCCCGCTGGGCATCGTGGCCGCGGTCACCTCGATGGAGGTGATGGGTCGCTGCGTGGCACTGGCCAATGCCTTGGCGCAGGCCATCGTCGGCGAGGGAGTCGATGCCGCCGGGCTCGCGCAGGCGTTGGCGCAGACGATGGTGGGTTCCCTCTCGAAGGTCTACCTGATCCTCTTCTCGATGGCCGCCTTGGCATTGCTGGCCGGGGTATTGATCGGGTTTGTCGTTCGTGTCGCGCTGGTAATGCTCCTCGCCGCCTGTGCCCCTCTTGCTCTCGCGGGGCATGCGACTCCTCTCACCGAGGGGATCGCGCGTCTGTGGTGGAGGGCATTCATCGGTGCCCTGACGATTCAGGTGGCCCAATCCATCACGCTGATCGTGGGCATGAGGGCCTTGTTCGCCAAGGGCAACACGACCTGGGGCATGCCGACCGGCGACGGGCTCGGGGCCATGTTGGCCGGGATCGCGCTGTTCTGGATTCTGTTCAAGATCCCGGGTTGGACGGGACGGCTCGTTTTCCAATCGACACCGATGAGCCCCAGCCGCGGTGGGCCCCTTCTTGTTCGTATCGCGCGTCAGGTGGCGATGGCCTATGCCTTCCGATCGCTGAGGTCCGGCCTGGCGTCTCGTCGAGGCGGCGGCTCGGGCGGCGGCGGTAATCCTTGGCAGCAGGGCCGCCCGGGCGGCCCCGGACCGCGCCCCGGTGGCGGAGGACGAGGGTCAGGGGCACGCCCCGGCGGCGGTCGCGGACCGGGCGGTCCTCGTCGCAACCGTGGGAGTGGGAGTGGGCCGGCCGGAAGGCGTGGTTCGGCGCAGCCGGCATCACGCCAACGTCCGGGTGGATCATCGCCGAACAACGCTCCCGGAGCTTCCTCGGCCGGAGGATCGGCGCCTCCCTCTGCCGCCTCGTCCGGGCCCGCAGGCCCTGGGGGTGGTTCGCCCAAACCGCCACCGTCGGGCTCCGGTTCGGTCCCCGGGAGCGGGAGGACTCAGGCCTCGGGCGCTTCGGGAACCGGAGGTCCCGCGCCAGGTTCACGCGGAGCGCCCTCTCAGGCAGCCGGCCCAGCGCCACGCGGGCGGTCCGGCCATGTGCCGAACCCCGGCAAGCCCCGGAAGCCGTCGAACGCTCGCCCGGCATCGGCGAAGCCGCCGACCGGGACCGATACCCCACCCCCAAAGCCGACGCGTACACCGGCGACTCGACGTCCCGTTGCTCCACCCGACACCCGCACAAAGACTCCGCCCAAGCCGGCGAGACCACCCGGATCGGCGAAGAAGGCTGTTCCGCGCCCGTCCGTTCCACCGCCCGCAGGCGGTCCTGTGCAGGATCAGCGGCGGCAACCCACTCCGCGACCGCAGACAGCGGCTGGCCCCCGGGCATCAGCCGCGCCGAAGCCCGCGCAGCGGGCTCGACAGGACTGGGACGTCGAACCCACATGGCGAGCCGTCACCCCCGCCCAACGTGAGGCGCTGAGAGCACACACCTTCGACGCCCAGGGGCAGCCGCAGAACCCCCGCCTGAACTACCCGCTCCGTGGCCCCATCCCCAGGAGTTGGCTGCAACCCGATCGCAAAGGCGGATTCACCCTTCGGCCGACAGCGGACCTTGATCTTCAGTTCGGAGCAGGTGGACGGCGATGACGCATTCCCTACGCGATGAGGGCGGCATGGCTCCCGCACCGGTGCGAATTCCTTCCGATGTGGATCGGGAAGACACGATCCTGCTCGGGCTCACCGTCCGCCAGCTCGTCATCCTCACCATCACCGTGGCGATCCTGTACGCCGGTTGGATGGTCGGCCGCGCGTGGGTGGCTTGGCCGGCCCTGGTGGCCGTGGCGATGCCCGTCGCGATACTCGCGACCGCAATCGCCCTGGGAGAACGAGATGGGCTGTCGCTGGATCGGCTGACGGTGGCGGCGCTGCGGCAGCGACTCGCACCGAAGCGACTGGTCAGCGCCCCGGAGGGCGCGCCGTCTGCTCCGGAGTGGTTGAGCAGGCGAACTCGTTCGGCCGATGCCGATCAGCCTCCTGTCCCGCTGAACCTGGCCGCTCGGACCGTGACGGACATGGGAGTTGTGGACCTCGGCATAGACGGCGTCGCGGTGGTGGCGCTCTGCGGCACGGTGAACTTCGGGCTCCGAACGGTGGGTGAACAGGAATCCCTGATCGCCGCTTTCGGTCGCTACCTGCACTCCCTCACCGCCCCGGTCCAGGTCCTCGTGCGCGTGGAGCGGTTCGACCTCTCCGCCCAGATCGAGGAACTGCGGGAACAGGCAACGGCTTTGCCGCACCCGGCCCTGGAGATCGCAGCCCACGAGCACGCGGACTTTCTGATTCAGCTCGATCGGCAACACGAACTCTTGCGTCGGCAGGTTCTCCTGGTGCTGCGTGAGCCTCTTCGTGCCCACGATCCGACCCTCGGCTTGCCCGGTTTGAGGCGTGGTGCACGTACGGGCGCGGAGCGCGGCGGCCGTCGCGCAGCGGAGTCCCGACTGGCTCGGCGCATCGACGAGGCGATCCGGCTCCTACGCCCGGCCGGGATCGCGGTCACTCCTCTGGATGCCGCGACGGCGACCGGCGTCCTGGCCTCGGCGTGCAACCCGGAACGACGTGTTCGGCACTCCACGAATCTCGCCGGCGCCGGCGAGGTCATCACCGGACCGCGCGAGGCGCTCGCGCCCGACGACCGGGACACCTGGGATCCGGATGACGAACGGGTCCAGGACGACGAAGGCGAACCCGACCGCTGGGACGACGACGAGTACGGGAGGTACGGCTCGTGAGGCTTCGGAAACCGCAACGGAATCGGACTACAGAGTCCCGACCCGCCGAGACCGCCGTCGCGTTCGCTCCGGATGCTCTCACCGTCGGCGCACGGCACGTGATGATCGGCGGTGAGTGGGTCGCCTCCTTCGCGGTCACGGGCTATCCCCGCGAGGTGCATCCCGGATGGCTCCAGGCGCTTCTGACCTACCCCGGCCGCCTGGACGTCTCGCTGCACATCGAGCCCATCGACCCGGCGACCGCCGCACACGGGTTGAAGAAGCAACTCGCCAGACTCGAATCGGGACGGCGCTACGGCTACGACAAGGGACGCTTGGCGGATCCGCAGGTCGAGGTCGCGACCGAGGACGCATACGACCTCTCGGCCAGGGTCGCCCGGGGCGAGGGAAAGCTGTTTCGGCTGGGTTTGTACCTGACCGTCCACGCGACCTCCGAGGACGAACTCGCGGACGAGACCGGCGCCGTTCGCGCGTTGGCCGCGAGCCTGCTGATGGACGCCAAGCCCACGACGTTCCGCAGCCTGCAGGGCTGGACCACCTCCCTGCCCTTCGGGCTCGACCTCATTCGGATGCGTCGCACGTTCGACACCAGCGCCCTGGCCACCGCTTTCCCGTTCACCAGCGCGGATCTGCCGCCCGCGGATCCGGCATCCCTCGCCACCCCCACCGGCGTCCTGTACGGATACAACCTCGGTGGCCAGAGCCTGATCCACTGGGATCGCTTCGCCCAGGACAACCACAACAGCGTCGTGCTCGGTCGATCGGGAGCCGGGAAGTCGTATCTGGTCAAGCTCGAACTCCTCCGGTCGCTCTACCGGGGAATCGAGATCCACGTCGTCGATCCCGAGGACGAATACGCCCGACTCGCGGCGGCGGTCGGCGGCGCCTACGTCCGGCTCGGGGCTCCGGATGTCCGGCTCAACCCGTTCGATCTCCCGATCCATACGACGCCCGACGGACGCCGCACAGCGCCCCGAGATGCCGTCCTGCGCCGCTCACTGTTCATCCACACGGTCGTCTCCGTCCTCTTCGGCGCACAACCGGCGCCTGCCGAACGGGCCGCGCTGGACAAGGCGATCGCCGCGACCTACAAGAAGGCGGGAATCACCACCGACCCCCGCACGTGGAATCGCCCGGCACCCGTGCTCGCGGATCTCGCCACGATTCTCGGCAAGTCCCGGGAGCGGGTCGCGTCCGACCTCGCGGCTCGGCTCCACCCCTTCGTCCACGGGGCGTTCGCCGAACTGTTCAACGGCGCCACGAGCACGCGCCCCGAGAGTCACCTCGTGGTCTTCTCGCTCCGGGACCTCCCCGACGAACTCCGGTCCATCGGCTCGGTCCTGGCCCTCGACGCGGTCTGGCGTCAGGTCGCCAACCAGGCGATTCGCCGACGGCGGTACGTCGTCGTGGACGAGGCGTGGCTGCTGATGCGCGAGCAGGCCGGTGCGGACTTCCTCTATCGAATGGCCAAAGCCAGTCGCAAACACTGGGCGGGACTGACCATCGCCACTCAGGACACCGCGGATGTCCTGGCCACCGACCTCGGCCGGGCCGTTGTCGCCAATTCCGCCACACAGGTGCTGCTACGCCAGGCACCGCAGGCCATCGACGAGGTGGCAACGACGTTCGACTTGTCCGAGGGCGAACGCGAGTTCCTGCTGTCCGCCGACCGCGGCCAAGGGCTCCTGTCGACCGGGACTCAGCGCGCGGCGTTCGAGGCGGTCGCATCCGCCGTCGAGCACAGGTTGATCACCACCGACCCCGCCGAACTCGACGAGTACGCAGCGGCATCGGCCGACGAGGCCGAGACGCCGTTCGTGGCATTCGACGGCAACTCCGAGTACCTGAACGACCAGTTCGACGAGGACCCCGACAACGACATCGACCTCACCCAAGCCTTCGACTCGGGAGGCGAGCCGTGACCAGGGCCCGCCCCCAGCGCCTGCTCACCCAGAACCGCGAGCTGCGCGCCATCGGCGTCTGGAATTGGAGTCTTCCCGCGTGGGCAGGGCGATTCCCGCCGCCGGATGGACGCACCTACAACACGTGCCCCTCCGCCGGGATCTGCCGTCATGTCTGCTACGCCCGCTCCCCGCGGAATTGCATCGAACGCAAGTTTCCCGCGAAGTCCGAGCTGCGACCTCAGCGTTCGGTGTCAGCCTGCCACAGCCCATCCTTCGGCGTCTCACCTGCGGGTTTGCCAATCGTCTTTCATCTGATGCAATTTTCTTCCTGAAGATGGAAGGGAGCTTAATGGGAGTTCGAGAGGATCTGCCCCCTGGTGCGGCACGGCTGGAGCTGCGTGAGGGCGTGGTGCTGCTGCGGCCCGAGGATGCGGTGCTGGACGCGATGGTGGTCGGCTGGGAGAAGCAGCAGCGCGGCGGTCGACGGCTTCAGAAGGAGACAGTCGACAACCGAAAGAACGTGGTACGCAGGTTCGTTGAGTACACGAACGAGTACCCGTGGCGTTGGACGGCGGCTCACATGGACGAGTGGACCGCGGAGTTGGTGATGGAGCAGACACTCGCGGAGTCGACGCTGCGCAACTACCAGGGTGCGATCCGGATGTTCTGCGACTACATCACCTCGCCCTACTACCGCTGGGCCGAGGAGTGCGAGGCGCGGTTCGGCACGCATCCGGTGCAGATCGTCCACGAGTGGAACACCGTCGCCCACCTGGTCGACTACGAGGGCGGTCCGGGTCGCAGGCCCCTGACGCGCGAGGAGTGCCAGGCGCTGTTCGACTACGCCGATGAACAGGTCGAGCGGGCTGTGCGGCTCGGGCGCAAGGGTGCATTGACCGCCTACCGCGACTCCACGGCGCTGAAGCTGATCTATGGCTGGGGGTTGCGCGTCACCGAGGCCAGCAAGTTGGACCGCCCGGACTGGTATCGCAACCCGAAGGCCCCTGAGCTGGGCAAGTTCGGGATGCTCAATGTCCGCTGGGGCAAGCGCTCCAAAGGATCGCCGCCGAAACGACGGATGGTGGCCTCGGTGATGCCGTGGGCCGTGGAGGCAATCGAGGACTACCTGGTCAACGTCCGGCCTCGATTCGGGCTGAGCAATCATCCGGCGATGTGGGTGACCGAGCGAGGAGGCCGGCTGCGGCCTCGGGAGATCGAGGAGCGGTTCGCGTCCTACCGAGACGCCTTGGGCATGGACAGCGACCTGGTGCCGCACTGCCTTCGGCACAGCTACGTCACGCATCTGATCGAGGACGGAGCCGACCCGAAGTTCGTCCAGGAGCAGGTCGGGCACAGGTTCGCCAGCACGACGGGGATCTACACCGGCGTGTCGGGAGACTTCATGAACACGATGCTGCGGCGGCACCTCGACCGTGGACTGGCCACCGATTTGAAGGAGGAGCGGCCTTGACCGCCAAGCTCGACTACACCTGGAGACTGCGGGAGATCATGGCCACCCGCGGCATGTTCAGCACCACCGACATCCGCCCACTGCTGATCGAGCGCGGCATCACGCTGTCCCCGACCCAGGTCTGGCGGCTGGTCACCGAGAAGCCCGAGCGGCTGAGCCTGAAGGTCCTGGTGGCTCTGATGGACATCCTGGACTGCGCGATGGAGGAGCTGATCGTCCCGACCGCCGCCGCTTCGCGCCGCGCCAAGGCGGTCGGCGGGAACCCCGGCTCTGCTACCGGGCAGTCGAACAGCCTTGGAGCCCTCCGGCCCAAACGAGCAAGGATCACTGAGTGATGGCCCGCGCCAAACCCCGCAGGCCTGAGGCGTCAGCCGAAGCAGTGCAGGCGATCATCGACTCCGTCGCCCGGGTTGATCCGGCCGTCGACCGCCACGGTGTGGCGGGGCTGATCGTCGAGATGGTTCCTTACCCGCGCTGGCAACACAAGCTCGCCGACCAACTGGAGGAACGGCCGGACCTGCTGACCGGAGCCGGCGCCCACGGGTCGAAGACCGTCGTGTCGTTCATCGAGGCGCTGCGCGGACGCGGCGTCGCCGGGATCACCGCGCCGGCCTGTCCGTTCTGCGACCGCGTCATCCGCCTCCCACGCGGCCGTGACGGGCTGCGCTGCTGCATGAACTGCTGGAACAAGGCACACACGAAGCCCTGCGCCCGGTGCGGCGAGGTCCGCACCATGGACCGGCGCACCGAGGCAGGCGAGTCGTTGTGCGGCGGCTGCGCCGAGGTCGAGCCGTCGCTCATGGAGGAGTGTCACAGCTGCGGTCGGCTCGCCCTGCCCGCACGCCGCGATGGCCAGGTCGTGCTCTGCAAGAACTGCTGCCACCCTCCGACCGCGACATGCTCCTCGTGCGGGCAGCTCAAGCCCTGCTACCAGGCCGATTCCGATTCGCCGCGGTGCAAGCACTGCGCCGACAAGTTGCGTGCCGAGATCTGCTCGGCATGCGGACGCGAACGCATCGTCAACCGACGTACCTCCAACGGCGAGCCATTGTGCCAAGGATGCGGATCCACGGGCACCTGCTCGGGATGCCAGCGCGTCCTGCCACTGCGCATCCGCACCGAGACCGGCGGCCTGTGTCCGACCTGCTTCAAACACGACACCGCCGCCCGTCGAGCCTGCGACGAGTGCGGTGCCATCGGTCCGCAGCACCGCCTCGGGCTGTGCACCGCCTGTGCCTGGCCCGACGTGATCCGCAAGCTGCTCACCGGACCGGATGGCACAGTCCGGCCGGACATCGAGCCGGTTCTGGTCACGCTGATCGCCACCGATGCCGCCGCCGGCCTGAACTTCGTGGCCCGGCTTCGTACCCAGAACTCGTTGGCACAGCTCGCGACGGCCACCGGCCCGGTCACCCATCAGGTCTTGGACAAGCTGGGCTCGGCCACCGCCGCCACCCGCCTCCGCGTGGTCCTGGTCGAAGCCGGCGTGCTACCCGCCCGCGACGAGTGGCTGATCAGCCTGGAGACCTCCGCCGAGGCCCGCATCAAGCGCGTCACAGACCCCGAACACCGCAAGATCCTGCAAAGCTTCGCCGCCTGGCACCCTCTACGACGACTACGCACAATCGCCGGCCGACGACCGCTGACCCAAGACCAGGTCCACTACGCGGTCAACTCGCTCACCACCGCCGCCAGCCTGCTGAACTGGCTGACCGATCGCGGACAGACCCTGCTCACCTGCACGCAACACGACATTGACGACTGGCTCCCCAACGACCAGTTCTCCCGCTCCCGTGGGTTCGTCACCTGGGCCGTTCAGCGCCGCCACGCGACCGCCATCGAGATCCGGCGATTTGACAACGCACCTGTCCGCGACGTGCTGCCCGAGCACGACCAGCGCTGGGATCTGGCCCGTCGGCTCCTGAACGATGACTCGATCCCGGTGGCCGACCGCGTCGCGGGGTCGCTCGTCCTGCTCTACGCCCAACGCGTCGTGCACATCACGCAGCTGACGACCAAGCACGTCGCCGTCACCGACGCCGGTGTGGAACTCCGTCTCGGCGAGACGCCGATCCTGCTGCCGACAGCACTCGGAGACCTGCTCGTCAGGCTGGTCGAGGACCGCCGCGGGGCCACCGCGACTGCGCCTGACGATGCCGTCTGGCTCTATCCGGGTACCCGGCTTGGACGATCGATCGCCCGGAGCGACCTGACGACGCGTCTGCTGGAGCTCGGCATCTCGCCCACCCTCGGCCGGAACACCGCGCTGATGGAGATGGCCGCCGAGATGCCCGCCGCCGTCATCACGCGGATGCTCGGCATCAGCCTCGACCGAGCAACACGCTGGACCCAAGACGCGGGCAACACCCGACCTGGCTACGCCGCACAGCTCGCCCGTCGCGGGCAACTCCATATGCCTTTGGCCTCCATCCCCGATCCTCCCCACGCGGCGCGCCCTGGTGATGCGGAACAGGGACCGGAGCGGCTCCCGTGACGTCGTGCCGGTCAGGGAGCCGCGCTCGGCTGTCTCAGGTGGTTGCCGCCACTTCAGCCCAGCGACGGGCGAGGCGGATCGATCGGCCGTTGCGACTGTTCGGACGCAGTGAACTGCACATTCTCCACGTCCATCGAGATCGGAGGCCTGATGTCCAGGCTGATGGGCGTCCGGACCGCCGCGCCGCCGGCATCGGCAAACTGAATTTCTACGCCGCGGGTCACCAAGGCGAAGGCGCGGGCCAGCCCTTCCAGCGCTGTGGACGCTTGGCCCGGAGACTTCTCCGCCACAACCTGGGCTTCCGTCCCGATGGCCTGCAACAACTTGTCACGCGCCTCGGTCACAGCGGACACCCCCTCCACCGCCAACGTCGCCGGGATCTGCTGTGCCCCTCCAGCAGCGGTGATCACGGTGGACTCTGTCTCGTCGCTGGTCACAAGCGCTCCTCCAACACAACTATCAGTTCTCTGACAGGACTTGGACGATCTCCCCGGAACGGCCCGACTGGAAACGCGGGATCCGAATGCGGCCGCCCCGCAGCCCTCACAGATCCAACCTCACAGCTGGCAGGGGCCCAAAATGGGAACACCGGTGTCACCGCCGTGGGCAACTCCGCAAGTTCCGACTCCCGTGTCTACCAGCAAAACGGGACCTACACCTGGCCCGTCGTACTCGCTCGACACCAGCGCAACCTGCTGATGGTCCTCGACGAGCTGCCTCGCTGGGAGCAGGCCATGACCACCGAGTTGGGGGCGATTCGCTTCCGTGGCGCCTGGGTGCGGATACACGACTCTGGCGACTTCTTCTCCGACGCCTACTTGATGGCGTGGTTGAAGGTGATGCGAGAGCGCCCCGATACGAACTTCTACGCCTACACGAAGGAGATAGCCCGCTTCCGCGCGTTGGTCGAGCCGGCTGCACCCGCGAACTTCCTGTGGGTGTACAGCTTCGGCGGCACACAGGACGCCGCGCTCGATCCGGATGAAGATCGCGTGGCGGACGTGTTCCCGGATGAAGAGGCGATCGAGGCCGCCGGATGGCATTCGCAAGAAGCCAGCGACCTGCTCGCCGTCCTGGGACCACGTTTGGTGGGCATCCCGGCGAACCGGATCCCGCACTACCTGAAGCGGCTGCAACGTCGAACCTTCCGGTCGTGGCAGGCCGAGGTGGACGCCGAACGACGGGAACGGGCGCAGCACCGGCTGTTGCGCGCGGCGAGCAGCGAGGGACGCGGTTCGGAGAGCCGAGACCACTTGTCATCCCGCCGTGCGCCTGAACGGCTCGACGCGGACGGACACGGACAGCCAGGGAGCGGTCGATGACCTACGTCCACGGCAGATCCCCAGTCGGTTCATTCATCCGAGACCCGGACGGCGCCCTTCGCGCGGTCCTGACGCACGCCGAGGCATGGGCGAGTGTTTGGTGGCCCGTCGCGGGCGCTATATCGCTGCTGGCCGTGCTATCCCTCGTGCACGTCCACATCCGCCTGCTTCGGCGCCGCCACGAGCGGTTCGCCGCCGATGCGCGGCTGGTGACCATCCTGGCGCCGCCGATTGCCCACGACGCCGATGCAGCGGCGCTCTGGGCGAACCTGGTGGGGCTCCTGCGGCCCGCTTGGCAACGGCTGTTGAGTGGTCAGCCACACTTGGCCTGGGAGTACGTCTTCACCCGAGACGGCATCCGCGTCCAGCTCTGGGTGCCGGGCGTCATCCCGCCGGGCATGGTCGAGCGAGCGGTCGAAGCAGCGTGGCCCGGATCCCAGACTCGTACCGCTCCGGCAGGCTCGGGTGCCGATCGGGCGCGCTCCGCCGAGTGCGAAGCTCCACTCGAAGTTGTCGCCGGTGAACTCCGGCTCGGCCGCAACGAGGCGCTGCCGATTCGCACCGACTTCGCAGCGGATCCCATCCGCCCGCTACTCGGGGCACCCATCGGTCTCGGTCCACACGAGCGAGCGGTGGTCCAGGTATTGGCACGGCCGGTCGCGGGCCATCGCCTGGCCAAGGCACGTCGTGCCGCGCACGACGTGCGGGCGAACCGCACGGCGCGCTCACTCGGAGGGCTGCTCGACCTGGTCACCTTGAGCCCCACGACATCTTCGCATCGGCGCCCCAAGGCGCCTCCGGCCGACAAGCAGAGCACGTTGGAGGCATCCGCCCAAGACCGCATGATCGTTACGAAGCAACGAGGGCCCCAGTACGAGGTCCGAGTGCGCTACATCGTCACCGCGGCCCTGGACAAACAAGCCGCCGAAGACGATGAGGTACGGGCCGCGCTCAACGGCCGCCTGCGCGGACGTGCACACGCAATCGCATCCGCGTTCGCCACCTTTACCGACCACAACCGATTTCGTCGAGTACGCCTTCACCGGCATCCGGTCGCCGCGCTTGCCGGGAGACGCCTCGGTCGTGGTGACCTCCTGTCCGTCCCCGAACTCGCAGCCATCGCGCACCTCCCGTGGGACGCCTCCGTCCCGGGCCTGCAGCGCGCGGGGGCCCGCGCTGTACCGCCGCCCCAAGGCGTCCCAACCCGCGGCACGGACATCAAGCCCATCGGTCTCAGCGACAGCGGCCACGTCCGACCCGTCGGCCTGCGCGTCGCCGACGCCCGACATCACCTGCACATCCTGGGCGCCACGGGATCCGGCAAGTCGGAGCTGATGGCGCGGATGATCCTCGACGACGCCGAGGCCGGCCGCGGTGTGGTGGTCGTCGACCCCAAAGGCGACCTCGTCACCGACGTGATGATGCGCCTGCCCAAGCAACTCGGCCACCGTGTGGTCCTCTTCGACGCCGACAGTCGCTACCGACCACCGATCATCAACCCGCTCGACGGCACCGACACCGCCCGCGCAGTCGACAACCTCGTCGGCATCTTCTCTCGCGTCTACTCCGCCGCCTGGGGTCCGCGTACGGACGACATCTGCCGCGCCGGACTGCTGACGCTGTGCGCAATGCCGGGCGCACCGACCCTCACCGATCTCCCCAAGCTGCTCACCTCCGCCGCCTTTCGCGAGAACGCCCTCGCCGGGGTCCGAGACGACGTGCTGCGCGGATTCTGGTCCTGGTACGAACAGTTGAGCGTCCCGGCCCGTGCACAGGTGACCGCACCGTTGATGAACAAGTTGCGCGGCTTCCTGTTGCGTCCCTTCGTCCGCGCCGCGATCGCCGGCGGCGAGTCCACGGTCGACATGGACTCGGTCCTCGACGGGGGCATCTGCCTGGTACGGGTCGCCCGCGATGCCCTCGGCACCGAATCCTCCCGCCTGGTCGGCTCCATCATCGTTGCCCGCACCTGGCAGGCGGCAACTCGCCGAGCCCGCCTCCCGCAATCCCAACGTCGCGACAGCGGCCTGTTCATCGACGAGGCCCACAACTTCCTCAACTTGCCCTACTCCCTCTCGGACATGCTCGCCGAAGCCCGCGGCTACCGACTGGCGATGACTCTCGCGCATCAATACCTCGGGCAGCTCCCCAAGGAACTCGCCGAGGGGATCAGCACGAATGCGCGCAGCAAGATCTTCTTCAGCGCCAGCCCCGAGGACGCACACCACCTCGCTCGACACACCCAGCCCAGACTCACCGAACACGACCTCGCCAACCTCGGCGCGTTCCAGGCAGCCGTACGCCCCGTCCTGCACGGCGCCGAAGCAGCGGCCTTCACCGCAGTCACCCAGAAGCTGCCACCGGCGATTCCGGGACGGGCGAAAGAGATCCGCCTCGCCGCGCGCGTCAACGCCCGCCCACGCGAGTCGGCGGTGCGTGTCGCCCCGGCCCGCCCGGATCCGCGCCGACACAACTGACCACCCCACTTCGGGAGGCATCCGCCGTGATCCACAACCCCGTTCCACAACGCGGCCTGCGTGGAGTCGCCATGCGCCCGACGCCACGAGCAGCCGCGAGCGCCGAACACCTCGCGTTCCTGGCCCACCGTCTCACCCCACGTGACCGCTGGCTCGCCCGCATGCTCTTCGAGCACACCGTGCTCACCACCCACCAGATCGCCCAACTCGCCTGGGGCGGCCTGCGGGGCGCCAACCTGCGGCTGCTCAACCTGTACAGGTGGCGCGTCGTCGACCGCTTCCAGCCGCGCCTGGACGTGGGCACCGCCCCCATGCACTACGTGCTCGACGTCGCGGGCGCCGCAATCCTGGCCTACGAGGAGGACTTGGAGCCGAGCCGGCTGAAGTTCCGCCACGACCAGGTGATGGGGCACGCCCACTCCCTGCGCCTCGCCCACACCGTCGGAACGAACGGCTTCTTCACCCCCATGATCGAAACGGCCCGTCGATCGGAAAGCCCCGGTCGGCTGAGCGCATGGTGGTCCGAGACCACCTGCTTCGAGTACTTCGGCGAGCACGTCCGGCCCGACGCATACGGACGGTGGCGCCAACTCGGCGGCGACATGGAGTGGTTCCTGGAGTTCGACACCGGCACGGAACGCCCCGCCCGCCGCCTCGCGAGCAAGATCAACGGCTACGCCAAGCTGGCGACCATCACAGGAATCACCACCCCGGTCCTGATCTGGACCCCCACCGTCAGCCGCGAATCGGCCCTCCGCCACGCCCTGGTGGACATCCTGTCCCTCCTGGCCGAGCCCGACCTCGTACCGCTCGCCACGGCCACGATCGAGCAGGCGACCTCGGCCAACGCCAAGGACCCGTCAGAGGCCGAATGGCTGCCTCTGGGCCCGCGTCGGACCCTCCCACGCGTGAAACTCGTCGATCTCGGCACCGCCTGGCCCGAACTCCGAGGCCCCAGCGGGGGCGCGCCGCCGAGTCGTGGCTCGAACCAAATCGGCGGCAAGGGTTCCGTTCGGTTGACGCCTCCCACGCCTATGCCGCCGACGGCCGGGATCGCTGCTCGGAAGGACTGAGTACCGAATGCTTCAGCTCGCCGGCGCTGCCCTGGCAGCCCTCCTCTTGATCATCATCCTGGCCACAGCCGCACTCGTGGCGCTGATCGGATCGATCGGCAATCTCGGCGGAAACGCAGCGAGCCAGGACAGCGCCGCGAGTGAACAGGCCACGTCGGACATCCCGCCCACCTACCTGGCCCTTTACCAACAGGCCGCGGCCACGTGCCCGGGCCTCTCCTGGACCATCCTCGCCGCGATCGGCAAGGTCGAGTCCGACCACGGCCGCTCGCAACTCCCCGGCGTGCAATCGGGAGCCAACCCCGCCGGAGCCATGGGCCCGATGCAGTTCATCCCGGACACCTGGGCAACGTACAACCACCCCATCCCAACGGGTGGTTCGAACCCGCCCTCGCCCTACAACCCAACCAACGCCATCTACGCCGCCGCCAACAAGCTCTGCCACGAAGGCGCCCGCGATAACCGAGATCTCAATGGCGCCATCTTCCGCTACAACCATGCCGACTGGTACGTGAAGCTCGTGCGGAACCAAGCCACCAAGTACGCGGCGCCCGAATCCACAGCCCCGTCCGGGAAGACAGCAGCGGTAATCGCCTTCGCAAGAGCCCAACTCGGCCTCCCGTATGTCTGGGGCGGCGACGGTCCAGCAACAGGCGACGCCGGCTTCGACTGCTCCGGGCTAACCCAAGCCGCCTATCGGGTCATAGGCATCGAACTTCCACGTGTAGCCGCGGATCAGTACGGCAGCACACCCAAGGTCACTCCAGGTTCACCGCTCTATCCTGGCGACCTCGTCTTCTACGGCACGCGGTCGAACATCCACCACGTCGGCTTGTACATCGGACGTGGCCAGATAATCGACGCACCGCACCCAGGCGCTGTGGTTCGCATTACATCTCTGCGTTATCCCGGAGACGACTTCTACGGAGCAACGCGGCCGTGAACGAGCCTCGTTGCCGTAGATTCCCATAACACTTTGTGCTTTCCCGTCGATCCTGTGCCCATGTTGCGCATGCGCAGGATCGCCGGAACATCGAGCGGGCGAACCAGAGGCGCAAGGTCCGGTCCGCATTGTGCACAACTACCGGACATGCCCCCATCCAAGTGTGCAGACGGGCCAGCGGCGGAGGGTTCAGGGCGTGGGGTTGCGGGCCAGCCAATCCTGAAGCTCGCGGTGGCGGAATTGGTATGCCGTCCCGGCGGTGCGCAGCAGCCCGGCCTGGGTCGCCCAGTGGAGAAAGCGGCCCAGGCGCCATGGCAGCCGATGCGGTCCTGTGCGCGCGTACAACAGGAAGATCGCGTATCGCAGACCGGCGGGTGCACACACGAGTCCGAAGAGGATTCCGAGCCCAAATCCGAGAATGGCCCTACTTCCGGAATCGAGTTCGAGATCCACGTCGTTGCCCAACAAGAGCCCGGTCACTAGACCGAGCACGATGGCGGTGGTGAGCTCGGCACGGATGAGGTCACGGGGATCGCGGGCTGCACCTCCATCGTCATCGATCGTCTTGACACTCACCCCGACGCCCGAACGCCTGATCCTGATGCCGCCCGCCAGGGCAGTCGTGATGCCGCCCAGCACCGCAACACCTACTACGACCGCAATGCTGGCCATAACATTGCTCATCGGCGCGTTTTCGAACCAGCCCACGATCGCAAATGCTGTCCCTAGCATGAGTCCGGCCACAACGCCGCGGCGGATCCTGTGCTGACCCCGAGCCGTACGCAATCGTGCCGGAGCAAGGGGTGCGCGCCGAGGCCACGTGCCGATCCCCGTGATCACCATGGCGCCGCACACCAAGGAGAAGGGTTGCCCCATCCGGAGAATAAGGAGGGGTGAGGAGTCAATTAGACAAACTGCGACTGCCACGGCAATCGCCACGAAGGTACTGGCCGCAACCACGCGCAGATGCGCGATGTAGGCGCGGCTGTCGCCAGCCAGGGGCCACAGTTCGTGGAGTACCAGATCTGTTCCGGACAGCGTCCGGCCGCCCACAATTCGCCCGGTTCGGCTGTTGTCCTCAAGATAGCGAGCCAAGACACCAAGCCAGACGTGTGCCTGTTCCGGGGTCTGACTGTGGCCGCGGGGCACGACGTGGCAAGTCCTGGAACGAACGTAGAGGCGGTGAAGGTGATCCCGCATCGTCGCATCGTCGGCCAGATCGGGCGCCAGAAGATTCCTCGGCGCGTGTGAATACGCCTCGAACCCGCGATCGCGCTGCTCATGGACGGCGACCGCCATGGTCAGCCGCCACGGCGTGGACAGGCCCCGTGCCAACGGCCCCGAGGGGGCGCTTGCCAACGCATCGACGACATCGCGCCACCGTCGGGGGTCGTCGACGCGGGCGAGGATGAACTCCCTTGCTTGTCCGGGGGTGACGGGCGTGATGTCGATGCGAGCGGCATCCTTGGCCCAAGTGTTCAGCGCGTCGTAAGAGTCGCTCCGGGAAGTCACCACCAGACAGGCTCGGTCTCGACCGTGCTGGTAGGCATTCATGATCTCCAGCGCCCGCCGGGCCCGACGTCCCGGCCGAGCCGATGGGCCAGTGCTGTTGCGGAAGTCCGCCGCATCCATCTCGTCCAGCCCATCCAGGATCGGGAGGATCATGTTCGCTTCGACCAACAACCGTGCTGCCGCGCGCGGCAGCCGGTAGGTGCTTTGCAAGTGATCGATCACCCACACACGAAGCGCGTCCCCCACCTCTGCTCCCTGGACGCCCTCATCGATCGGGGTGGTGTCGAGGGCTGTCCAAGAGCCGAGGGGCATGCGCACTGGCACAGGGTCTCGGGGATCGCGATCCTCGATCAGTGCCAAAAGCAACTCAAGGGCCAACACCGTCTTGCCAGACCCCGGGGGCCCTGTGATCACCAAGCGACCGGGGCGCAAACGCCGGTAGTAGTCCACCACCGTTCCCAGCCGTCCGTCGGGGTCTGCGCCGGCAGCATCGTGAGCCTGGACGTGGCCGGGGCGGAAGACGAATCGCACATCGATCGGCTTGCCCGCCCCACCGAGCATGCGCGAACGCTCACGAGTTTCAGCCAAAGCAACCCGGTCGGCCAGACTCGCGCCCAGAGCCGCCAAGTCTGCAGCCTGCAGACCCAAAGCTGTCCGAGACATCAACGCCGACCACACCGCGACGCCCAACCCCGGCAGGGCGATCGAAGCACTCAACCAGTCGATGTCACCACGCTGGATACCGCGCGAGCCCCAGACAACAAGCCAGACCACACTCACCACACACAACACGCCCCAGGCCCAGCCGGCCGTGCGTCCCCCACCTCGTTCCATGACCGGCCATCATGACAACACGCCCCGCTCTCCGCCGGGCTTTGGAAAGATCACGCCCTTGATCCAGGTGGATTCTTCAGAGCGAAGCGTCAACCGCCGTGCCAGCGCTCCGTTCAAGCCTCAGATTCAACTTCTGCCCTCGGTCAATAGGCGAAGCAGGGTTCTTCCTGGCATGTTCTCGGTGGCTTGAACGGCAACGGTGACGATTTCGGGGTCGTCGAAGATCGGGGCGCCGTTTGGGCGGCGGGTGTAGGGCGTTCGGCCGTAGTCGACGCCGGTTGCACTGTCGTATGCCGTCCACGTGATTGTTTCCTGTTCGCCGGCGCGTAGCGGGAGGTTCGATACGGCTCGGACGTACAGGCCGGCGGAGGATTCGAACCACACGAGGGGCACGGCGAGTACCCAGCGGGATGCTTTGGTGCTTCTTACCTGTTCGGCCACTCGGTGTTCGAAGGCGTTGGCCGTGGCCTCGTCACGCAGGTAGTCGTAGTCGGACAGGATCAGCGGCTTTGGTCCGTCGAGGGCTGCGATCGCCGGGCAATCGTGGGCGAGGATTGCACGCTGGACTCGGTCGAGGACGCTCTCCAGCAGGCCGATCATGTCCGGTGTCATCGTGGTCCCCGATCCTGGCGGACGAGCTCTTCGACGAACGGGCATACGCTCGCCTGGCTACCCAGTGACCGCCGCCGTGAGTGTGCCGCCAGCGATTGGCTGCGCCACAGAGCTGCTACGGGTTCGAACGCCGCAGGGCGGGGCGTCCCTCGCAGCGGCGCCTGCCGGTCCTCGTTCACGGCCACCTCCGGCTGACGAGTCTTCAACGCTGCGCAGCAGCCTGCCCCAGAGGGCGGCCCAGCGTAAATCCGTCGGAGTCTTGGGCCGGCGGCCAGCGGCTTCGGATTGCCGGACCGTGTGGGTCCGTCGCGGTGCTCGTCGACGGCCGAGCGCGTGATGCTCCGCAGGGGAGCATCACGCGCTCGGAGTGCCTTACGCCGCAAGCACGGGTCGGTCGAGGACGCCGCTCAGCGTGTCGAGCGTGGTTCGGTCCAGTTCGTCGACGCCGCCCGTGACGGCCCGGAGCATGTTGCGCTCCGCGCGGTGGGCGCCGCGGACGACCTGTTCGTGATGGGTGAAGGTGTTCACCGCCTGAAGCACCCCGTACGCGGTGCCGTGCCACGGGGCGACCCGGTCGTCCTCCTCCCACAGGGTGGTCAGGACGTCCCGCTTCCGCTCGGCCAAGGTGCGACCGCGGCCGGGCTCCTCGGGGAGCGGCGCGTGTGCGTCGAGGAAGGCGTCCCACTCCCTGTTCGTGACGGACACCCCGCACAGTCGCGAGACTTCGGCGGCGAAGTCGTCCGCGATGCGAAAGACGATGTTCAAGGCGTCCCGTGCCTCGCCCAGACGAAGCTGGGAGTACCGGGAGTGCTTGATCCTGACCTCTTGACCCATCTCGGAGAGGCCGGCCGCCATCGTGTTGTCGCACACGACGTTGGTCACGATCCGCTTGAACGTCGTGGCGATCGATCCGTCGAAGCTCGTCCCCGCGAGCAAGTGCGGCCGGAACTCGACTCCTTCCGGCGTTGTGATCGACTCGGGAACCTCGACCGAGACCCAGGCCACCGCGCCGCCCCGGAGGAGTCCGGCGGAGCCGATCGAGAGATCGCTGTCGAGGAGGCGGGCGACGGTGTCGACCAACCACTCCTTGTACGGATGCGGCTGGTAGCCCTCGGCGAACAGGCCCAGGACTGCGCCTGTGTCACTGCGCAGGATGGCCTGCCGACCCGGGACCTGATCGAGCCCGCCCGTGATGGGGTTCTCGACGTAGATCACGTTGGACACGGCTTCCCAGTCGAACAGGCGCCGCTTGACGTCGTCGACGGGAACGGCGCCCGGGTAGTGATTGGGCGTGGTGCTCTGCAAGTCGGACCGGTAGTGCCACGCCGTGCCCCGGCTCGCGGTGAATCCGATCAACGTGTTGCGGTTGAGATCTTCCAAGGTCTCTTTGGACATGCGATTTTTCCTTCACTGTTGGGGTGTTTCTCGGAACAACGGCGCGCGTCGCGTCGCGCGGATGAGGTTCAGGGCGTGGCGGCCCGGCACAGCGTTGTTCGGGCCGCCACACCCGACGTCTCGGAGCGGCCTTGCGGCCCAACGCCCCGACGCAGATACGTACGGTCGGTGGCTTCCGTCAGGCCTCTATGGCCCACGTCGCGGGATGCGGCGCGTCAATCGGGAACGTCGGTAGGTGATCTCCGTCCGGGCACACCGGATCGTCCGCTCGGTACGTCCACACCGAACCGTCGTCCTCGATCACCGCGAGACAACCGTCGACCGCACACCGACGGGCTTCCGGGTGGTAGACGAGCGTGCAAGTCCCCTGCGTGGTCTCGACGCGCAGTGAGAACTCGTCGGACGCGATGATCCGGATCGGCGCGGGAGCAGGCGTGGAGAACACTCGCGACAGGTTGCCCAGCCAACTCGCGACGGTGACCCGGTAGCCCGTGTCCTCCGTCCCGTAGGCGTTCGCGATATGAGCGCAGTAGACGGTGCAGGCGTCGATCGTCTCGGCGGCGTCGCGGGTGATCGTGACGGTGAACTCGTCCGGATAGTCGGCCGATTCGTCGTCGTACGTCATCGGCTCGACTTCGGGATACGGCATGATCCGGACGACATCGGACATGACCGATATCCGAGCCCCGAACACGTCGGCCTTCGCTGTGCACGCACCCACGATCATGTGCCACTGAGTGGCCGGAATCGCGAACTGGTGAACGTGCAACCGGTGTGCCGGACCGTAGCCGGCCAGCGACTCGCCCAAGGGCTTCAGTAGTGGAGTGAAGACGGCCCGAAGCGTGACTTCCGCGAGAGCGTCCGGCGAGTCGACTCCGTCGATCGCGTTCCGGATCTCATCCATTTCCGCGTCCGTCAGCGTGTGGCGGTTGAGGGGTTGCGAGGGAATCACGTGTGTTCCACCTTCCAACGGTTTTCCCCGTGATCGGGGGGCCGGTGTCCGGCGTGGCGCCGGACACCGGCCTCTCGTCACGCGTTGTGGTGCGGTGGGACGGTGTCGATGTAGGCGAGATCCGGGACGCCGGCCAACGAGGGAGGTCCCTGGAAGTCGAGCGGTTCGGGTGGCGTTCGATCCGCCTGCTCGCACGCTCGACGAATGCGCGAGACAATCGGCGCGGATTCATCCGGCGGCACCCACGTAGATGCCGATTCCCGGGGTTCAGGGGCCTCTTCCGCGCCGCAATCAGCCCGGCGCCACGTCTGGGGCCGTAACCCCCGGGGCGGCGCCGACGCGGGCGTCAGGGACCTTGACGGAAAGCTGCCCCTCAACTCGTAAAGGGCGTACAGCAGTCCCTGATGACGAGTCGTGGTGGTCGAGTAGTGCACGTCCGGGATCACGATCGCCCCGTCGTTGAACACCCACCCGATCGGGGTGCGGTAGCTCATGACGGTGTAGGTGATCCGGTCCCGGTGCGCCCCCTGGACAGCCGGCCGCCAAACGTTCGGAAGGCGACCCAGGGTCGGCGGTGGACCGGATACCGCCCGGAAAGCGCCGTAAGTCTTGAACGGTTCGTGGGCAGCGAGGGCGTTGTACACATCCCAACTGCGAGTACGTATAGCGCGCATGGCGTGGTCTCCAGCACGAACGAGGCACGGCCCTCCTCCCGGATCGGGGTTCGGGCCGTGCCGAATGGCAAGCTGGTTGGGGTGAGCTGTCGAGCCTGTTCAGCCGGTGCAGAGCAGGCAATTGCAGCCGTGCGTCCGGTGAGCGCACGGCGTCTGTTCGTCGTTGCACGGGTTGCCGTTGTCGGCCTGACACGGCATTTCCCCGTGGCACATGGCGACGTCTCCGGTGCACTCGATCGGGTCGTCCCCGTTGGCGGCCTGGTAGTCGCCACCGGTCGGATCGTCGAGCCGTCGGCGCAGTTCGAAGCAGGCGCCGCAGGTCAAGCACGTCTCGCAGGAGGAGCCGTCTTCGTGAGCGCACCCGTCGCTCATGAAACGGTGTCCGAAGGAGGACCAAACGTGCGTGATCGCGGGGAGTTCGGCTTCGAGCATCGTTCCCCCTTGCGATGTGAACAGTTGGCCCCGGGTGTCCCACGGGGGCGATCGCGGGACACCCGGGTGTTCGTGGCGACGGGCGCGGCTACGTACGGGGCGTCCGTCGGTGGGCGGAGCGCGGCCGGAAGGCAGGCGTCGACCGCCCAGTGGGGCTTCAGTCCGCGTGGACGCACAACGTCCGGGTCGTTCCCAAGACGGTGATCCAGTGGCACGCGTCCGGGCCATCCGGAGTGCACAGAGCCACGGCGTAGGTGTACTCGGCGTCGTCCCGAGACCTGTGCGAACGCAAGGCGTACGCCACGTCGCCGTCCGCGATGGCGGCCAGGACGGCTTCGACCGTGGCCGCAAGGTCACACCACGGACACTCGCACCATTCCGAGTCGCTGCCCTCGCGGTGGACGCGTTCGCACCTGTCGTACCAGAACTCGCTTTGTGTGTCGCGTAGTTCGTGAGCGAATCCCTCAAGTGCGCTTTCCAGTCGATCAAAGCACATGGGTTCGTGGTCGGACTGCTCGCCGGCCACATTGTGCCCGACGTGGATATGCATGGCTTCCTCGTCCTTTCCGGGCTTACTGCCCGCTCTCTTTCCCTTTCACTTAAATACGTTCCAGGGGAAGCCCCGAATACCGATCTTGCTCGATGATTTTCGGGGTAATTTGGGCGTGTCGAAAGAAAGCCGGACTCCTGCACAGCAACAGGCCCGGCGGTGATCATCCGCCGGGCCTGCGTGGGGCACTCGCCTAGCTTTCGTGCCTCATACCGCGATAGACCATTTCGTCGCGGGCTTCGTCGAGTCGCCCGATCAGTTCGCGCAGCTCTTTGCGTGCGGCGTCACTCGTGCGTCGGATCTTGGACGAAGAGTTTCGCGGACCTCCGTAGATCCGTTCCGCCGTGCGGCCGATCACCCCGGCGCGCCCGAGATCATCGGCTTCCTCCGCGATCTTCAGCGCACACTTCAGTGTCGGATATTCGGAGCCGTTGCCCCATGCCGCTTGGAAGATCTCGGCACTACGCCCCGCCAATGCCGGCTCCAAAGCCATGGCAGACAGCTTGTCGACATGCGGAATTCCAGGACCGGAGTGTGCGTCCAAAGACCCATCAACTTCGCTGGGCCTGATGTCCGACCGATACCCGACGCGCGCTGCGGCGTCCCGAACGGCCCAGTACATGATCCCTTCGCGCGTCGCGATGATCTTCTCCCCATCCCGCCGCACGTAAGTCCAAGCCTGAGGCCCGCCGGCGCCGTCCTCAGCTGCCGAGGGTTCGCAGGTTGCGGCTATGTGACGGAGTCGGTCCGCGAACCGAATCGTTGCATCCTGGGTCACGTCGTCACTGACGTCGTCCGTCCCGTACTTGCCCATCCCGCCAAGCGTGATGGTGGCGCTTCCGTCCATGCGCTTCCTTGACCGACTCGCGTCGAGCCGGCGGCAGTAACCGCGCGCCATCCGCTGAATCACTGCGAAATCTTCGGGCGTGACGATATCCGCCATGCAAACGGATTCTTCAGAGCCTAGGGAATGATCCACTGCAATCACTTCCGGCTATCCGTGACGCGCACCCCGATGCGCGGCGTCCGATACTTCGATTATCTCGCTTCGACAAAGGAAATCAAGTGCTGCCGGCAATGTATTTGAAGGGATTTCCACAGGACCACATCATCATTGGTAAGGCGAATCCGAACGAGCTATTTATGCCATAAAGCAGCCGGATGAAAGATTCTTCGCTTGGATATCTAGATTCATGTCAACCAACTCGGCAAAATCACCGAACTGAACTTGCTGGGCCGAAGACTGAAGGCTACCCGGCCCCGATCCCCGAGCTACTGCCGACCAGCCTTCCGGCTAGCGAGTCGCGCGGCGCCGAGGAAGGACCGACGGTCCGCCGACCTGCTATTTCGCCGGCAAATGGGGTATCCACATTATCGGATACCCCATCGGAAAGAGTCCGAGCCCACCGACTGGAAGGCTTGCCGGCTAGCTTCATTTTCGGGAATTCTGGACTCAAGATCTCCTGCGGGGAGCAAGCTCTCAGTCGCTCAACCGCTGCAGGTTTTCGCACGCTTGGATGATGTGCAAGCTCGGCTCCTCGTCGATCTCGGCGAGCTTGGTGGTCAACAGCCCTACTGTGCGGGGAATTTCATCGTACCTACCAAGTGCCGCTTGAAGTTCGACAATTGCTCGGTACAGGGGCTCGTTGTACGGGTCGAGCAGGCGAGCGTGCTCCAGGAGCCCCAGCGCCTTGGCCGGATCGGTCTCCGTCCAACCTCGCGCCTCGGCGCTCAACGCGTCGAGGACGTCACGGCGCAGTTGCTCGCGTGGAGCTTCGAGCCAGTCCCCGGTCGACTCCGGCGCGAGATGCCCGATGTAGTGGTCGATCAGGCGTTGTAGGGCGGTTGCACGGACCGCCGGGTCCGCAGTCGACCGAAGCGTCTGCAAGGAGTCCCTGACCTCCCATAGGTCCACGGAGACAAGTCGCCGGTTCAGGCTGTACCGACCGCCCTCGTGCACCGTGATGTCCTCCGACACCTCGGTGACCGCGCGGCGCAGCGATCGGCGGAGCTGACTCAGCGTTGCATGGAAAGAGTTGGACGGCCGCCCACTCGGTGCGGTCGGCCACATGTCGGCCGCGATGCTGTCTACTCGGACGCCGTCGGGGTGCAGGGAGAGGTAGACAAGGATCTCCAGCTGCTTCGGCGCAAACGCCGCCGTCAGGTCGGGCCGGCCTTCGGAGCCGATCTGTTCGAGGCGGATTCTGCCGAGGACGATGAGGTTGAGCCCTGGCCGGGCGACCGGCTCGGCCGGGGCCTCGGAGGTTGACTCGCGCCTGGTTGGAGAAGCAATCGACCCGGACGAGTCGGAGACTCGGGAGCCACCATCAACCTTGGCCGGGACAGGCTCCTCGGGTCCTTCGTCTGCATTCTCGATACCTTCTCTCGGCCGCGAGCGCCGCGGGCGCGGAAGTGATGGGTCCTCAGCCTCGTGCAGCAATGTCAGTAGGGCGCGTGCCTCGTTACTGCCCAGAGTGAACAACCGGGTGCCGATCAGGTCGCCGGCTGTTCCGGAACTGACGGTCCCGTCTCGCTGAACGTGTAGGTCATGTCCCGAAGACCAGCGTCCGAGAACGACACCGGCGACTCGACGTCCAGGCGCAACTCGCACAAGAAGCTCTTCCAGGCGCGACGTCACGTCCCGGGTGGGAGAGACGACGAGAACCAATCCCGCGCGGGAATCGATGTCTGCGCGCCGGAGATCCCGCCCCGAATGGGCGCGGATTTGGGCTTCGACAAGGTCCAAAGCACTGCCCGCGTCCGGCGTCAAGTGAAGGCGAGAGGGCCGTGGCCACGTCGCGATCGAGTCACCGAACAAGGCTCGGGCGTCGGGCATGGGAATCAGGACCTCGATGCCGGGCGGCCGGTTGCCTCTCCGTTCAGCCAGGAGGCCCGTTACGAGCGCTCTGGTGGCCGCAGCAGCGCCTTCTCCATACAGGCCCAATCCAGATGCCTGGAAGATATCCAGGGTTCGCTGATCACCGTCCTGTGTGCCCAGCGCCGCAGCGTCGTTCGTGCGCATCCGAGTGGCGAAGGCCTCCGCCCGCGAGCGCGCCGCAACGGCTGGATCCTCGCTTCCCTCGGTCTCGACCGCGATCGAGGCGGGCGAGGCAAGTTCTTCGTAGGTGTGGCGCATCGCTCGCACGATCGGGGCCATGGTCAGGTCGTCGCGACGGCCGCTTCCCGGTTCGTACTGCCGGCGCCTGCGCAGTCGAACGGTGAAGGCAAGCGCGGTTATCGCCCCGACCAAGCCCAATCCGACGTACGTCCCCTCCGTCACAGTGAAGCCATGGCCGCCGCCCTTCCCGGAAGAGCGGGCATGACCGCTGTCGGGAACGATCGGGACGCTTGTGTTCGGCGGCGCGGACACGGAAGGTGGCGTCCGGGACGGCACCGATTCATCGGCCGACTGCGACGGTTCCGACCCGGAGCTCTCCGGGGGTGTGGCCGGGGTCGATGTGGATGAGGAGGCCGGTACGTGGAGCGTCCATCCCGGGTAGATCAGGTCCGGGTCGATCAGGGATGCCCCGTCCTCCTGGACGACCTCCTTGCTCAGCCGGTAGATCTCGGGCCACCGCAAAGGATCACCGAGGCGAGCTTTGGCGACGAGCCACAGCGTGTCGCCGGGCTGGACCGTATACGAAGTGAAGGCCCCTTGGCTCTCACGTCGCGTAGCAGCGGGGGCTCGCTGCCAGGTAGCGACTTCAGCCTGCGACTCCGACGCCGAGTACGACGCAGCCGCGACGACCCCCGGAGGTACTCCACCTCCCATCGACGCGGGTGACGTCGCCGTCGCCGAAGCCGTACGCCACGTCGCCAGGACCGCGAGGATCAATCCACCGATGACCAGCGCGGCCACGGCGCGGTATGGAGGCAGCTCTCGAAGGTGGCCTGTGTGGACGGCCCGAGCGCCGGCCTGGTGCGTCAGCGCAGGCAGCCGCCTGACGTACCAGGCGAGTTCGACGACCGAGTCCACAACGAACGCGGTCCAACAAATCCAGGCGATGGAGGCAAGAAGCCTGATCAGCACCTCGTCGTCGATCGGCGCGCTCAGGCGATCCCACGCTTCCGACGGGGAACCCCAGCCTCCCGGCCAGGGATTCGGATCACCGACGCATCGCACCAGCATCCAGGGCACACCGATCACCAAGCCGGTGAAGACTCCGGCAACGAGCAGCGCTCGACAGCCCGCCGCCATCCGCGCGACGAAGCGTCGGGCTCGGCGAACGAACATCATCGCGTGCCGCCGGCCGGGGCTTCGTTCCGCAACACGCCATGCTGCGCCTCCGCCGTCCCCGTAGCCGTGACCGTCAGCTCGTGCAGCCCGGCCAGGGACAGGAGCTGCGTCTTCTGACGATGAGTCACCCGGACCGTCACCCGTCTGTCGTTCACCTCGACGGTTCCCTCATAGCCGCTTCCCCGCAGAGCCGCCAGCGCTGCCTGCCGTCCACGGTCGGGGGCGAGCGAGACGGCGCCGCCGCGGGCGGCGGCGAGATCGATGGCCTGGGCCCCTGCACGAGCGGCGTCCTGGGCCGCGTCCACCGCGTCCGCTTTGGCTGCCAGCGCCAGTCCGCCGTCGAGTACAAGCCCGGCCGCCAGGAGCAGGACCGCCATCAACACGGCCACGAAGGCGGTGACCTGCCCGGAGTCGGGGCAACGATGCCTGCACCCCACGAGGTTCATCTCGACCCCACCGAACCGAACGCCTCTCGCGTCCCCGAAACCGTCACCTCGTTGCCTCGATACCGGTCGACAGGACTGCTTGCCTCGGCACTCAGGGTCTTCGTTCCGGGCAGTCCGAGGGGCATGAGATCGTTCAGCCTGACCGTGCACGCAACTCGGACCCGAACCGAGCCCCCCGGTCGAAAGTCGGCGGTTCCGACGTCGACTTGCAACTCCTGACACACGCGTCCGACCCCGTCGAGGGTTGCGTGAGCCGTGTCGAACGCCCGTTGTCTAGCGGACTCGGGATCTCGCGCGAGCGACGCAGCTCGGGCTGCCTGGTGAGCCGAGTCGTGAAGGTCCTGCCGATTGCCCGCCAGACGGCCCACGGCGACCACCAGGAGCAGCACGAGGACGAGCAGCGGTAACAGGAGGACGAACTCCACAGTCACCGATCCGGAGTCCCTTCGTCCCACGCGCCTTCGGATTCTCGGCTGTTGCCGCGATGGACGGCAGAGCATGCTCAGCGCCTCCGCGGTGATGTGGCCGGTGCATCCGGAACGAACCGATCGACCGGACCCTCGGCTATCCCTGTGACCCCCAGGTGCAGGCCGGGTACCACTGCGGCGCTGGTCCCCTTGACCACGACCCGTACGCGATCAGGCCCCCGCGTAACCGACACCCGTGGGTTCTGCAACACGGCGTGTCCCAGGGCATTCAAGGTCGACGTGGCACGGGCCTGCCCGGAAGCGGCGGTGCCGTTGTCCGCACGCGCAGCGGCAAGACCCCGAGATGCCGCGGCCTGCGCGACATGCTGGGCATGCAGAGCGATCGCGAATTGCACGATCAGCATGATCACGAGCATCAGCGCCGGGGTGACGATGACCAGCTCCATCGACACGGCACCCGCATCATTACCGCACCGGTTGCGACTTCGAATCCCGTGTCGGGCGGGAGCCGACTCTCCGGTGCGTGCTTTCGCCAAGCCCCGAAGTCGCCCATCACTCGATGCCTGTTGGCGCAACATGGCTGGTCATCCTCTACAGGAGCGCCAACATCGACGTCACGATCGTCGTCCCCGACTGCACGACAGGCTCAAGCCCCAGGTCGATACCGTTCGCCTTGCCGGTGATCTTGGCAACGATGATCGCGACGATGGCGATCGCTGCGGCGGCCAGCAAGGCCGTGACGATTACGGTCTCCGTCGTGTAGCCGTCGTCCTCATGGGTCATCCGCCACATCGCTCGTTTGATTGCCGCCTGGAACCCCTTCCACGTCCTGGTCGTGCGCACCATCGAAACCTCCTTTATTCCTCCGACCGTCACAGGCCGGACATCACATGACTCATGGCCGGGAAGCCGATGAAGAGCAGAAAGCCGGCGAAGAGCAACGTGAGCGGCAACGTCATCCGCTCGGTCGACGCGACGGCTTCGGCCTGTGCTTCGGCCAATTGCCGAGCCCGAAGCCCGGCGGCTTTGGCGGCCAAGGACTTTCGCACGCGTGCACCTTCCGCGCCAGCCAGGGCGACGGCGGCTGCGAGCTCACGGAGCTCCTGGACGTCGAGTTCGCCGCCGAGTCGCCCCAGCGGGCCCCACGGCGGTATGCGCGACATCGCTGCCGTCGACAACGCCCGGCGGATCTGCGCGGCTGCCCACCCTTGGGGTACAGCAGCTGCGTCCCGGAGCGCCTGATCGACACCTGCCCCGCCCGCGAGCGAAACGACGGTGAGGTCGAGGACGACGGCCAAGGCGCTCCGCATGTCATCACGTCGTGCCTTGGCCGCGGATCGTACGGCGAGATCGGGAACCGTGAACATGACCAGGAAACATCCGACGGTGACAACCGCAGGCAGTGTGATGCCCGTGCGCACGATGCCCAGCAGTTCGATCAGGCCGAGAAGTACCGGAGGCAGCATCAACCCCATGAGCCCTGCCGCCGCCTTCTCGGCCAAGTGCCGCTCCGGATCTCGGCCGAGTACTCGCAGGTCGCGACCGACACCCTCGGTCGGCAATCCCAGCGCCCGCAGCAGGGGCACCAACAGGCGGCCGAGGCGCGACGCCCAGCCCGGCTCCTCCTGAACCGCGATGGGCGCGACCGTCGGAGGTCGGTGCAGTGCGGCGAGGGCGTCCTGGAGCGAGATACGTGGTGGATACAGGGCGTGGAGGATCACGAGAGTCCCGGCGCCGAAGCCGGCTCCGAGTATCGCCGCGATGATCACGGTTGCCACACCCTCTCACCCTGAACACCGGCTTCGGTCAGCAGACGTCGTGGTTTCGCGAGCCTCGCGATACGGGCCATCCATCCGAATGCGATTCCGAACAGGGATCCGACGATCGCCAACGTGAACTGACCCACCGCGGAATCGAAGGGCTGAAGGTAGCCGCGGTTCAGCAGCACCAGCCCGGCTGCCATGGCCAGGGAGACCCCCATCACGACGCGCACGGATGTCCGCACCCGGGCTCGTTCCGCATCCACCTTCAGCCGCATGACCACCTGCTCGCGTGCCGAGTCGGCCAACGATCCGAGCAATTCGGCGAGTTGCCTGGCCTGTCGTTCGGCCGCGAGGATCAGCGCCACGACGACCAGGTCCGCCGTCGGATCGTCAAGGTCATCGGCGAAGTCCCGGAGCGCATCGCCGGTTCGTTGCCCGGACTCGATGCGGGCCGCCAACCCGCGCACCTCCTCGACCAAGGCGGGCGGTGGGCTGTCGGCCGTCGCGCGGATCGCCTGCTCAAGTCCGGCTGCGGCCGACAGGGTGTCCCGAAGCATCTCGGCCCAGACGGCGATGGCTTCGATGCGAGCGGTTCGTGCCTTCGCGTCGCGATCGGGTCGAACGACCTGCGGCATCGACAGCACGGCGATCGTCGTCAGGAATCCGCCCACCGGCCAGCCCGTCAGCACGCCCATCGCCACACCTGCCGCCACCGCACTCACCACCAGGCGCTGATGGCCGAGAACTTCCCGTACTCCGGCGGCCAATCGTCCCGGCCCTTGCCGGTCGTCGGCCGCCGAGGAGTGTGCGGACCGCAGGTCCGAGAGCACCAGGAAGATCCCGAGCCCCACGCCGGCACCGAGCAGGGCCGAGACGAACACGTATGGCCTCACAAGGAGTCACCCCAGTTAGGGGTCCACCAGGCCTGTGCATCGAGTCCCGCCGCGATGAGTTCGTCCAGCGTGTCGGCGCGCGGCGGGGTGGACGGCGTCGCACGGCCGTCAGGACCGGGTCTGTACACCTCGTTCGAGATCACCTGAGGACCATCGGACCCGACGATTTCCCGGACGGAGTCCACGACTCGCTTTCCGTCCGCCGACCAGCCCAGGTGGACGACAAAGTGCAGTGCCGACGCCACGAGCAGGTTCGTGGCGTCGAGAGTCAACCGCTCGGGGCTCTGCGCGGCGTAGGCGCCCAGCTTCGTGAAGACACCGGCGGACGTGGACGAGTGGATCGTGCTCAACGACCCGTCGTTGCCTTGACTCATGGCATTGCACATGGGGATGACCTCCGCTCCGCGAATCTCCCCGACGATCACCCGATCCGGCGCCATGCGCAGCCCCCAACGCACCAGCTCGGCTTGATCAATGGCCCCTTGGCGCTCGATGTTGGGCTCGCGGGCCTGCATCGCCACGACGTCAGGATGCGCGACCCGGTCGTGGTCTAGGCCGAGTTCGAGGGTGTCCTCGATCGTCACGAGCCTTTCATGGCTCGGAATCTCGGCCGCCAAGCCGCGAAGCACCGTCGTCTTCCCGATGTTCACACCGCCGGCGATGATGACGTTCTTTCGCGCTCGCACCAGCGAGGCCAGGAACGATGCCAGGGACTCGTCGCAGACCCCCATTTCTTGGAGCTTTGCCACAGTGAGGCGGGGGTATCGATGACGCCGGATCGAGAGCGAAACTCGCTCCGTGACCGACATGACCGCGAACAGGCGTGATCCATCCGGGAGTTGAAGGTTCAGCCACGGTGAGGAACGATCGAAGTGCCGCTCCTCCTCGCCGGTTCGTGCAGCCACGGCGCGGATGAGTTCGATCAGTTCCGTGTCCGACCCGGCGATCGGCGGAACCTTCTCCTTGCGGCCGTCGGCGTAGCGGACGAAGACCGTGTCGCAGCCATTGACGATGACGTTCTCGACGTTGTCGTCATCCAGCCACCGCTGAATGGCCCCCAGGCCGAACAAGCCGTCCAGCACCATGCGGGTGACCCGTTCCTCGACTTCCTCGAAGAGCGGAGGGCTCCCGGCACCGAGCCGAGCCGCGGCGTCCGCGGTCAGCTCCTCGCCGATCAAGGAGCGCACCGTGTCTCGCTGTTGCTCCAAGGATTGGGCAGGGAGCCCCGCTTCCTCCAACGACTGCGTGTATGCGCTCATTCGGTGTGCGATTCGCTGCCGGATGGTCAGCGCGATCACCCGTTCGTCCACAAACTCCTCTGGTGGCTGCCGAAGACGAAAACCCGGGTCGTCCATGGCGTTCATTCGGTATCGGCCCTTCCGGACGCACGAATGTGCGCGTCGGGTGAGTGCAGCGACTCGACTCGGCGAAGCATGTCCGCGCCCAGGACTTCGATGGCGGCAGGCAGACGGGAGCGACGGAAGCGGCGGATGCCGCCTCTTCCGATCTGGATGTCGGTGGCCGCGAGTGGATCCCAGGGAAGTCGCCCCACCCAATCGATGCCCAGCGTCTTGCGGATCTCGTCCGGCGAGTACGCACACGCACCGACGACCACGAGACAAAGGGTTCGCGTCTTCGCGAAGTCCTCGACCTCTGCGGCAACGTGCGAGAGCGCGTCCACCCCGCCGCGGCTCAACAGAAGGACGACGTCCGCCTGCTCGGCCAGAGAACGGGAAGCGGCGGAGAGACGCCCGACGTCGACGAAGAGTGTTCTCTGAGCTCCCAGCCGCCGGAGTACGGCGAACCGGCCCTGCTCCAGGAAGGCCAGGGCGGCGCCGGTCTGAGCCGCGCTCGCAGGCGCCAGAACCCCGTGACACTGCCCCGTCAACGTCTGGCCGGCCGCGGCGAGGAGATCGCCCATGGCGAACGAACGCCGGGTGGCCGCGGCGAGATCGATGAGCCCCGGCGTGTCCGAGAGCCCGAGCCAGGCGGCGATGTCGCCACCCGACGGATCCGCTTCGACAAGCACCCGGTCGACGTCGAGCGCCGACCGCTCACGACCCTCGGACGCAATTGTCGGCCAAGCCGTGGCGAGCGCCAGCGCGGTCGTCGTAACTCCGGGAGCGCCGGTCAGCGAGCACAGCACTGTCATTCTCATCAGGGCACCTCGTTCGAGGCCAACGGCAGGATGGCCAACCGCGGGTCGCCGACGCGACTCACCGCTTGAGCTGCCGCCGTCTCCATCAGGAGGCTGACGACCGCCCCGGGGCCGTTGTCCGACATCGCGTCGACGGCGATGACGGTGGCAACCACAGGAATGGACCGATCCGCGTCGCCCGGGCCGCCGGTGTTCCCGGGCTGTCTGGTGCCGCCGTCCAGGATCGCAACCCGCTGGCCCGGTCGAAGCGCGGGCAGGCCGCCCTGTTTCACGGGTAGCGCGAGCACCGCATGGCCCGGCGGCGGGTATGCGTCGGCCGATCCCAAGAGGTCGCGCTGGATGAGCGTTCCGGCGGGCAGAGCGCCGAGGGCGATACGGCCGACGATGGATGCCTTCTCGTTGACCGAGACCAGGCCGACACCGCCATCCGCGGCGACGGATACGGGTCTCAGGTCGTCAGCCGACAGCTGGTGACCGGCGGGCACAGCCCGCGACAATGCGAGGGCTTCGTGCTTCTTGCCCAGCTTCTGGGCTACAAGGGCGAAGACCAAGGTGCAGATCACGACCACGAGCACCCCGACCCACAGACGCCCATGCCGGCGGAGTGCTCGGCCCGCCTTCGTCGGGCCCGTGGCACGAGGCGGTTTGTGATCGATGGCGGCTCGCCCACCGGACGCTGCCCGCGAGTTCATCGATGGGCGAGCTGCTGATCCCGATTCGGTGCCCACATCCGGCTCCATTGAGGTGAACAAGACTCTTCTTCACGAGCAAACGTCACGACGCGTCGATCACGACCGCCTGGACCTCGGCCACCCGCAACGCAGCCTGAGCAGAGGACTGCAAACCCGGGAACACGCCGGTCTGACCGGCTCCGGCCCAGGTCACATCCCAGGTGATCGTGGCCACGACGGAGTACGCGAGAGCAGGCTCCCTGGCCGAAGATCGGGCGTACGTGTAACCGCAGTCCGGCGACGGGGACGCCGGATCGACCACTGTGCTGTAGGGGGTCCCGGGGCCCATACAAGTCACCGAACTCCCGTCGCCCATCACCCAGACGACGGACCGTGGCGTGGCCGTCGCCGTCACCGAGACGCCCGGGACCTGTGCTGTCGCGGAAACGGGTCTCCACTCCGCGGGCGAGATCCACAACCAAGTCGGTATATGCACCAGCTGCTCGCCGGCCGGGCTCGTCTTCAACACCGGTGAGGGGAGGGCCAATTGCGCCATCGCGGTCCGGGCAACGACCGCCGGATCCGGAGGGGCCGGCGGTGCAGCCCCCGATGCTCCGCTCGGGGCGCCGGCGGGGAAGCCCTTGCCCACCATCTGCGTCGCGGGCACGCCGCCCGGCAACGAAATGGCCTGAGGGCCGTGCAGCCGAACCAAGGCCAGGATGGACAAAGGCGTCGTCCCTGACGTCTCACTCGCTGTTTCCGAGCGGGACGACCCGCTTCCCGGCCGCGAGATCGGCATCGTGCCGGAGTCGCCCGAACCTTCGTGCGCAGGGCTTCGAGCCGTCAGGGAGCAGGTGTTCCCTTGGCAGGTCACATCCCCGGTGCCGCCACGGATGGGGTCGTCTGCGGATGCCGGTGACGTCGCCAAGAGCAGGAGGGACGCTGCCAGGGCGCCGCCGACGGCGGCACGGACGAAGCGTCGGCCGGTCAGCATGTACCCACCCCACCAAGCGTCAGCTGCTCCACGAGCCATCGCCCGTCCGTCAGGACGACGGACGCCTCACCCTTGTGGTGCCCACCCGGTGTGTCGTCTTTGAGTTGTCCGTCGACAACGCGATGGCGCAGCCACGCCGAGGCATCCACGCAATCGGTGATCGACACTCTCGTGGGTGATGTGGAAATCACTCGCGGTGAAATCTTCACATCGCCTTTTGCCACCAAGCCGTGCTCGCGATCGTCCTGGGTAGTGAGAACGAAATACTGGAGGGCCTGACCGGAGGCAAATCGGCGGAGTTCCGGTGATTGCGCGTCCGAGGTTGCCTTCGCTCGAACCACGGCGTCCCACATCCCGCGGTACGCGGCCACTGCGGCCTGCCCGGACTGGTCCACTGTCGGAGCCATGCCGGGCGGCGGCGAAGAAGAGGTCGTGCGGGATTCGGGGGTGGGTGTGGACCTACCGTTCGTACAAGCCCCCACAGCCACGAGCACCATGACGCAGGCCAGGCTCGACAACGTCCGACCACACCGCGGGGTGCACATGACCAGCCCCTTCCTCTGCGAAGCCCCCGTCGGCCCGAGTTCCTTGGGCGATCTCCGAGGATCGCGGTCCCATCGTGCTCTCCGATAAGCGGAAGGTATAGCCCTCGTTTATGCCATCCCGATCTTGCTTTCCCGATCTTGCTCGCCTGCCCGAGGCCACGTGGATCGAATCTCATGTGGAGAAAGATCGAAGAGGTGGCACCATAAGGAACACGATTCACGCCGAGCCGCCGGAGGGCAAAAGCGGAGCCCTGTGGAACCAGCGACCCTCTCTTTAGCGTGAAGCTCAATTATTGAATGCAGACTTATCGACTGGGGGGTTGCATGAACGGGGAGATCGACGGTGAGGACGTGCGTCGCGAGGATCTGCGCGCTCTACTGACCTCCTACCGCGCCCGCTTGCGCCCTGCGGACGTCGGCCTTCCCGAACCGACGCGCCAGCGCGCGTCCGGCCTGCGTCAGGACCAGGTCGCTGCTCTGGCCGGGGTGAGTTCCAGGTGGTACGCGTCGCTGGAGCGGCGAACACGCTCCGGACGCAGCCGAATTGCTCAGCTCGGTTTCGCGCGTACTACGTATGTCGGAGGAGGACAATCTGACCCTTTTCCTTCTCGCAACGGGTCATCCGCCCTCAGCTCCGGTCCATCCGGCCACCACGCTTACGGATGTGCACCGCCAGTTGCTCCGGTATGCCGAGCCCCACCTGGCCGCGATTCTCGACTACGCCGGCAACGTCCTGGGCACGAATGAGACTTGCGCCCGATGGCTGGGCCTCTCGGATCCCACTCCGGGCGACCTGCCACTCAACGCAGCCCTGTGGGTCTTCACAAAGGATGCCGAAGAGCGCATCCGTGACCTCGACAACGTCCGGGCAACCGCGGTGGCCCACATCCGCCAGACGCGAATCCGCTACCCCGACGACGCCGTCCTGACGGCCATTCTCGATCGACTCATGGCCTTGCCCGAGGCAGCCAAGTACTGGCGCGCCCAAACGGCAGTCACCCCTCGAAACATCGTCGACCGATACGCGATTCACCCTCGCCACGGCGACGTACACCTACTCGGCACCGTGACCGAACTCCCCGACGGCCTCCAGATCGCAGTCTTGTTCCGGTCCCTGGCAGAGCGGGACGTCGACTGCTGAGGTCACCACGACCTGAGTTCAGGGCCCGTAGCCGTCCGATGCGCGCCTGCACCGCGCCCGGCTGCCGCGCCGAAAGCGCTCCCCCGCTCCACGCGACTGGTCGGGTCGCGCCGGCCGGTGGATGCGAAGTGGCAAACGAATGGCACCGGGATGGCATGTCGACGCCACTCGGACACGTCGATCGTGGATGTCTTCGACACCGGTAGGCCGTGCTTGGACGGCTACCGCAACGACATCGACGAGCAGCTGTCCGGAAGTACGGATAACCGGGCAGCTCCGCATTGACGGAGGCGCCTGTGCACGCAATCGACAAGCTCCTCGCCGCAAGGCCACCTCACGGTCGGCGCGCGCTGCTGTTGGATCTGGATGGTGTGTTGCTCGACACCCTCCCCGTAATGCGTACTGCGTGGTCCGCCGTCTGTGAACACCACGGTGTGCGGGAGCCGTTCGAGGTGTACGCGCAGCACCTGGGCCGTCCCTTCGAGGACATCATGAGGCTCCTTGATCTGCCGAACGGCGAGCGGCTGCAGGCCACCTACGACAGGGCTTCCCTCTCCGCAGCCCACCTCGCGCGTCCCTTCCCCGGCATCGCGGAGACGCTACTTGCCTTGGCCGCAGATGACTGGCTCCTCGGCGTGGTCACCTCCAAGCCGTTGCGACGAGCGGCGCCCCTCCTCGTGCAGCTCGGCTGCCCCTTCTCCACGATTCGAACGCCCGGGCTGGAGCGTGGAAAACCCGCCCCGGATTCGCTGTTTCTGGCAGTGCTCGACCTGCGCGTCGACCCGTCTGCGGCCGTGTACGTCGGTGACACGGGAGTCGACCAGGAAGCGGCACGTCGGGCGGGAATCGCGTACATCCACGCCTCCTGGGGATTCGGCGAAGCCCACGAACCACTCCCCGCCATCGCGAAATCCCCGCAGGAACTCCTCCGCATCATGACCCTTGGCGGGCATGCTCGCCTCAACGCCGAAAATCTCGGATGAACCGGCCGCGGCCCGCTCCCGCCTCGACGCCGAAGGTCACCGCCAAGCGAACGCAACTGCATGTTGAAAGGGTGATGGTCGCCTTCTGGGAGCACAGCTCCCGAAAGGCCACCACGCCGGGTGGAGCCTCCTGGTTGTACATCCACCAAGTACCTGTCCGTCGCCTGGTTACGCAACTGGTCCGCAAACTCCTCGAACTCGATGCCGCGTACGTACCGCCGGTCCGGATGAGTGCAACGCCGTCCGTGTGCGGCGAGGACCTGATCGCTCTGCGCGCGACCAGTTCGCGGGAGTACCGCTCGTACACCGTCACCGACTCCGGCATCGCGTTCGCCCTCGGAACGCCCCCGCCGTACATGCCCGCAAGGTCGTCCCTCTCGACTGGGACCACGCACGTGCCCCCTCTACCGAATGCTCTGTGCGAGACGATCGCGATCGGCGCGGAGCGGCTGCCTTCCGACGCCGTGGTGGCGCTGTCCTGGTCTTCCCGGCACGCGGAGACGTTACTGCCGGTGCTGCAGGAGTTGAGCCGTCACGGGCGGCCCAGCGTGATCATCGACCTCGCCACCGACGCGAGCGATCGCTGTCCAAACCCCTCGACTCCGGCAATCACCGTATGGACGGCGCCAACGAATGTCCTGTCGATTTCCGGCACCGTCCCCCGTCTGTGGCCCGTCGATCAGGCACCATTCGGCGAACACGCCACCGTCAGGGTCGGACCACACGCCGTCTTGCTGGACAGGCTGGGTGGAATCGCCGGCGCGCTCTTGGAGCGTGCCGGCGGATGCACCCAGCCGTCCTGGGCCTCCACAGTGGCCTTCGAGGCATGGCTCGACGAATTACTCGCCGAGGTCCGCCCCAACCACCTACTGCTTGCCAACGACACGAGCCCTTTGGGTGCCATCGCTGTCCACGCGGCCGAACGTCGCGGGATCACGAGCACGCTGATCCAGCACGGGGCCTGGGTCCCCGGATCAGTGGCGGTGGAAGCGCTGCACAGCCGTCGAATCGTCGTGATGGGTCGACGCGACGTGCGCATGGCGAAGGCGTGGGCTCGCCATCCGGACGCAGAGATCCACGCCTTGGGCCAGCCGCGCCTCGACCGCCTGGATCTCCTCGATCGAGACATGCAACGCGACTATCTGCAAAGGCTCTTGGGCCTCGGCCCCGCGGGCAAATCCCCGCGGATCGCAGTCTGGGCCTGCCAACCGTTCAGCCCACAGCGGCTTCAGGCCCAAGCCGACATCATCCGGGACGCGCTCCTGCGTGTGAAGCGGCCGTGGGGCCTGGTTGTCGCGCCGCACCCTGCCCAGAGCCGGGCCGTTCTGGATGATCTGATGCGCCGGCTCGAAGAGCCTTCGATAGCCCTGGCCGATCCGGCTGTCGGGGCGCGCGGTTGTCTGGCCGGCGCGGACGCCTTGATCAGTGTTTCGTCCACCTGCGGCATCGAGGCCATCCTTCTCGAAGTCCCCGTCGTGGAACTGCGTCTCGCCGGCGAACGCTCGCTGCGTCTGGCCGAGCAAGAGGCCGCTTGCTCCGCACATACGGCAAGCGATGTCGCTGCGGCACTCGATCAGGTCGTCGACGGCGAAGCCCATGTTGCTGCGGCGGCTCGCGATGCGGTGTGTGTCCGGCGCGGTCACAGCGCCGCTGCGATCGCTCAACTGGTCATGAAGCCTGCGGCGGTCGGTGCGAGGTACGCCCCCACTTACGAGCCGAGGACTCGCTCTGTGCCGGGATCAAACCGAGTCGAAGACGAGGAAGGCTCATTCCGATGACGAACTTGGCGGCCGACAGCGTCGCTGAATTGTTCACCCGAGCCGTGGCCCTGACCAAGGACGGTCGACGAGTCAGTCCGCGCGCGATGGCCACTCGCGAAGTTTTCGACGTGAACCTGCGCCTGACTCGCCCACGTGCACGGCTTCTCCTCGCTCCACCGGCCCGTGTGCTGAACCCCGCCTTCGCAGTGGCCGAAACCGTGTGGATTCTCTCGGGGACCGACGATCCATGGATCTTCGAGTACAACACTCGGCTCGCCCAGTACGCCGACGACGGTGTGCTTCGTGGAGCGTACGGTCCACGACTGCGTAACTGGCATGGCTACGTGGACCAGTTGCGTCGCGTTCTCGAAATTCTCCAGGCCGATCCCGACTCTCGCAGAGCCGTCATCCAGCTGTACGACCCCGGCCGGGACACCGCCGGCCACAGCGACGTCCCGTGCACGCTCGGGTTCCGCTTTCACCTGCGCGAGGGTCGCCTGCTGATGTCCACGACCATGCGCGGCCAGGACGTCTGGATCGGCATGCCATACGACCTGTTCTTCTTCACCACGCTGCACGAACTGGTCGCCGGATGGCTGGACGCCGAGTTGGGCGACTACCACCATCACGTCGATTCGCTCCACATCTACGAGCGCGACATCGAACATGCGGATGCGCTCGGGTTCCTGACCGCTGCCCCTGAAATGCCGGAACTGACCACCCCCTGGCAGGGATTCGACACGCTGCTGAAACGAGTCCGAACCGGTGCTGCCACCGGACATCCGGGGTGGGACGACCTGGCCAAGACCATGCGCAGCTACCGACTGTGGAAAGCCGGAATGCACGAGCGAGCCACGGCCCTCGCCGAGACCATCCACGGCCCACTCGATGACGCGCTGGCCGCTTGGTATGGCCAACTGCGGCTCCGTACCGCCGAACGCAACTCTGTGGCCGGATCGGCAGGAACCCCATGACAGCAAAAGGGAAACGGCAGGCGCCGTCCGTGGTCCTCGGAATGTGCGCCTTCACCCACGACTCATCGGCCGCGTTGCTGATCGATGGCGAGTTGGTCGGCTTCGTCGAAGAGGAGCGCCTGTCCGAGGTCAAGCACACTCACGCCTACCCTCACCACGCCGTCGAGTGGTTGCTCGCGGAGGCCGGTATCAAGGCGGGTGACGTCGAAGCCGTTGCCTACAACTTCCGTCCCGCCGACTACCTTGCCGAAGTACCCGCCACCATGCGCTTCGCGCTATCGCGACACACTCGCTCCCGCACGCTTCCCCGGGCTGTCGGCTTCGCGAAAGTCGGGCTGCGCACCCGCCGCCGTGTACGGGAACTCGAACTGGGCTTCCCCGAGGCGGACGTCACCGCCGTGCTCCATCACCGCACCCACCAACTCGCCGCGTTCGCAGCCAGTGGGTGGGACGACTCCGCCGTTTTGGTCGTCGACAGCCTCGGTGAGCGACAGACGACCACCATCGGCCACGCTCACCAGCGTGTGCTCGGCCGCCCCGACGTCCGCACGGTGCAGTCTCTGCGCGACCCGGCCTCGCTCGGCTACGTGTACGGAGCGATCACCGAACATCTGGGGTGGCGCCGCGGCGATGAGGAGGGCACCGTCATGGCCCTCGCCGCGCTCGGCGATCCGAGCAGGTTTCGCGATCTGTTCGTACGGGCCGTCCCCATCACGTCCGACGGATTCGCACTCGATCCCAGCCTTCTCCCACCGCGCGTCCTGACCTCCGGGTACGCGCGGACCTCTACCGCGTTCGTTGAGGCAACGTGTCTGCGGCGGCTGCCGAGTGCCCCAATCGAGGACGTACACAAGGACCTGGCAGCCGCACTTCAGGAGCGCACCGAAGAGGTCATGGTGCATCTTGCTCGCCGATCACGATCCCTCACCGGTTCACCGCGGTTGTGTGTAGGAGGAGGCGTCGCCACGAACTGCGTCGCGATCGGGCGCATCATCGCCGAGCAGATCTTCGACGAGGTCTTCGTGCCCCCGGCTCCGGGCGACGCGGGGACCGCCATCGGTGCCGCCGCCGCGGTCCACCTCGATGGCGGTAATCCTCACCCGCTGTCGGGAATCGCCGGAACGTGCTACCTCGGCCCTGCTTTCCCTACACCCGACTTCGACCTTGCCGCATGGCCCGGGCTCACCCAGCACATGCCCAACGGCGACGTAGCGGAGTTTCTGGCCGAGCAGCTGGCACGTGGCACGATTGCGGGTCTCTTCCAGGGCAGAGTCGAAGCCGGCCCCCGGGCCCTGGGCAATCGCTCGATCCTCGCCTCCCCGCTGGAGGCCGGGGTGGTCGAGCGGCTGAACGCGACCGTGAAGTTCCGTGAAGCCTTCCGCCCGTTCGCTCCCGTGGTCGCGGCGTCCCACGCCGCCGAGTACTTCACCTTGGGCCAGGCCGCACCGTTTATGTCGATGGCCTCGAAGGTGACTGCCGAAACCCGTCGACGTATTCCCGCAATCGTGCACGCGAACGGCACCGCTCGGGTCCAGACCGTGACCGCCGCGCAGAATCCGTTTCTGCACAAAGTGCTCGCTGCCTTCGCCGATCGCACCGGTGTTCCCGTGCTGATCAACACCTCCCTCAACGTCAAGGGCAAGCCGATCTGCGGGACACCGGCCATGGCTTTGGAGTGTCTGGCCGCCTCCGGTTTGGACGGCCTCCTCCTGCAAGGACGGTGGATCACGTCATGAGGATCGGCTACAGCTTCTGGGGCTTTCTCGGCACCGGTATCACCGACACCCCGGACGGAGGGCGCAGCCACCGACGGCCTCTGATCGACGAACTACTCGCCCGCGGGTACGACGTCGTATTTCTCCAGGCCAACCGCGACCGAGTCGAATCCGGCGATGATCTCGGCGGCACGTACAGCTTCGACTCCGACCTGCCCGAAATCGACGTGCTGTTTCTCGAATGGCGCTGGCCGATCCCGGGACGCAACACCACCCCCTGCGGCAGCCCTGGCCACACATGTGACCTGCACCGGCAGGCCACGCTTCTCGACCACTACACCCGGCAGGGTCGAACTCCCACGATCATTTGGGACAAAGACCGACAGCTGGCCACCGACAACGTTTGGCGGCAACTTCCCAACGTCGCGATGTGCGAGGCCGCGCTTCTGCCGAGTCCCGGTGCTCACCGTCTGCTTTTCCCCGTCGACGACGCGCTCCTGGACGCCGTCGATGTCAGCGCTCTGGCAGCGTCACCGAGACCGATTCCACTGGCCTACGTCGGCAATCAATACGACCGCGACGACGACTTCGACCGCTTCTTGGCGCCGGCCGCCGCAGTCTTCGAGCACCGGGTCGGGGGCAAGTGGTCCACCACCACTCGCTGGCCACACGTCACCTTTCTCGGACGTGTGCCCTTCGGCGAGGTGAGCCGTCTCTACGGCACGGCATTGGCCACAACTCTGCTGCTCCCGAAGCGCTATGCCCGCGTAGGTCAGATGACCCAGCGCATCTTCGAGGCCGTTCTGGCGGGATGTCTGCCGCTGGCCCCCGCTCACATCGCACTTGTCGAGCATTTCGTTCCCGGGGCGCTGATCGTCGACAACGGCGACCAGGTGATCCGACGTCTTCGGTACCTGCGCGAAATCGCCGGTACTTGCAGGCACGTCGATCTGCTCGCACAGAGCGTGCGCCGCCTCGAACTCTTCCGCCTGACCCGCCAGGTGGACGCCCTTGAACGCATCCTCGACGCCGTCGTCTCCGCCGATACCTCACACCGCGAGGTCGCTCGATGAAGGCAGCCCTGCGCGTAACCAGCGTGCGATCACCCGGACGTGTCGCGGGCGGCGAGCCGATCGAACCGGGCCACCCCTCTACCCTGGAGCACCATGGACAAGGTCGCCGTCATCGGCTGTGGCGGAAGCGGCAAGTCGCACCTGGCCCGGCAGTTGGGCGCGATTCTGCACGCACCGGTGACGCACCTCGACGCCGCGTTCTTCGACGACGAGTGGAACCCGCTGCCCATGGAGAAGTTCGCCGCTCTCCAGCACGACTTGGTGGCCGCGCCCTCCTGGGTGATCGACGGCAACTACAACTCGACGCTGCAGATCCGTCTCGAAGCCTGCGACACGGTTGTGCTGATGGACGTCTCCACGCCCGCCGCGCTGTGGGGCATCCTGTCCCGGCAGGTCCGGCACGGCGCCGGACACCGAGGCAACGGTGTCCACAACCGCATCACCTGGGGCGTCCTGAAGTACGTGGCGACCTACCGTCGCCGCATGCGTCCACGTGTGCTGGCCAAGATCGACGCATTCGCCCGCCACGCCGACGTCGTCCTCCTCACGAACCGACGGCACACCCGCCGGTGGCTGGAGAGTCTGGCCTCCCGCTCCGCCTGACCGCATCGAAACGCTCCGCTCCCACGGCAGGGAGGGCGGAGCCATGACGGCCAACCCCTTCCTCGATCCGAATCTTCGGCACCTGCTGTATGGGAACTCCGCCCGGCTCGCGGGTCGGACCCAGGCGCTGTTGCGCGCGAAGACTTCAGGACGTCCGGTAGCTCCCACCATCGCCGACCTGATCAAGGCGCATCGGCCTACTCGCGCGGCCCGAGCGGGCACCATCGTGGACATCGGATGCGGGCGCGGTACGAGCAGCCGCGCTTTGGCCGAGCGCCTTGCACCACGCCGCCTGATCTGTGTCGACGCTGCTCCCGCTTTGTTGAACGAGGCGCGGCGTCGCGTGGGAGCGTGGCCACACACTCAGGTGGACTTCGTCCAAGCGGACTTTCACCGCCTGCCACTCTCCGATGGCCGCTGCGCCGCGGCGGTGGCCGCCTTCTGTCTGTACCACTCGCCCCACCCCGAGCAGGTGATCGCCCAGATCGCCCGGGTGCTGGCGGACAAGGCTGTCGCAGTGCTCGTCACGAAGTCTCGTGACAGCTACCGCGAGTTGGACTGGCTACTCGCCCGAACGGGTCTCGACCCGACAGCCGAGCAACATGGGAGCCTCTACGCGTCCGCCCACAGCACCAACCTCGCCGACCTCGCCCGTTTCCACCTGGACGTCGTCGCGGTCGAACACGAGAAGCACCGATTCACGTTCGCCAACCTCGACCACGCCGCCGAGTACCTGGCTACGAACCCCAAATATCACCTCGCCGATGGTCTGTACGGCAGTCCACAGGCGCTCGCTGCGGCACTGCGCGCTCGTCACCCGGACCGGCCCGTTGCGACCTCCTCATGCGTCACGTACGTAGTGGCCCGCCCGCTCGGCGGTGGATCGTGACCCTCCAGCGCTTCGTCAAGTACTTCGCCGGCGCCGAGAAGCGAGCGTTGGCCGAGCTCCATCACACTTGGCTCGTCCGCCACGCGGCCCCTCTTCGCCTACCGGCTCTCATCACAAGCGGACAAGCCGACCTGGCCTTCGAGTACATCGACGGCCGCCACGCAAGCGCACCGGATCTCCTTCGTCTGGCCACTCACATGGGCGACGCGCACGGAGCAGCGTGGGCCGCCGAGCTGCACCGGGCCCGCCTGGACAGCGCACATCCCCTCGACGGCGGTTCGGCGCTCGCCGACTTCCTCAGCTGCCGCGAGACGGCCCTGCACGCGAGGTTGGTGGAGGGCTACCTGCCTGGCGAGTACGCCCGGGATGCCCTGATAGGGGTGTTGAGCGCCGCCGTAGACGGACCAGCCGCCTTCTACAAGGACAGCAATCCGCGCAACTTCCTGATCACCGAGAACAACACCATCTACACCGTCGACACGGACGACCTGACTCTCGCACCGTTCGGCTACGACCTGGCCAAGTTGATCACCACGCTCGCCATGACACACGGCGCACTCTCGCAAGCCGAGATCGACGAGGCCCTGAGCAGGTACAACAACGCCGCAGCCGGACACGCCTCTCGCCTCGGCCACACGACCCGAGCCGATCTGAAGGGCTTCCTGGCCCTGCACGCCGCGCTCACGGCCCCCTACATGGGTCGCGGGGGTTACCGTCATCCGGCTCAGGAGGGTGCGTGATCACCACCGAACTCGTCCTCGTCCGCCACGGCGAGGCCCAGTGCAACGTCGACGGCCTCGTCGGCGGGCCCGCGACCTGCACTGGCCTCACCGCCCTCGGGCGGGCCCAGATGGAATCAACCGCGATCCACCTGGCCACCGAGCACAGGCAGCGGCCTTTCGCTGCCCTGTACAGCGGGCCGCGGCTGCGCCTTCGAGACAGCGGCCGGATCCTCGCTCGACACCTCGACCTCCCGCTCACCGTCGAATCCGGCCTGGACGGGCCGGTTCACGGTGAGGCGGACGGCAGGTCCTGGTACGACGTGAAGACCGCCGCCGACGGAGGACCGGAGATGCACCCCGACCGGGCCTGGGCCGTCGGCTCGGAAACGTGGAACGGGTATCTACGCCGATCCTGCGGCTTCCTTCACGAACTCGTCATCCGGCACGACGGCGATCGTTTGCTGCTGGCCGCCCACGGCGAGACCATCCTCTCTGCCCATGCCCTCCTGCTCGGTCTGGCTCCCGGAACCACCACGGGTTTCACCATCTCGCACGGTTCACTCACCCGCTGGCAGCGCCACCGCAATCGCCTCGGACAACAGCGCTGGGTCCTCGACCGACACAACGACACCGGTCATCTCCCGAAGACAACGAGTTCGTCATGAAGGCAACCTCCCCCGAGCCGCGGCTTGCGCTGGGCCGGCGAACCCTCGGCGCCGTCCACGTCATCGACGACCTCACGCTGCCCTCTCACGTACTGCGGCTTGTAGATGTCGAAGGCACCCAATACATCGCCAAGCAGCATCATCGGCCTGATCGGTTCACCCAAGAGGTACGCGCCTACATGACCTGGGCTCGGCATCTCGCGCACCACGCACCGCGGCTCGTCGCCCATGACGAAGCAAGCCACACGTTGCTGCTCACGGCTCTCCCCGGAACGCGCGGCGACGTCTTGGCCTCTGGTTCCAGGGATCTCCGGCAGGCCTACGAGGCCGCAGGAGCGACCCTGCGCGTCCTACACGACTCGACCGCCTTCGACGCCAAGGGCATGCTCGGATCAATGCTCGCAGGGCGCCTCGAAGGGTGGATCGACCGAGCGGCAGGACTTGCTTTGCTCACGTCCGCAGAAGCCCGCCATCTCCGCGTCATCGCGACCGAGTTAGCGACTTCGGAAATCTCCGGTGCGGTCTGCCACTTGGACTATCAGCCCCGGAATTGGCTACTCGGGGAGGTCTTTCGGGTCCTCGACTTCGAGCACATGCGACCGGACGCCCGAATACGCGACTTCGCCCGACTCGAATTCCGGCAATGGGCCGCAACACCGCGACTACGTCTTGCCTTCTTCGAGGGCTACGGACGGCAGCTCACCGAACCCGAGCAACGTCTGCTGAACCGCTTCGGAGCGATCGAGGCCGCCACTGCCCTCGTGCGCGGCCACGAGGAAGCCGACCACACGCTGAGCGCTCGGGGCCGGGCAATCCTCGACCTCCTGATGTGACCCCTTCGACTCTGCCTCACTCCCGTCCGGAGAACCCAGTGCTTGACACACCACGTTCCACGACCCAGGCGGCGCCACGTCGAGCGGTCGTCACCGGCTCTGCCGGCTTCATCGGCTCGCACCTTGCCGACGCCCTGCTCAAGGCCGGCACAGTCGTCATCGGCGTCGACCGCCGCGATCCGACGACGGATCCGGCGGCTGCGGCCAACCTCATGTCGTTGGCCGGTCGGCCCGGGTACATCGCCATCACGGCAGACCTGCTGACCTGCGCCATCGAGCCGCTTCTGGTCGACGCCGACGCGGTCTACCACCTTGCCGGCATCCCTGGTGTCCGCTCCTCCTGGGGACCCGAGTTCGCCGAGTACGTGGGCTGCAACATCCTCGCCACGCAACGGATCATGGAAGCGGCCACCAGGCTACGGGTCCCGCGTGTGGTCGTGGCCTCGTCGTCCAGCGTCTACGGGGCTACGAGGGGGCCCAGTGTCGAGAGGGACCATCCGCATCCCGCCTCGCCGTACGCGGTCACCAAGCTGGCCGAGGAACAGTTGTGCCTCGCTCATGCGGCTCGCCCGGACTGCCCGACCCGTGTCGTGGCACTGCGGTACTTCACCGTCTACGGCCCCCGGCAACGCACCGACATGTTCGTCCACCGAGCACTGTCCGCCGCCCTCACCGGTAATCCGCTCCGGTTGTACGGAGATGGTCGTCAACGACGCGACTTCACGTACGTGGATGACGTTGTCGCCGCGACCATCGCGGCCGGCACCCGGTCCACGGCCAGGGGGATTGTCAACGTCGGCGCGGGCACAGGCGCATCGCTGCGTGATGTCATCGACCTCGCGCGGCTGCTCACCGGCCGCGAGATCATCATCGAATCCCGGAGCACCCGCAACGGCGACGTCCCCGTGACCCTCGCCGATCTCCGACGCGCCCGTTCAAGGCTCGGTTGGCGGCCCCGGGTCGATCTTCCCGCGGGTATGCGGCATCAGCTGCACGCCCTCACCACAGCGACCCAACCGACCGCAGTCTGAGGCTTCGAGTACGCATCCGGGAGTCGTCGTGGAAATGCCCGAGATCGCTCGCCTCGACACCTTCTTTCAGCGGATCACCGAGCGCTTCGCAGCACCGTCCAAAGCCAGTTGCCTCGTCATTACCCACGTACTTCCCGAGCGCCCGGTGTTTCTGCGCGCGCTGGCTCGAATGACCGATGTGGTCGCCGTTTTGCCCAAGCCGCGCTCGGTGATGGTTCAGCCGCTCGCAGAGGTGCGCTCCTGCCACCCGGTCTACCCGCTCAGCCGGGGCCTGTTCGCGGACCCGGGCAGCGCCTTGGAATTCCTCGAAGACCGGGCGGCCGAGCGCGAGATCGTTCTCCTCGACGTCGGTGGCTACTTCGCTCCTGTTCTCGACGCCCTGGTCGAGAAATTCTCCGGCCGGATCCTCGGCGTCGTGGAGGACACGGAGAACGGTCATCGGCGATACACATCTCTTGATCGACTGCCATGTCCGGTCTTTTCCGTGGCTCGCTCGCCCTTGAAGGAGTGCGAGGACGACCTCGTCGGCCGGTCGATCGTCTTCTCCACCGAAGCACTCGTCCGCTCTCGGGGCGACATCCTCACCAGTCGTGATGCCTGCGTCATCGGCTACGGGAAGGTCGGACGCTCCATCGCCCGCACCCTGCACGCGCAGGACCTACGGGTAACGGTCTACGACGAAGACCCCGTCAAACGAGTCCAAGCCCTTGCCCAGGGGTTCCGAGTCACGAACTCGTGCACTGAGGCGATCCGCGATGCCGGAGTCGTGCTGTGCGCAACCGGCAACCTCGCACTTCGCCAGGCCGACTTCCACTCCCTGCGGAACGGCGCTTACGTCGCCTCGGTCACCTCGTCCGAAGACGAACTCGACCTCGCGTCCCTCGATGGTCTCTATCGGCGCATCACTGTCGGACCACATCTCACGCGCTACGACGTCACAGGCCACTATTTCTACCTGCTTGCCGACGGCGGCGCGGTCAATTTTCTGCACGGAGCGTCCGTCGGCACGTTCATCCACCTCATCCAGGCCGAGATCCTCGCCGCCACGGCAGAAATCGTCACCGGTGATATCCCTCCCGGCCTGCACGAGCTCTCACCCTGCCGGCGCCGGATCATCTCCACGGTCTGGCTCGACAGCTTCACGAGGTGACGGAAGCACGAAGCCCAACCATCCGAATACGTACGGGGAAAGGTGCCCATGAGCAAGGTGTCAGGGCCGGCACGCCGTCAACGCCACGTGGCCGTCATCCCATGCCGTTGGGGATCCTCCAGATTCCCCGGAAAGCCCGTGGCGGATCTGGGCGGAAGGCCCTTGCTGTGGCATGTCCACCAGCGATGTCGGCAAGCCACCCGCCTGGACGAGGTCGTAGTGGCCACGGACGACGAACGCATCGCGGATGTCTGCGCGAAGTTCGCCATCACCTGCCTGATGACCGGCACACACGCCACCGGAACCGACCGCGTTGCCGAGTGCGCGGGATACCTCGATGCCGACGCCTACATCAACGTCCAAGGCGACGAACCGTTCATCGACCCCGCGGCGATCGACGCGGTATCGCGTTGCCTGAGCCAAGTGGGCCCGGGCGTCTCCGCCGTCAACGCATGTGCGCCCATCGACAATCCGGCGACCTTGGTCGATCACAACGCCGTCAAGGTCGTTCTGGGAATCGACGGTTCCGCCCTCATGTTCTCCCGGCAGCCGATTCCATATCCGAGGGATGATCGTCCGTGCTACCTGAGGCAGCTCGGACTCTACGGATTCACGGCCGAGGGCCTGGCGTCCTTCCAGAACCTGAAGCAGGGCCCACTGGAACGGGCGGAGGGCATCGAAATGCTCCGCTTCCTCGAACATTCGCATCGGGTACGGATGCTCGTCGTCCAGGACATCGGCATGGCCGTCGACACACCGGAGGACCTGAGCCGAGCCGAGTTGCTGCTGAAGCCACAGCGCTGATCCGCGGCAGCACTCCGGTAGGCCCAAGCCTGCCGAGCGATCCTGTCCAATGAACGTGACGACGCTGCGTCAGGCTCCTATCGTGGCGAAGCGAGCAGGTGCCTCCTCGCCCCAACCGGGTGCACGGACCTGAAGAGCCTGGCGGATCTCGTCTCTCTGCTCTCCGCCGGAGGGAATCGGTGATGGCTCCGACCACGCGCTTCCGACAGCTCCTGCAGGAACGCCGATGGCAGACCTACGACTCCTTCTGCACGCAGTTCGCACGTGCCGCCGCAGAGCTGGCCGCACGTGAGGCGGAGCCGCGTCTGAAGAACCTTGAGGTCTCGCGTCGCACGTATGCACGATGGCTGGCCGGTGACCTCGACGGAGTTCCACGGACGGATGCGTGCCGCGTTCTGGAGCAACTACTCGGCGAAGACGTCGAGTCTCTGTTCAGTACGCCCGCACGTGCCCCCGCAGAGCCCGGCGCACAGACTCATGCGCAGGCGCCCTTTCCCGCCCTCGACATCGGCGATCTCCGACACATCGCCGCGGCACTCGACGACGCTCGGAGATACCTCGACCACGATGTGGTGGGGTACTTCCGAGAGAGGCTTTCGGCCTGCGCTCTCGACGACGGCGCGAGCGGCCCGCGACGAACGCTCCCCGCCGTGTTGGGCCTGATCGCAGCGGTAACCGCGACGGTCGAGCACGTCAAGGCAAACGTCCGAGCGGACCTGCTCATAGTCGGAACTCTGGCAGCCGAGTTCGCCGGATGGCTCTACCGCGACACGGGCCAACCCCGACTTGCCGAGTCGTGGCGAGGTCAGGCGCTCGAATGGGCGCGAGCGGCCGAGGCGGAGCCGTTGCAGGGATACGTCCTGCTGAAACAGGCGCAGGCCGCGTGGGACGAACGGAATCCCGAACTGATGCGGGAACTCGCAGAGGCCGTGCAAACAGGGCCATGGCTGTTGCCGCCGGCGGTTCTTGCCGAGGCCGCTCTCCAAGAGGCTCGCGCGCACGCGATGCTCACCGGTGACCTGGACGCGGTGGAGCGCAAGCTCGACAAAGCCCAGGAACTCTTCACCCGCCACACCGATCGGCAAGCCGGCGCCGCCTCGGCCCTGAGCCCGCACTACGCCCCGGCCCTCTTCGGTGTGCAGAAGGCGATCTGTCTGGCGGAGGCCGGCAACCCGCGACGGGCTACCGACGTTTACCACTCCCACCTCACACCGCAGGCGTTCTCCCGCCGCGACTACGGGTACTTCCTCGCTCTCATGGCCGGCACCCTGGCCGCCGCGGGCGAGCCGGCTCGGGCGGTCGAGGCGGGCCACGAAGCACTCACCATCGCCGGCGCGTCGGGTTCCGTCCGCACGTACCGGGAGTTGGTGCGTCTGCTAAGCCACCTGGAACCTTGGCGTTCGCACGCGAGCGTTCGCGAACTGCGGGCGCAGGTCGAGGCGGAGCCGATGGTCGTCAGCGGTGGGTAGTCACCCACTCGGCGACGGTCTCCACCACCTGTGCCTGCCAGTGCTGCGTCTGCGGGTCGGCGTAGCCGGGATCATCGTGCACCGCGAACCCGTGCTGAGCGCCGTCCAGTTCGACAAGTTCCGCCTTTCCACCGAGTTCGCGAACGTATCGCCGCGAGCTGTCGACGGGGATGAAGGTGTCACCGGTCCCGTGGACGAAGAGCGTCGGGATGCCGATCGCGCCGAGTTCGTCGTGCGGGCGAAGGTGGAACACCTCGTTCAGGAGCGGACGTCCGAGTCGGAACGTCGGCGAATGGGGTACGAATCCGCGCTCGGTCAACGCCTGGCCGGCGTCGCCGTCGATGTGGTCGTCGTGCCAGTAGGGCTTGTCCGTGACGAAGCGCTTCTTGTAGTCGAGCAACGGGTTGAACAGGATCAGGCTGCGCAGCGCGCCGGGGTGGCGGGCGGCGTAGAGCGCGCTGACGCCGCCGCCGAAGCTGGCTCCGATCAGGTGTACCCGATCGCCGGCCGCCTCGTTCGCGACGTCGACGGCGGCCCGGATGTCGTTGACGATCCCGGACAGGGTCAGGTCCTCCTGCCTGCCGGCGCTCTCTCCGTGCCCACGGAGATCGAACCGCAGGGAGGCGAAGCCGGCTTCCGCGAGCCCATCGGCGAGACGACCGAAGAACCCGCCCTCCTCGCGGGTGACGCCGCCGCCGTGCACCAGCACCACGGCGCCCAAGGGATCTCGATCCGGGCGCACCAGCGTGCCCTGGAGACGAAGACCGTCCAGGCTTCGGAAGGTCACGTGCGGGTCGGTGGACGCGGTACCTGGGCGAGCCATCGGAAGACCTCCGCAAGCGAAGTTCGACCCGAAGGCCGAGGTGTGGACAGGGTCAGCAGGCCGGGTATACCCGCGACAGGAACAGACCCATGGCGGCCGGTGAGAACACGGCGTGGCCCAGGTCCGGCGTCTTGGAGTCTCGGATCCGTATCTCTGCGGCCACAAGGGCGACTTGCACGCATTGACCGCCGTTGGCGCTGCTGTGGCTGCTGGTCCGCCACCCCTCGCCGACAGGTGCGATGGTGTGTTCGGGATCGATCATCGAAACTCCGTGGCCGCTGCGGTCATCATGTCTCGCGATGCCGCCGGATCGAGGGCGCGGTCGCGCATCTGATCGAAGGCGGCCGTGTAGAGCGCGACGCCGTCGGGATCTTCGACGTACGCGGCGTCTGTGATGCTTTCCCGATAGACCACCCCGGAATCATCGCCTTCGAACCCGAGCATCATGAACGCGCCGTCCATACCGGCGTGCCCGCCCGCGGCGAACGACAAGACCTGCAGCGTGATGTGCGGGAGCTCGCTCATCTCCACGAGGTGCGTCAACTGGTCGCGCATGACGTGGGGATCGCCCATCGCTCGGCGGATCACCGCTTCGTTGATGACGGCCCAGAGCGTGGGCGGGTCGTCGCGAACCAGAATCCGCTGACGTTCGAGCCGTACCCGGATGAGTCGATCGACCTCGTCCTCCGGGCGTGGACGAACCGCTCGGTACAGCGCCCTGATGTAGTCCTCGGTCTGCAAGAGGCCTGGGACGAACTCCGCTTCGTAGTTGCGCAGATCCTCGGCGGCCGCCTCCAGACCGATGTAGAAGTTGAACCACTTCGGCACGGCACTCGCATGGTCGTGCCACCATCCCTTGGCCCGCGATTCGCGCGCGAGGGTGACCAGCGCCTGGTGCATGTCGTCGCCGGTCGCGTACAGCCGGGCCAACGCGTCCACGTCCGTTTGAGAAACACGACCCTGCCCGGTTTCGAGACGCGAAACCTTGGTGTGGCTCCAGCCGAGCCGGGCGGCGACGCTTTCCAGCGTCAGGTCGGCAGCAAGGCGAATGCGGCGCAACTCCAAGCCAAGTCTGCGGCGCCGCACGGTAGGTGACCCCGTGGTCACGGATACACCCCCTCGAAGGTCTGCCGACAGTGTGTCTGGCGGCGCATGGCCCAGCAAGCGAACCCCTGTCGAGGGTCGCGACTCCGGATCCTACTGAGGGCACAAAGATCTTGCGTTAATAACGCCATGCACATTGCATGAGGCACATCTCACTGACACTGTGTTGGTAGACGTTCACGCTGACTCACATCGAGCAGCCGTGAGCATGCATGCGGCCTGCGGACGGCGCATTGCTTGATTCCGGAGGCAGGGTCGCTGCGGGCGTATCCGACGTCGCCGCTCGGTCGATCGCTCGACCAGGGCACGCGGTACGGCCTTCAGGTGTTACGCGCTTCCAGCAACAGGAGGTCGCCTTGGCCGAGTTCGAATCAGCCGTCGTTTCCCTGCCGCCCGACCTCTCCTCCGTTGTCGAGGCCCGCAAGCGGGTGAGCCTCATCTGCGCAGCGGTGGGCATCGACGGCTCGGAACCCGAGCTGGTCGTGCAGGAGTTGACCGCAAACGCCGTCCAGCACGCCGGCCATCGGGGCGGCTTCGAAATGTCCATCGCGCGGCACGGGGACCTGTTGTGGATCCGCGTCCGAGACGGCTTTCCCTGCCGCCTCCCGGACTCTTCCCCGGGCGATCAACTGTCAGAACGCGGCCGGGGATTGGCCATCGTCAAAGCCCTGTCGGCGTGCTTCGACTATCGAATCTCACCGCACGGCAAGACCGTCGCCGTCGCGTTCAAGCTCCCACCGAGCCCCGCCTCGGATCACAGTCACATCTGACCTCGCGATCCGGCGGCGACCACAAGCGGCAAGGCGGGGCGAGGCGAACCACCGTTCCCCCAACGGCCCACAGGATTGCCCGCCCCGCCTTGCTCCACTCCACGCTCGTCGAAGGAGACAGCAGCAATGCCTCGTACCGCTCCCGCGCCCGAACTGCGGGTCCGCATATTCCGCACCCTGCTTGGCACCGCGCGTCTCAAGGCGTTGCCGCTCACCACGGAACAGGTCGGGATCCTGGCGTACGAAGCCGCACGTTCCGCCGAGTCCATCGTCCCGCCCCTGTGCCGGTACGGCCGGGCGCCGAAGCTGAACGCCCGCCAGCTACAGATCCTCGTGGGCATCGCCCGCGGCGCGACCAACAGCCAGATCGGCACCGCGTTGGGTATTGCCCCGCACACTGTGAAGAGTCACATCAAGCGCTTGTTCACGTGCCTCAACGTCGACAACCGCACATCCGCAACCGTCACCGGACTACGCATGGGGATCATCACCCTCGACGACATCGCGGAGCCCCCTGGCAGGGGGAAGCGATGAAGGGATGGCACGGCGAGCGGTGGTTCACCCACCGCGAGATCCCTGAAATCCCGCCACCAACGCAGACATTCGCTCCGCGCACGCGAATCCTGGTACTTACTCGACCCGAAGACGAATCCGCCGCGGGGTGGACGCCCTCCGTGTCCGTCCACACTCCTTCGGAACGGCCCGAGAGCAGGACTGTCTTCGAGTTCACCGGCCCCCGTGTCCAGGCCATCACCCTGTTACCGCCCGGTGTCCCGCCGGCACGCTCGGGCCTGGCCTTGCTCTACTCCGCCCACCTTCGCGCCCAACGCGCCGCCTGCGGCCTCAGGATCCCGTGCGTAACCAGCCCCGCCCGGCCCCGACGGCCCGAACAGGCTGCACGAATCGCACACTTGGTCACGGTCGTCGGCAGATCAGGGCCACAGGACACCGTGGTGTGGGAACTCATGCCAAGCCACTTGATCCTGCCGTGGCTCGGCAGCCGCTACCCGACCCGGGCCCGACTTCTTGAGCAGAACCTCACGCACCTGATCACGGCGAAGCGCCTGGCCCGCCACGACCGGCTTATCCGAACAGGCCCCGCTGGTATCCGGGTATGCCGTTTGCTTTTCCAGCGCTACTTGACCGCTCGTCTGATTCTGCGGAACACCGACTTGTTCATTGAACTCGCCCACGAGATCAGCGTCATGCCTCCTACCGGTGCGTAGACCTCGCACTTCCGACAGATCGGCGGGGATACTTCGGTAGATTCGGCCGGCACCGCCCGCCCGGGCGCAGACGAGCTGCTCGGCGATGTCGCACAGGCTCATCTCCTGGTCATGCAGATGGAGAGCCATGGACGGCATGTCCTCGTCGGTGACACTCGCACCGCCGATGGTCTTGCCACACCTGTGGGCGGACTCATGGCATCCGAGGGAGCGGCCGCGGATGTACTCGCGCTGCCGCCCCTCGTCCGGGAGTTACCGCGTCCCGTCGTCGAGGCGGCCCGCGGGATGCGGCTGGCGCGTAGCTCCTCACGCCTTGAGTTTCGGGACGGGGGTTTCTCGAAGATCAATCTGCGCGGGATCGCCCACCGATGTTGACGGTGCATACTTCGACCCGTAGTGTAAGCACTGCATACATTGGGCTTGCGGCGATCCTCCTCGAGGCGTGGATCGCCGGGAACCGCGGTGACGGCCCCGCGGTCCGGGCGGGCGACGCGTGCACGTTTTGACGGGGGCGTGCGGCCGTGTTCGCCTCGACTTGGGAGTGAGCCCTTCACAGGTCGTGTGAACGGAGTGCCATGAAGGCTGTATCGATCAAGGAGCCGGGAGGCCCGGAGGTCCTGGAGTGGATCGACGTCGACGATCCCGTGCCGGCGGCGGGGGAGGTCGTCGTCGAGGTGGCGGCCGGTGCTCTGAACCGGGCGGACGTCATGCAGCGGTGGGGGCTGTATCCGCTGGCGCCGGGCACGTCGCCGTATCCGGGCCTGGAGGTCTCGGGCCGTATCGGCGCCGTCGGTGAGGACGTGACCGGTTGGCGGGTCGGCGACGAGGTGTGCGCGTTGCTGACCGGGGGCGGCTACGCCGAGAGGGTGGCCGTTCCGGCGGGGCAACTGCTGACGGTGCCCGGGAACGTCGGCCTGGTCGAGGCGGCGGCCCTGCCCGAGGCGGCGGCCACGGTGTGGTCCAACCTGGTCATGACCGCGGGGCTGAAGAAGGGGGAGACGCTCCTCGTGCACGGCGGGGGCGGAGGCATCGGCACCTTCGCGATCCAGATCGCCAAGGCGCTCGGGGCCCGTGTGGTGACCACGGTCGGCGGGCCCGAGAAGGCGGCGCGGGCGCGGGAGTTGGGCGCCGATGTGACGATCGACTACCGCACGGAGGACTTCGGCGAGCACGGTCCCTACGACGTGATCCTCGATGTGATCGGCGGCGGCTATCTCGAACGCAACGTGCGTTCGCTGGCCGCGGACGGGCGCCTGGTCGTCATCGGTCTGCAGGACGGTCTGGAGGGTCAACTGAACCTTGCGGAGCTGGTGTTCAAGCGGGTGTCGGTGTTCGGCACCACGTTGCGCACCCGATCCGCGGCGCAGAAGGCCGCCATCGTCGCGGACGTGCAGCGCCACGTCTGGCCGATGATCGAGAGCGGGGCCGTGCGGCTGGTCGTCGACCGGACGCTGCCGATGTCCGAGGCCGCCGAGGCGCATCGGGTGATGGAGTCGGGTGGGCACACCGGCAAGATCGTGCTGGTGAACGCCTGAGGCACGCCGTGCCGACGGGGGTGCGTCGGGACCGACGCCGAGACGGAGGCGCAGACCGCGCCGCCGTCCGGTGCCGGCCCGGCGGCCCGATCCCGTGGCGGCGTGGCCGCCCCGGTGGCGGCGGCGCGGAACCAACAGCCGCGACGTGCGCGTAAGCGGTGAAAGGAGTCCCATGGACACCCGGATCGACCTCGCCGGTCTGCCCGTCGACACGAGTTCGCCGGTCCTGGTCACCGGCGCCACCGGCTACGTGGCGGGCTGGATCGTGAAGGGCCTGCTCGACGCCGGCGCCACCGTCCATGCGGCGGTCCGGGACCCGGGCAACACCGGGAAGGTGCGGCACCTGCTCGATGCTGCCGGCGCCGCGCCGGGGGCGTTGCGCCTGTTCGCGTCCGACCTGCTGCGGGACGGCTCGTACGCCCCGGCGATGCAGGAGTGCCGGATCGTGATCCACACCGCTTCCCCGTTCGTTCGCGTGGTCCGGGACCCGCAGCGCGATCTGGTCGACCCGGCCGTACGCGGCACACGCAACGTGCTCGGCACCGCGGACACGGTGCCCGGCGTCGAGCGGGTGGTGCTGACCAGTTCGATCGCGGCGATGATCGGCGACGCCCAGGACATCGTGCACCTGCCGGGCCGGATCGTTACCGAGGAGGTCTGGAACACGACCTCGTCGCTGACCCGCGAGCCCTACAGCTACTCCAAGACCCTCGCCGAGCAGGAGGCGTGGCGCATCGCGGAGGCGCAGGACCGATGGCGCCTCGTCGTGATCAACCCGGGCCTGGTGGTCGGGCCGGCTTTGAACCCCGACCCGACCAGCGAGAGCTTCACCATCGCCCGGCAGATGGCGGGCGCCGCGGTGCGCTTCGGTGCTCCCCGCGTTGCATTGGCCGTCGTCGACGTGCGCGAGGTGGCGTACGCGCACCTCGCGGCCGCGTTCCTGCCCGACGCGCAGGGGCGTCATCTCGTCGTCGCGGAGAGCACCGACACCGTCGACCTCGGGCGCAGGCTCCTGCCCGCCTACGGGTCGCGGTACGCGCTGCCGCGGCGTGCGCTCCCCAAGTCCGTCGCGGTCGCGGTTGCCCCGGCGGCCGGACTCGACCGGGCGTACCTGCGCCGCAACATCGGCTTTCACCTGCGCGCCGACACCACCAGGAGTCGCCGGGCGCTCGGTGTGCGCTACCGGCCTGCGCAGGAGTCCATCGAGGACATGTTCGGCCAACTGGATCGGCCGGGCGCCCGGCGCCGGTAGCGTCGCTCTGCCGCGGGTCTGCTACCCGCCGGTGTGCCCGTCGCGGCGGTTGCCGGGTTCCGTCGCCGGGGCGCCCGGGGCTGCTGTGCGCCGCTGCCTCAGGACGGCGGCGAGCATGGTGACGAGGATTCCGCCGAGCGCCCAGGCCGACAGGACCAGGAGGGAAGAGGTCGTGGCGTTGCCGTGGAAGTAGGCGATCGAGCGGGCCGCCCAGGTGCCCGCCCCCGGTGGCAGGGCCGGGCCGATCGCCTGCCAGAACGGCGGCAGCATCGGTTGAGGGAAGGCGCCGCCCGCGCTCGGGTTGCCCGCGATGACCACGAGCAGGATGGCCAGGCCGATGCCGATGATGCCGAAGAGTCCCTGGAGGGCGAGGGTGGCGGACCCCACCGCGAAGATGATCAGCGTGCCGAGCCACCACAGGGACACCACGCTGCCCGGCAGGGCCCCCAGGATCGGTCCGACGATGACCGCGCCGCCGAGTCCGCCGGCGATCGCGACGAGCGTCATCGTGCCCAGCCGTGTCGCTGCGCGGGTGGGGTTGGCGGGGCGTGCGCCGGCGCTGATCGCCAGGATCGACGCGCACAGGTAGGCCCCGACGCACCAGCCGATGACGAGGTAGAAGGCCGACAGGGCGTTGAAGTCGTGCGACGAGGCCGGCGCCACGTCGACCGTGCGGACGGTGCGACCCTGCGTCCGGTCCACGGTCGCGGTCAGCGCGTCCAGGGCGAGGGCGAGGGCTTTGCCGCCGCCGGAGGCGACCAGCAGAGTGTCGGTCGTGCCGGCCGGGTTCACCACGAGGGCGCCGTCGATATCCCGATTCTTGATCTGCTTCCGGGCGGCTGCTTCGTCGGCCACCGCGCGCGGGTCCAACGGCGAGCGCGGCAGCTTGTCGAGACGCGCCACGGTCTGCTCCGCCGCTGCCCGCGGCGCCACGACTCCGAAGGGCACGTCCTTGAGCCTGGGGTCGTGCAGCGCCCCCACGTAGGAGGCGATGAACAGCATCTGGAGGGCGATCACGCCGATCACCAATACCGTGGCGCGTGGGGTGACGGCGTCCTTCACCTCGGCCCACACACTCTGTGTCATGTCCCCACGGTCCGGCGCGATGCTCCGATACGCAGGTCCGGGCGGCCGAATGGGTGCACGCCGCAACGGGGAACGGGACGGTCGGCGGCGTGGAGCCTTCGCGTCGGGTTGCGGTGCGCGGGCCGCGCACCAGGATTGGTCGAGAGGGCCTCGTCCCGCGGGCCGCCGACCGCAGCCGTGCGGGCGGGCCGCACCTTCCAAGGCACGCAGGTGCCCGTGATTGGAGCCGACATGACCCCGCTTCCCCCGCCGATCACGCCCTACCTCGAACCCGCCGCCCGGGAGTTGTGCGCGGCGACCGACCCGCATCCCCGGATCTACGAGGTACCCCCCGAGAAGGGGCGCGAGATCCTGCTGGAGTTGCAGAGCGACCCGAGCGTGCCCCGCCCGGACGTCGACGAGGAGTGGGTCGACGTGGACGCGGGCGAGTGGGGCACCGTCCGCACCCGCATCATCCGGCCCAAGGGAACCACCGGTGCGCTGCCGGTGGTGTTCTACATCCACGGCGCCGGCTGGGTCTTCGGCGACGACAAGACCCACGACCGCCTCTTCCGCGAACTCACCGTCGGCGCGGGCGCCGCCGGTGTCTTCCCGGTCTACGACAGGGCGCCGGAGGCGAAGTACCCCACCCAGATCGAGCAGAACTACGCCGTGGGGCAGTGGGTCCTGGAGCACGGCGCTGAGCACGGTCTGGACACCTCGCGGATCGCGGTGACCGGCGAGTCGGTCGGCGGCTGCATGTCGACGGTGTTCGCGCTGATGAACAAGGAACGCGGCGGCATCGACCTCAAGGCCCAGGTCCTGCTCTACCCGGTGACCGACGCCGACTTCGACACCCCGTCGTACCTGCAGTTCGCCGAGGGCTACTACCTCACCCGCGACGGCATGAAGTGGTTCTGGGACGCCTACACCACCGACCCCGCCCAACGCGCCGAACACCACGCCTCCCCCCTGCGGGCGAGCCTCGACCAGCTCAAGGGCCTCCCGACCACCCTGGTCATCACCGACGAGGCCGACGTGCTGCGCGACGAGGGCGAGCAGTACGCCAACAGGCTGCGCGAAGCCGGCGTCGACGTCACCTCCGTCCGCGTGGCCGGCATGGTCCACGACTTCCTCCTCCTGGACAGCCTGCGCGACACCCGCGCCGCGAACGTCGCCCGCACACTCGCCGTCGACGCCCTGCGCACCGCGCTGCACGGCGGCTGACGCGGCTCGGCGTTCCTCGCACAGACACCGGGCCGGGCCCGCCGGCGCCCACGTGGCGCGGGCGGGGCCGGCCCTTTCGCGTTCTCGGCCGGTGACGCAGGGTCCCGGGCCCACCGCATTGTTGACGGTGCTTACATCCCCGGCTAATCTGATGTATGCACTGCTCACATATGAAGGAGTAAGCCGATGTCATCGCCCCAGCAGGACACCGTCGAGGTCGATCTGGGCGGCCGTGCCGTCACCGTCCCCAAGGGCGGCCTGTACGACCGGTACCGGATGGACACCGATCTCGACGAGGTCGCCCGCGACCCCCGCGTCGGCGGCGTCGACTTCTTCCGGCGTCTGCCGAAGACCCGCGTCGACTCGCCGATCGGCAGCACGCTCACCCCGAACTTCTACTACCGGGTCTCGACGGCCCGGCTGACGATGCTGGCCCGCTCCCGCGCGATCCGCGGGCGCCTGCCCGCCGAGCTCGCGCCGCTGGAGGTCGCGCCGGGCTTCGGGCTGGTCTCGGTCATGTTCTTCCGCTACGACGTGTGCGACATCGACTTCTACACCGAGGCCGCCGTCGGAATCGCCGTCAAACCGGCCCGGCACGGCGGGCTCGGACTCGTCGACCTCGCCGCCGCCCTCAAGAACGAGCACCTCGACTCGTACGTGCTGTCCCTGCCGGTGAGCACACGGATCGCGCAGGTCCGCGGGCACGACGGCTACGGCTTCCCCAAGTGGGTGACCGGACTCGACGTCGACATCGACGCCGAACGAACGACCGCGCGCGTGGCCAACGACACGGGCGGGACCGACGTTTCGCTCTCGGTGCCCACCCCCCGCCAGACCGCGTATCCCAGCGGCGAGCGCGTCTCGGCCCTGACCTCGTACACGTCGATCAACGGCGCGTGGCACTCCACTTTCAGCCAGACCAACGTGCTGTCGGCGGGCACCAGGCGCCGCCCCCGCGACCTCGTCCTGGAGGTCGGGGAGGGCCGCATGGCCGACGACCTGCGCTCACTCGACCCCACCAGGACCGTACGGCTCGACGTCATGACCGAGGGACAACTCGCCCTGCACATGCCGGTCCCCGTCTCCGTCCCGACCCGCCGCTAGGCACAGGAGCCCCTATGTCCACCGACCACGCCCTTCTCGACACCCACACCGCGCGCCTGCCCGCATCGCTGACCCCGGACCTGATCAGGCGCCTGACCCGCCGCGTTGCCGCGGCCGCGGACGCGACCCGGGTCACCACCGAGGCCCCGTACACCGGCGCCCCGCTCGCCGACCTGCCCGTGTCCACGCCGACCGACGTCGAGGACGCGTTCGCCCGAGCCCGGACCGCCCAGCGGGCCTGGGCCGCCACACCGCTGCGCGAGCGCGCGAGGATTTTGCTGCGCTTCCACGACCTGGTCCTGGCCCGCCGGGACCAGGCCCTGGACCTCATGCAGGCGGAAAACGGCAAGACCCGCCGCGACGCGTTCCTGGAGGTGACCGACATCGCCATCACCTCCCGCTACTACGCGCGCGGCGCCGACAAGCTCTTGAGGCCCAGGCGCCGCCGCGGTGCGATCCCGGTGCTCACCCACACCACCGAACTGCGCCACCCCAAGGGCGTGGTCACGGTCATCTCCCCGTGGAACTACCCGCTCAGCATGGCCGCCGGCGACGCCATCCCGGCGCTGATGGCCGGCAACGCCGTCGTCCAGAAGCCCGACACCCAGACCGCGCTCACCGCACTGTGGGCGCTCGACCTGATGCACGAGGCCGGCCTGCCGGCCGATGTGTGGCAGATGGTCGTCGGCCGCGGCAGCTCCATCGGCGGCGCGCTGATGGACAACGCCGACTACATGATGTTCACCGGGTCCACCGCGAGCGGCCGCCGCATCGCGAGCGACGCCGGGGCGCGCCTGATCGGCGCGTCCCTCGAACTCGGCGGCAAGAACGCCATGATCGTCCTCGACGACGCCGACATCGACAAGGCGGCCGACGGCGCCGTCGCCGCGTGCTTCCCCTCGGCCGGCCAGCTCTGCGTCTCCATCGAGCGGCTGTACGTGGCCGAATCCGTCCGCGACCGGTTCGTCGCCGCCTTCGTCGCCCGCACCGGGAAGCTCAAGCTCGGCGCGTCGTACGACTACGGCATCGACGTCGGCAGCCTGACCACCCCGTCCCAACTGGCCACCGTCACCGCACACGTCGACGACGCCGTCGCCAAGGGCGCGACCGTCCTCGCCGGTGGCAGGGCGCGCCCGGACCTCGGGCCGCTGTTCTACGAACCGACGATCCTGGCCGACGTCACCCCCGACATGACCGTGTACGAGCACGAGACCTTCGGCCCCGTCGTCTCGATCTACTCCTACCGCGACGTCGACGACGCGATCACGCGCGCCAACGCCACGCCCTACGGCCTCAACGCCAGCGTCTGGTCCCGCAACGGCGCCCGCGGCAGGGCCGTCGCCGCACGCGTCCACGCCGGCACCGTCAACGTCAACGAGGCGTTCGCCGCCGCCTGGGGCAGCATCGACGCCCCCATGGGCGGCATGGGCGACTCCGGACTCGGACGCCGCCACGGCGCCGACGGAATCCTCAAGTACACCGAACCCCAAACCGTCGCCCACCAGCGCATCCAGGGCTTCACCCCGCCGGCACGCGTCTCACCCGAAGCCTGGGCGTCCGCGCTCACCGGCGCGTTGAAGGTCCTGAAGGCCGCCCGTGTCCGCTGACCTGCGAAGCAGCGCCGCCGCGGCACCCACGGCACCGGCCGCGTGGTCACCGCGGCGGCGGTGACCACGTCCCGATTCACCACAGCCCTCATGACAACGACTCGACGGCCGAACCGAGGGCGTACCACCGGCGCACGAACGCCCCGCTTCGAGGACCGAGGCCGGGGTTCGCCGGATGATGACGTGAGCCGCGCCGAACCCGTCCGGTGCGCCGAACATGAACCGTCGGCCGGACCCGAGCGCGGCCCACGGCTGCGGCTTCCAAGGCGGGCAGGGCGAGGATCTCGGACACCATCGTGAAGGGGCATCGCCCGATCGCCGGTCGAAAGAGCCGGCGGACCGGGGCCTGGAACAGCGCGCGACGGAAGTGGTGCCGCAGTCGAGCCCAGGTAGGCGCCGCCCACGTCACGACGGTGCCCGACGGAAGCGACGCCGATCGGGCGCATACACGGGCGCGCGGAGACAGCGGTCCCCGCGACGGTCGAACGCGCGGTCCGGCCGGGCGGTCGGGTCAGCCCACGTCGGCGACGAGACGCTTGGCGAGGGGTTCGGACGAGGCCGGGTTCTGGCCGGTGTAGAGGTTGCGGTCGACGACGACGAACGGGCGCAGCGGTACGCGGGACTTGGTGTAGTGGGCGCCGCTGTCGCGCAGGCGGTCCTCAAGGAGCCATTGGGCCTTGCGGCCGAAGCTGTTGAACTTCTCCTCGACGTTGGACAGGCCGGTCATCCGGTACCCGGTGAAGGGCCAAGATCCGTCGGCGTCGTGTGCCGCGAAGGCGGCGGCGGGTGCGTGGCACAGGAGCGCGAGGGGTTTGCCGGAGGCCAGTACGCGGGTGAGCAGCGCGCCGGAGACCGGGTCGACCGCGAGGTCTTCCATCGGCCCGTGGCCGCCGGGGTAGAAGACCACGTCGAAGGCGTCCGGGTCGACGTCGTCCAGCGATCGGGGGTCGGCCGTCTGGGTCTCGATGGTGTCCAGGTACCGGCGGACTTCGCGCAGTCTGGACGGTCGACCGGCGGTCCAGGACATGCTGAGCCGGTCGAGTGTGGGCGGCTTTCCGCCCGGGGTGGCGATCGTGGTCTCCCAGCCGGCCCCGGTGAAGATCTTGTGCGGCATCGCCAGTTCCTCACCCCAGAAGCCGGAGGGGTGCACGACGCCGTTGCGAAGGGTCCAGCGATCCGCCGCGGACACCACGATGAGGACCTTGGTCATGTCGTTCTCCTTCACGTTCGGGGCTCGGACGCCGGCGCCGTCCGCGTGTACCCGGCACGGATACCCCTGATCGTCGTCCGTCCATGTACGGCCGCGGGCGATCGGCCGTTACTCGTCGTGGTCCAGGGGGCGTGAGGTTTCGGCGGTGGGCAGCCAGGCGCGGTAATGACGCAGTGCCCGCCGCTGCAGGCGTTGCTCGCACAGCAGGGCGCGCGCCGGGTGGGTCCCGGGCCGAGGGGCGCCGCCTCGGGCGATGCGGCGCATCTGGTGGCGGACCTGCGCCATGCTCGCGGCCGACGCGAGGGACTTGTCGGTCCAGGTCACCGGGCGCAGCTCCCGGTCGGCCTCGCGGCCGTCGCGCCAGCGTTCGGGCAGGTCCGGGGTGACGGCCAGGGCGGTGCCCATGCCGAGCAGGGCGACGCCGCCGGCGAGGACGCGGTCGGCGGTGTCGCGTCGGGTGATGCCGCCGGTGAGCATCAGCGGGAGGGGGCTGGTCGTGACGAGGTCCGTGGCCAGGTCGAGGAAGTAGGCCTCGCGGGCCCGGGTGCGGGTGTCGGCGGGCCGGCCGGTCATCGCCGGGCTCTCGTAGCTGCCGCCGGACAGTTCGACCAGGTCGACGTCGAGCGGTTCGAGCATCGCGATCACCCGGCGGGCGTCGTCGACGCCGAAACCGCCGCGCTGGAAGTCGGCAGAGTTGAGCTTCACCGCGACCGCGAACGACGGCGACACCACCGAGCGCACCGCGGCGACGACGTCCAGCAGCACCCTGGCCCGGTTCTCCAGCGGGCCGCCCCAGGCGTCGGTGCGCCGGTTGACCAGCGGGGACAGGAACTGCGACAGCAGGTATCCGTGCGCCGCGTGGACCTCCACGCCGTCGAACCCCGCCTCCTCGGCGCGCCGGGCGGTGGCCGCGAACCGGGCGACCGTGGCCTCGATCTGCTCGGGGGTCATCGCGGTGGGGCGGCCGAAGCGGTTGCTGTGCCGGCCGAGGTCGACGCCCACGTCGGACGGTCCCCACACGACGCCCGGCATGTCGGCCCGGACCTGGCGGCCGGGGTGGTTGATCTGCATCCAGACCGCCCCGCCGCCGGACTTGGCCGCCTCGGCCCATGCGGCGAACGGCTCCAACGGCGCCGCCTCGTCGAGCACCACGCCGCCGGGGCCGGTGAGCGCCTCGGCGTGGACCATCACGTTGCCGGTGATCAGCAGCCCGGCTCCGCCGGTCGCCCAGCGCCGGTACAACGCGATCAGCCCGGCGCCGGGAACCTGGCCGGGTCCGGCCATGTTCTCCTCCATGGCCGCCTTCGCGATCCGATTGCCCAGCACCTGCCCGGAGCGCAGGGCCAGCGGCGAGAACAACTCGCTGGTCATCCGCGTTCTCCTCTCAATCTTTCGATCTCGGAATCCCCTACAATGTGTGCACTGCTCACATTAGAGCATCGATGTAAGCGGTGCATACACGAAGGGGTGTGACCCATGTCGCAAAACGGCGGCTCGTACCATCACGGCGATCTGCGCACGGCATGCCTGCGCGCCGCGCGGGAACTGCTGGAGGAGAACGGCAGCGCCGCGCTGTCCCTGCGGGCGGTGGCCCGGCGGGCCGGCGTATCGACCGGCGCCCCGTACCGCCACTACGCCGACCGCGAGGCTCTGCTGTCCGCGGTGGCCGCCGAGGGCTACCGCGAACTCGCCGAACACCTCGTCGCCGCGCACCCGTCACCGGCCACCCCCGACGAACTCGCCGACGTCGCCGTCGCCTACGTGCGCTTCGCGCTCGACCGCCCCGCGGTCTTCCGGGTGATGTTCGCCGAACCCTGCGACCCCACCAACCAGGACCGGGTCGACGCGACCGCCGCCATCAAGGACTACGTGCGCGGCATCGCCCGCGCCGCCTTCCCCCACGGCGACCCCGAAGCGCTCTCGACCATGGTCTGGGCCCTGGTCCACGGCCTGGCGTTCCTGCACCTCGACGGCAAACTCGACGCGTCCACCCCGGACGTCGTCGCGGACCACGTCCGCACCACCGTCCACGCGCTGTTCACCGCCACCCCGGCCATGCCTCAAACCACCGCAACACCGCTTGAGCAGGCAACCCCTAGCAGGTGACCGGAGCGTTCGCCGGCACTCCGGCGACCGGACCGGCCACCCACGTGCGATCGGCAGCGAAACCTTCATCCAAGTCCGAGCATGGCGTGGCCATACAAGGTGAACCTCACATCCCTCTCCTGCTCGCCCGCCTGACCCTCCCCAACCGTTACCGCGTCGACATCATCGAACCCTCCACGCAATCGCAAGCCGGGAGGGTGGCGCTGTGGCTCTCTCCAGTGGAGTGCATTAGGTTGAATGTCAGTGAGACTGACATCGGGAGAGATGTGAACGAGCGTGCGTTCAATGCGGGCATCGGGCAACGAGTGCGCGCCGCCAGGGTGCGCACTGGTCTGACCCAGGAACTCCTGGCTCGCAAGACGGGACTGACCCGAGGATCGATCACGAACATCGAATCAGGCGTCCAGGCACCTCCGCCGTACCGCCTGGCACGCATCGCCGCGGCACTGGAAGTGGAGCCGGCCGAACTGCTTCCTCCGCTGGTGGACGCCGGGCCCGCCCATGACCTGCCCGAGCACCTTGCCGACGTTGTCGCGTCCGTCGTTTCGGCGGCACAAAAAATGCGAGGTTCCGATGGCCAGGGCTGACACGACTGCGACCGCCCTCCTGGCACAGTTCGGGATCGTGGAGCCACCCGTCGATCCCTGGGTACTGGCCGGCAAGCTCGACGTTCTCGTGGTGGCTCAGAAGATGGACGACGAAGTGTCCGGCATGCTGTTGCGTCGCGATGAGGAGAAGGTGATCGGCGTGAACGAAGGGCATGCCGAGGTGCGCCAGCGCTTCACCGTGGCGCACGAGCTCGGCCACCTCCTGCTTCACGCAGGCCGACCGCTCATCCTCGACACGGGGACCCGTGTGAACCTTCGCGACAGCGTTTCGAGCATGGCCACGGATCGAGAGGAGATCGAAGCCAATCGTTTCGCCGCCGCCCTCCTGGCGCCGGAAGTGATGGTGCGACGCGAAGCCAGGAAGGTCCGGTTCAGTTCGGCGGATGAGCTCGTCCGACGCCTGTCCGAGCGCTTCGGAATGAGCACAACCGCCATGAACTACCGGCTGATGAACCTGGGCATCATCTCCGACCCCACCTAGAACGCATCGCCCACTCGGGCGAGCAACCCAGTCGAAACGAACGGGCCGCAAACAGCGGCCCTTTCGCACACTCGTCCATGTCAGCCAAATTGTCATTCCAAGGGGTAGTCAAACACGCGATCATCGTGCTGTCATGGACGTGGCGCCTGAGGTCTCTGAGGCATCAGACGCCTCGCTTCACGCAGTTCCACGACGAAAACCACGACGGCACTCGTTGTCCGTCAGCAAGGAGAAGCGCCATGAGCACGACGGAAGCGGCCGGACGTCGCATCCCGATCTTCATCGACGGCCACGAGTACGAATCCCGCACCGAACACGTCAGCGCAGCGAACCTCCGCCACCTCGCGCGGCCTGCGATCCCGCAGGACAAGGAGATCTGGCTCGACATCCCCGACGCGTTGGACCGCCCCCTGGAGGAGGACGAGACAATCGCGTTGGTTCCGGGGATGCGGTTCTTCAGTGAGATTCGCGAGATCTCGATCCACATTGATCGTGCCGCCTACACGGTCACCCGGAAGCGGATGACCGGAGCCGAGCTGCGGGCCGTACCCGTGCCCCCGGTGGCGGCCGACCGTGATCTGTGGCTGGACATCGTCGACAAGCAAGACAAGAAGATCGCCGACGACGAGACCGTCCGGCTGCGAGACGGGATGCGCTTCTTCACCGCACCTGGGCGCATCAACCCCGGTTCACGGTAGGAGCCATGCAAATGGATCTTCCTCCCGAGGACCACTCGTTCCTGCGTCGGGAAGGCTTCGATTACGAGGTCTTCGAAGACGGTGGGATGCTCTGCGTTCAGCTCACGAACGTGGACCTGCCCCAAGGCCTCAGCGCGGGCAACGCGGATGTCTTGGTCCGCCTGGCACCGCTCTACCCCGACGTGCCTCCCGATATGTGGTGGGTCTCACCGGCCCTCATCACCGCCCAAGGCGCTGTCATCCCGGCCACCGAAGTCCAAGAGACCTTTCGCGGAGGCACGTGGCAGCGCTGGTCCCGCCATCTCCCACCAGGGGCCTGGTTGGCGGGCATCGACGGCTTCGAGAGCTACTTCTCGCTGATCCGGGCCGAACTGCACACCGCAGCAGGAGGCGCGGCATGAACACAACCACGCTGGCACTCTCCCAATCCTTGGCCGACGACCTCCTGCGAATGGTCCAACGCCCTGTAGAGAGCGGTGCCGTACTACTCACCCGCACAGCCCGCCTGGACAACGAGAGGCTTCGCCTTGTCGGTGCCCAGCTCTTCGAAGTGCCCGACGACCTCTATCTGAAGCGGACAGCCAGGAGCCTCGGCGTTCCCTCGGAGGGCTTCATGCCGGCCCTGCGCGTGGCCGAGGAATACGGGTGCGTCGCCCTCTGGGTTCACACCCACCCCACTCGGGATTCGACACCTCGACCCAGCCGACACGACCGGGAAGTGGACGCGCAACTCGCATGCACGTTTGCCGAACGTACCGGCTCGGGACTCTACGGCGCGCTCACACTCGGCCACCGCGATGGACATCTGACCTTCACCGGACACATCGAAGGACGAGAGCACTCGAAGATCGACCGGATATTCGTGGCTGGCGAGCGCTTCGAACTGTTGCGTTCCTTCGACTCCAGGGTTCCGAAACTCCCGAGTCTGCACGACCGCCACGTCCGCGCCTTCGGCGCCGAGATCCCACGTGTTCTGGGTGAACTGCGCATCGCGATCATCGGTACGGGCGGGACGGGCTCCGCAGTGGCAGAACAACTCGTCCGACTCGGCGTTCGCCATCTCACTCTCGTCGACCCCGACACCCTCTCCGAGAGCAACCTCACGCGCGTCTACGGGTCCACCCTTGAGGACGTGGGTCGAGACAAGGTCGACGTCATCGCCGATCACCTCGAACGCATCGCGAGGAACCTGCACATCACGCGCGTCAGCGGAACAGTCAGCCGGCAACGCATCGCACGGCAAGTTGTCGGGGCGGACGTTGTCTTCGGCTGTACCGACGACGACGCAGGTCGTCTCAGGCTCTCGCGCTTCTCCTATGCCTACCTGACTCCTGTGATCGATTGCGGCATCCAGATCGACGCAACGAGCAACGGCACCATCCGCGACATCATCGGACGTGTCACCGTCCTGCATCCCGGCGCCGCATGCCTGCCCTGCCGAGGGCGGGTCTCGATGCCGATCGCGGCGGCGCAAGAACGCCCCGTGCAAGAACAGTTGAGGCTCCAGAAGGAGGGATACGCGCCGGCCCTCCCTGGCATCGAGCCGGCCGTGGTCACCTACACCACCGCGACCGCTGCAGCCGCAGTCGGCGAGCTTCTTGAACGCCTCGTTGGCTACGGCCCCGACTCCCGCCCCAGCGAAGTCCTACTCCGGCTGCACGATCGGGAGATCTCCAGCAATCACCAAGAGCCCACACCCGGTCACTACTGCGCCGGCGAAGACCCCACCCAGCTTGGGGACACGGATCGCTACTGGGGACTCGGTTGGACCGCGTAGGAGTTCCGGCGTGGCTGGCCTGGCCATGGCGTCGACGATGGAGCGTCGGCTCGACCGTGCCCAGCGTGCATGACGTCCCGGAACGGCTCCGCAGGAAAACAGCCATCCTGGTGGGCTCCGGTACCCATCGGAAGTGGCTGGTCTTCGACTGCCCCTGCCGGGAGCACCATCGAGTCATGATCAACCTGGATCCCGACAACTGGCCCGCTTGGAGCATCCTCAACCCCGCGCCGCTCACCGTCATCCCGAGCATCGACGAGCGACGAGGCACAACCCGCTGCCACTACATCTTGCGTGAGGGACGCATCGTCTGGGTCTGAGATGCGCAACCCTGCGGGCCGCCTCACATCCAGCGCCTCTATCGATGCTGCCGTGAAGTTCGGGCGGCACCGAGCTGATCCTTCGGTTGAAGAGAGATGACCATCAGCCCGTGTTGGATGCGAACCGGGAACGCTTCTTGGCCGCTGGGGGTGCGTGCCCATGGTGATCAGAGAAGGATGCGACGCTGCCGAAACTTGTTGCCGCATTGCTGTCGACGGCGCCTTCCTGCCGCAACTCGGCGACCAGCAACCTGGCCCTTCCGGCACCGATGTGGAGTTGCTTGCGCAGATTCTCGGCGGAGATAGGGCGCCGGTGCAGTGCCCAATGCTGCGCGTTCTCATGGCGGGCACGAGTCATCAGACCTTCGACCGGCACCGCGGCGCCATGCACCTTCTGTTGATCCCTCTCAAGCAAAGGAACATCCACTCGCGATGTGCCGTCGCGCACCGCCGCACATGAGGTTCCCAGGAGCGTTTCGCCTTCTACTACAGCATCGTGGGTTCCTAGGACGTCCGGCTTCTGCCCTTGCTTCAGGCACCGGAGCAGACTCGGTCCAACCTCGGACCAGCCGATGAGCAGCAACGGGCCCACCGCATCGAAGGCCGCCTTGCCGAACTGTCGGGTGATCAGTGGTTCAGCCACATTCAGAGCGAGCGTAATCAAGCTGGAGAAGATCAACAGTCGCTTCGCAGGGCGCAGTTGCTCTGGCGTAGCTCCATGGAGCGCGAGGTACCGCACAGCCAACAACAAGCCGAGAATGGACAGGTCGACGGCTGGTGCGACGAGCGGCGCCACCCATGGCGTGACTTCAAGCCGGAGCGCCAAGTCCCAGACGTTGCCGAAGCCGAAGAGGAAGGTCAGACCGATGACGGCGCCGATGATCCAGGTGACGGCGCGCAAGGGTGAGGACGCCTGAGCGTTCGCGGGGCCGCTCATGGCAGGCTCCGCAACTGAGTGAGGTTCACGCCTGTGGGTGACGCATCGTCGCGGACAGCAGCGCTAGCGTGGGACGCAGCGATAGGAGCGAAGGATCCGCTCAGGTGGATCGGTTGGGGGTATGGGTCGAGTCCCCCCTCGGACACCGAGGAACATCGGCGAACTTCATCGCCCACAGGTTGTACATGACACGTGCGGATCGAGACTTGTCTCGGTCCGCACGTGTCGTATGCCCAGGGGCGGGGCGAGGGGTGCCGTTCGAGTGGGGGCTCTGGTGCGGCGCGGGCGGCCGGGGGGCGGGCCGGCCGGTCGCGGTCAGGAATCGACGTGGGTTGCCATTCCGTCGAGCAGGAATTCGAGGCCGACGGCGAAACTGTGGTCCCAGTCGGTGTCGGCGATGTAGTTGTGGGCGGCGACGGTCGGATAGCAGTCGCGTTGGCTTTCCAGGTATTCCTGGCCGATCCGGGTCTCCTCCGGTGAAAGCTGGAGGCTGGATTGGGTGGCGGTCGCGCCCATCACATGGTTATAGAGTGCCCAGGTTGCCGGGTTCAGTCGATTCTCGGCCAGCCCGGCACGGAGCAGTGCCGATTGCAGAAATTCCATCCAGGTCAGGAAATTCGGGCCTATCAGCGGGCGCTGCCGCGAGGGCACCGTGGCTGCCCACGGGTGGCGCAACATCGCCTGGCGCCAATCGTTGATCAGTGCCGCGATATCGTCCCGGGGGCTCGCGGTGTGCCCGGTCGGGACCGGTGCCTCGCCGAAGATCGCGTCCACGGCCAGGTCGATGACGTCGTCCTTCGTCGCCACGTGCCAGTAGAGCGTGGTCGCGCCCACCTGAAGCTTTTCGGCCAGCCGACGCATCGTCAGCCGTTCCATTCCCTCTTCGTCCAACAGGGCGACGGCCGCCTGAATGATGCGGGCCCGGGTGAGTGGTGGCTCACCGCTTTTGTTTCCGCGTGAGGGGCGCAGCCAGACATTGCCTACGCTCCGGCCGGCGTGGCTACCCGAATTCTGCTCTTTATCTACGATGACCTTCACCTCCATATTCACGTGGCCGCCTCGATAAAGGTGCGCACAACGTATCACTGCGGGTCGTGCCTGCTTCCGCTCCGCTGTCGTGCATTCCGGGGTCGAGGCCCCGGGAAACGGAAGCCGAAGCCCCGATTCGCGCGGGCGCGGGCCCGGGTGTGGTGCCGGTCGGGTCCGACCGCGCACCGCCTCTCCATGGTGACGGCCCGCCACCGGCGAGGACGAACCGGCTCCCCCACGAAGGGGTGACCCGCGCCGCCGCCTGGTCGATTCGAAATTTGGCGCGGGTGGTGAACTCCCTTGTTTTGAAGGGCAGTTGGTGCCTTCGGACGGCTCCGCGCGGGCTGTCGGGCGCGCGGATTCGGAGCGTTACCGCGCGTCGGGCTGTAGTACGCTCGTCGACTACTAGACCAATGTTCGAGTACCTAGACCGAAGTGCGAGTTGGTTGTGACGGACATTCAGCAGGAAGCCTTCGAGTCCCCAGCGCAGTCGAACAAGCGATGGTGGACCCTCCCGGTAATCAGCCTGGCCACGTTGATGATCGTTTTGGACGCGACGATCGTGAACATCGCGCTTCCTTCGGCACAGCAGGACCTGGGCATGTCGGACGCCAACCGACACTGGGTGATCACGGCGTACGCGCTGGCCTTCGGCGGCTTACTGCTCGTCGGCGGACGTGTGTGTGGCGTACTCGGCCACCGCAGGTCGTTCGCGATCGGCCTGCTCGGCTTCGCGGTCGCCTCCACCGTCGGCGGCCTCGCCGAGAACGTGGGCACCCTGGTCGGGGCACGCGCCGCCCAGGGGCTGTTCGCCGCACTGCTCGCCCCGGCGGCGCTCTCGCTGTTGACCCTGACGTTCACCGACGCGGTCGAACGCGGCAAGGCCTTCGGCGTGTTCGCCGCGGTCGGCGCGGGCGGCGCGGCCCTCGGCGTGGTGGCCGGCGGTCTGCTCACCGAATACGCCGACTGGCGCTGGTGCCTCTACATCAACATCCCGATGTGCCTGATCGCGCTGGCCGGCGTCCCGCTGATCCTGCGCGACGAACCCAGCGGCAGCCTGCGCACGATCGATGTGCCCGGCGTACTGCTGAGCACCAGCGGTCTGGTCGCGATGGTCTACGCGTTCACCCAGGCCGAGCCGCGCGGCTGGGACGACCCGCTGGTCCTGCTCCTGCTGTTCGGCGGCATCGTGCTGTTGGCCCTGTTCGTGGGCGTGCAGACGAAGTCGAAGAACCCGCTGATGCCCCTGCACATCGTCCTGCACAAGGTGCGCGGCGCGGCCTTCGTGTCGGTGTGGGTGATGTTCATTTCGATCTACGGCTTCTACCTGTTCATGAGCTACTACTCGCAGACGATTCTCGGGTATTCGCCGGTGAAGACCGGCATGTCGCTGCTCGTGAACGCGGTCAGCACGATCATCGGCTCCATGCTGATCGCCGCGAAGCTGCACAATCGGGTCGCCCCGCGATTCCTGATCGTCTTCAGCCTGCTCTCCGCCGCGGCCGGGTTGTTGATCCTCACCCAGCTCGAAGCGGACAGCTCGCACGTGTTCATGGCGTACCTGGTTCCCGCGCAGATCCTCACCGGGATCGGCCTCGGCTGCCTGCTCGCGGTGGCCACGAACCTGGCCATGGTCGACGTCGGTTGGCACGAGGCGGGAATCGCGTCCGCGGCGTACAACGCGGTCCAGCAGGTGGGCGCCGCGCTCGGTACGGCCCTGTTCAACTCGATTCAGACCAGTGTCACCTCGTCCTACCTGGACGACCACGGAAACGGTAAGGCCGCGGTGAAGTCCGGGATCGTGCACGGATATTCGGTGGCGCTCTGGGTGGCCTTCGGTGTGCTCGCCGTCGGCGCGCTCGCCGTCGGGTTGATCTCCCGCGGCAGGCAGACGGCGCCGAGCCCGCAACCGGAGACGGCGGTCCCGAGCGTCGAAGTGGGTTCCTGAGGAATACCGAGAGAGCAGCGGCTGGGAAGGAGATTGGTCATGGACTGTGATCGGTCACCGGTCACCGTGGTGGACGGCTACGTGCCGCTCATCGACTTGTCTTCGAGGGACAGCGCCCGGGGGCGCGCCGCGATCGCCGACGCCATCGGCGGAGCGTGCGAGGATTCCGGGTTCTTCATAATCGTCAACCACCGTGTCCCGGCGAATCTCGTGGACCGCATGTACACGGCGACCAACGGCTTCTTCACGTTGCCGGACGAGAAGAAGAACCTGGTGGCCAATCGCCCCGGCGTATCCGGCTTCCGCCGGATGGGCGGCACGACCGCGCGCAGCATCGGTCGAACGTCGCCTCCGGACCTGTGCGAAGCCTTCTCCGCGCACACCACGGGCGAGTTGGGCGACGAGGAGCGTCGTCGGCTCGGCGATCAGTGGGCGACCTGGACGCTGGCCAACATCTGGCCCGAGGAACCCGCCGACTTCAAGCCGGTCTGGCAGGAGTACATGGCGGTGATAGGGGAGCTGTCCGCGGACCTCATGCGGCTGTTCGCCCTGGCCCTCGGGTTGGCCGAGGACTTCTTCGAGGACAAGTTCGACCACCACGGCTCGTCGGTCACGGTCAACTACTACCCGCCGCAACTGGAACCGCCGCTGCCGGGTCAGCTGCGCCGGGGTCCGCACACGGACTTCGGCGGGCTGACCGTGCTCTACCAGGAGGACGAACGCGGCGGCCTCCAGGTGCTCCAGGGCGGGACGAGGTGGCGTGACGTCCCGGCGATCCCGGGCACGTTCGTCGTCAACATCGGCGACCTGATGGCCCTGTGGACCGGCGGGCGGTGGGTGTCGACGATGCACCGGGTGGTCAACCCCGCGCGCGGGGACACCTCGTCCCGACTGACCATCCCGTTCTTCTACATGCCCAACCACGACGCGCCGATCGAGCCGATGCGTCCCTTCCGGGAGACGCGCGCCATCGACCGATACGACACGGTGACGGCCGGGCAGTGGATGTCACGAAAAATACAGAAGTTGTTCGCTACCGACGCGTAGCGCATAGGAGGGGCCCATTCCTTCCAGCGGCCGATCCGCCGATGAACCGCCTCCCTCGCGGGGGTTGTTCATCGCGCGGATCGGCCATCTGTCGTTGGCTTTTCGCGAAATCGAGCGCGAAATTCGGCCGGGTCCGGATGAGTTGACAGATTTTGCTGCCGGCCATGGCCGGCACCGGCGACCCCGCCTAGTGTCAAAGCGTGGCGCCGATCGCGGCCGAGTGTTCGGGAAAGTCGGCGAAACATCATGGAAACGTCAAGGATTCACCGCGTCGGAGTCATCGAAGTCAAAGACTCACAGAGGCGGAGAGTCACAGAGTCGGAGAGGAAGTATCCCGTGGGTAGTGACGAGTCGACCGTCACCGTGGCCGACGGTTTCGTGCCGGTCATCGACCTATCGTCCAGGGACACGGCTCGCGGGCGGGCAGCCATCGCCAAGGCGATCGGCAATGCGTGTTCGAGTTCCGGGTTCTTCATCATCGTGGGTCATGGGGTGCCCCGGGAACTCATCGACCGCATGTTCGACCGAACCAATTCCTTCTTCAAACTCCCGGAGGAGGAGAAGGACCTCATCGCGAATCGCCCCGGGGTCTCCGGATATCGCCGCGCCGGCGGCACCCTCGCCCGCAGCCTGGATCTACAGACCCCGCCGGACCTGTGCGAGACCTTCGCCGCGCATGTCACCGGCGAGTTGAGCGACCAGGAACGCGGGCAACTCGGCGACGAGTGGGCGAGTTGGACCCACAAGAACATCTGGCCGAAGAATCCGCCGGACTTCCGGTCCACCTGGCAGGAATACATGCGGGTGGTCGGGGATCTGTGTGCGGATCTCATGCGACTGATGGCCCTGGCCCTGGAATTGGACGAGGACTTCTTCGAGGACAAGCACGACCACCACGGTTCGTCGGTTGCGGTCAACTATTACCCGCCGCAAATCGAGCCGCCGTTGCCGGGACAGTTGCGCCGGGGTCCGCACACCGACTTCGGCAGCGTCACCGTCCTGCACATGGAGGACGACCGCAAGGGACTCCAGGTGCTTCAGGGCACCGAATGGCGCGATGTCTCCGCCATTCCCGGGAGTTTCGTGGTGAACCTCGGCGACCTGATGGCCCTGTGGACCGGTGGCCGCTGGGTGTCGACGATGCACCGGGTGGTCAATCCGGAGCCTGGGGACACCACTTCCCGGCTGACCATGCCGTATTTCTACCTGCCCAATTACGACGCCTCGATCGAGCCCATGCAGCCGTTCTCCGAATCGTCCGCGGTGGATCGTTTCGACACCGTGACGGTGAGCGAATGGGTGTCCCGGAAGGTCCAGAAGATCTTCTCCTGATGTCCTCCGCGCCATGGAGGTCGGGGGTCCGACTTCGGTCGGTTCACCGTGCTGTGCCCAAGAACCGTGCTGTTCCCAAGAAAGGTCAAGGATGATGCAGAAGACCGTCCACCTCGACAGGATCAGCGAGCAGTACCAGGCCTCGAGCACCCAGTACGACAGCGTGAAGAACCTTCCTTACGCCTTCGTCGAACGGGAGACACTGCTCGGGGGCCTTCCCGATCTGACCGGGAAGTCGGTGCTGGACGTCGCCTGCGGCACCGGCTACTACTCGCGCCTGTTCAAGCGTCTGGGCGCCGAGCACGTAGTCGGTGTGGACATCGAGAAGAGCATGATCGACTGTGCCCGGGAGGTCGAGGAGAAGGACCCGCTGGGCATCACGTTCGACGTCTGGGACGCCGCGCAGCTGCCCGTGCTCGGCGAGTTCGACGTCGTCGCGCCGATCTGGGCGTTCGTGCATGCCAAGGACGTCGAGGAGTACTACGAGATGGTTCTGCGCTGCACCCGGAACCTCAAGTCCGGCGGCACCATGGTGGCGCTGTGCTCCAACCCGGACATCGACATCGAGAAGATGTCGGTCTACCCGCGTTACGGCCTGTCCATCACCCCGAAGGAAAAGCACGGGGACCTCCAGGTCATCCACATTCAGATGGATGTCGAACCGCCGGTCGGCTTCGACGGATTCTTCTGGCCCGCGGGTATCACCGAGGAGGCCATGGCCCGAGCCGGTCTGGTCGACATCCGGCGCCGGCCGAATCTGGCCCCGGGACACGTCGCGGGCGTGTCGACGAAGGGCTACTGGGCGGACTTCGTGGCGAACCCGCCGTTCGGTCTGTTCACGGCCACCAAGCCGTAGTCCGCCGGCGTCCGCCGGAAATCCACGAAAGTCGGAGCCGCGCCCACCCTGCCGAGATGGAGAAAAGCCTATGAAGATCGCTGTATTCGGAGCGAATAGTTCGACCGGACGACGCCTCTCCGAACTGGCGATCGCCGATGGTCACGAGCTGACCGCCGTCGTCCGCCGGCCCGACAGTTTTCCGCTGAGCGACCCGCTTTTGCGGACGGTCGGCGCGGACGTATTCGACAAGGACGCGGTCGAGCAGGCGGTGATCGGGCAGGACGCGATCATTTCCATCCTGGGAATACCCTATGGGCGAGAGCCCGTCACGGTGCTTTCCCGGGGGCTCACCAATATCACCGACGCGATGTCCGCGCACGGCGTCAAGCGGTTGGCCTGTGTGAGTTCTCGACTGCTTGCGGTCAGCTCTCCTTCGTCGGCCGGGGAAAAGCCGCTCCAGGAGTCCTTCCTCTATCGGCGGATGATCTATCCGACGCTGACCAGGATCGGTCGCACGCTCTACGCGGACATGCTTCGCATGGAGCAGATCGTGCGCGCGACCGATCTGGACTGGACGATCATCCGGCCGTCGGCGCTCTACAACACGGACACGCTCACCGATTACCACTTCGCCGCGCCGGAGACGCCGGGTCTGTATACCTCGCGCATCGACCTGGCGCATTCCCTCCTGCGCGAGGTGACCGAGAACGAGCATGTCCGAACGGTCACCGCTGTGTTCACCACAAAGGGTGTTCCGACCTTTCGTGACGTGCTCGTGAAGGAAGTTATGCGGATCGGTTCCTGGGGCAGCAAGTAGCCACGGGAGCAGGCCCGTAGACGGGAGATGACGGCACCATCCGAAATGGATGGTGCCGTCATCTACCTATATGTGACATCGTCTCCGAAAATCACCCCCGGATCCCAAAGCACCTCCGAACGGGCCGAGTTGCGTCCGCGGCGGCGGGCTTGTGTCTCATATGGGGTCACCTGTCCGGTGGTGCGCCCGCCCCGTGGTGGTGGGTGATGCGCTGTCGGGGCGGTTGGTGTCGGATCGTCTGTGGGAGTTGGTGGTTCCGTTGTTGCCCGGGTTCGGGGTGCGGCGGCAGGGGGGTGGTCGGGCGCCGGTGGAGGAGCGCGCGGTGTTCACGGCGGTGGTGTTCGTGCTGACCAGTGGGTGTGCGTGGCGGCAGTTGCCGGCGTGTTTCGGGGTGGCGTCGCCGACGGCTCATCGTCGGTTCATGGTGTGGACGAACGCGGGGGTGTGGCCGCGGCTGCACCGGGCAGTACTCGACCACCCGCACTCACGCGAGGGAATCACGCGGTGCGAGGCGGCCGTTCCGGTCGCCGGCCCAACCGGGGCACCCGGATCCGGACCGGCGGGATCCGGCCGTTCATCTCAGAGCGAGAATGAGCCGGCGGCCCCCTCGACACCCCCGCGCCGGCCCCGCTGGGTGACGTTCGCGAACCGCGCCGTCCACCCCGGTCGAGCGCTCCGGCCCGCCGCGCACCGGCCCCCGAGGAGCCGACTCCCATGCAGGTCAGGGGTATCGACGGGACCCGAGGCAGTGGGCGGCGGCCCCACCCGGGCAGCCCGCCTCGACGGATCCGGGCGCCTGCGGCGTTGGCCCGCCGAGCCGATCTTCGCGACTCTCCGCAGGGGGCGCGGCCCCCCGTCGGCCGCCGGCCGGCCGGCTGAACCATATAAGACGCGGAAGCGCGCTGTGGCGTTTTGATGCCACAGGTGTGACAATCTTGATCCATATCATGGCGGCATCCGGCCGCACACTCAAAGGAGCGTTTCAAGGGGGAGATGCACCGATGGGGAAAGATTCTCGACTCGCAATATCTCTGGAAATCCTGCAGTGGACTCCGGAGCGTTTGGCCCGAGAAATCAATCGACGGTACGGGGATGGCACCGTCAGCCTCAAGGCGCCGTACGGTTGGATCAAGGGAGCATATCCGCGGGGGCGGGTACCCGGCTTCGTGGCGACGATTTTATCGGAGAGTCTCGGCCGCGTGGTCGAAATCCGCCATATCTGGCCGCAGCGTTTTCCCGAGGCGGAATCGACGGGAAACGACAGCGACCTCCGACTGAGCCCGCCGTGGTCCGAGGAGCACGTCGACCGCATCCTCCGTCCGCTCGTCGAGCAGGACGACGAGGAACAACTGCAGGCGCCCTTCCTGGTGCCCGGCGCGGGCCTGGTCCTGCTCGCCGTGGACTGGCTGACCGCCGAGAGCAGACCGGCTTCCGCCCGGACGGAGGGCGCCGAGCTGGACCCCGAGATGATCGACATGCTCTTCGGCCGGATCGCCCGGCTGCGCCGCCTCGGCGACGCGCAGAACTGCGCCCTCGTGCTGAACTGGGTGGTGCACGAGCTGCGTTGGGCCCGACACCTGACCACAAACGCTTCCTTCGACGCACCGACCGCCAGGCGGCTGTACGGGGCCATCGCCGAACTGGCGCAACTCGCGGGCTGGTTGGCCGCGGATCACGGCAAGCGGGCGCAGGGCCAGCAATATCTGCTCGCCGGCCTGCGTGCGTCCAGCCTTGCGGGCGACCCGAACCTGGGCGCGTACATCCTGTCCTGTCTGAGCTATCACCTCATGCGCGGCGGCAACGGCCTGGACGCGCTGCGGCTGATCCGGCTCGCCGACGCCGGGGCCGACGCCTCGGCGCCGACCGTGCTGCGCTCGTTGCTGGCCTCGCACGAGGCGCGCGCGCACGCCCAGTTGGGCGACGAGGCGGCCTGTAGACGGTTGTCGGCGAAGGCCGCCGCGCTGTTCGACGCGTCCGGGGCGGAAACGGATCCGCCATGGGCCGTCGGACCCAAGCGACACCTGGCCGCCGGCGCGGGGCGCGCGCAGTTGGCGCAACGACGGAACAAGGCGCCCTACGTGTATCCCGCACAAAAGCGCGTCTCGGCCTGACCCGTGCGCTCGGCGGCTCCCCGGGCCCGCCGGCGCCGGGCACGGCCGCGGCCGCGGCGGGGCCACAGGCATTACACGCATGCCTCACCGGCAGCACATGAACACGTGGATCACGAGGACTTCGGCGACTCCGTGGTGCGCGCCGCGCTTCGCGGGGACGCGGGTGAGCCGGCGGCCGGGCTTCGGTGCGACCGGGCCGGCGTTACCGGTTGCGGGTCCTCGGCCGGTGCGAGCCAGCCGCCGAGGGTGTAGGTACCGGCACTTCGCGCGGACGACGCGGGTGAGCCGACGGCCGCGTTTTCGGACGACCGGGGTGGTGTCCTCGACGTCGGCGTTTCGGTCGGGTCGAGCCGACCGCCGAGGGTGTAGGCGGAGCTCTCCTCGGGGTCCGCGATCGCCGGGGTGACGGACGGCGAGCCGGCGAACTCCCGTGTGCCGTGCAGCCACGCGACGAAGTCGTACAGCTCGCCCGGCGACATCGCGGACAGCGCCTTGTTGCGGGCCTCCGCCGCCGCGTCCGCGGCGTGCCACAGCGCGATGCTGTCCCGGGCCAGCCGATGCACCCGTGCGGTGCGCTCCCGGCGGACGGCGTTGTACCGGCCCAGACGGGCCGCGAACCACCCTGCCGGGCAGTCCAACAGCTCACCCAGGACCACGGCGTCCTCGAGGGCCATACAGGCGCCCTGGGCCGCGTAGTGGAGCATCGGGTGGGCCGCGTCGCCGAGCAGGGCGACCCGTCCGTCCGTCCAACCGTCCACCGGTTCCCGGTCGACCAGCACCCACGCCTTCCAGTCGGCGCCCAGTTCGAGCAACCGCCGCGCGCTCTCGCAGAGCGCGCCGAACTCGCCGAGCACCTCGGACGCCGGCACCGACACCCCCGAGAAGGTCTCGGCGGGCGCGTTCTCCGCGCTGGGCGCCAGGTTGAGAAAGCGCCCGCCGGCGATCGGGTAGTGCACGAAGTGCCGCCCCGGTCCGGCCCACCACGTCACCGACATGTGGCGCAGGTGCGTCGGCACCCGCTCCATCGGCACGATCGAGCGGTACACGGTGATGCCGGCGTTGCGCGGCGCGCCGTCGCCGACCAACTGCGCGCGGACCGCGGAGTGCAGCCCGTCGGCGCCGACCAGCGCGTCGGCGCCCAGGCTCGCCCCGTCGGCGAGCAACACCCGCACCGCGTCCGGCTCGTGCGCGTAGCCGACCACCGCGTGCGCGGCCCGCAGGTCGATCCGCGCGTGGCTTCGGCAGGCGTCGAGCAGCAGCCGGTACAACTCCCCCCGGTGCACCACCACATAGGCGTTGCGGAAGCGGTCGCGGTAGTGCCGGTCCAGCGGCATGGCCACCACGTGTTCCCCGGTGACCCCGTCCATGAAGCGCAGTTCGCCCACGGGGACGGCGATCCGGCCGACCGCCTCGGCCAGGCCGAGGCGGTCGAGCGCGTGCATACCGTTGGGGGCGAGCTGGATGCCGGCGCCCAACTCGGTGAATTGGGCGTTGCGTTCGCACACCACGATGTCGTGGCCGCGGGCGGCGAGGGCGAGCGCCGAGGCGAGGCCGCCGATGCCGCCGCCGGCGACGGCGATCGTACTCACGCCGGTTCCCCCATCTGCGACCCGCCGGAGGTGCCGTCGAGCAGTCGGATCAGCTCCAGGCGCTTGATCTTGGTGGTGGCCGTCTGCGGCAGGTCGGCTTTGCGCCACTGCGTCGGCTCGGCCATCCGCGGCAGATCGGCCACCGCGGCGCGCCAGGCGGCGTGGTCCAGCGGCCGGTCGTCCTTGGTGCACACCACCGGTCGGGGCGGGCCCTCCGGCATGGGCACGATGACCACCTCGGCCAACTCGTCGAGCCGGGTGAACAGTCGGTCCTCCACGTCCAGCGTGCTGCCGAAGCCGGGGATCTCGTCCACCTCCCGATCCATCAGGTGCAGACAGCCCCACCGGGTGCGGTAGCCGAGGTCGCCCATCCGCCACCACTCCCGATCGGCCTGCTTGTGGAACCGCTCCTGCTCGCCCAGGTAGGTGTGGATACGACCGTCGCTGCTGATCTCGATGAACCCGGGTGAGGTCGGCGAGGGCGGATTGCCGTCGCGGCTGATCACCCGGACCCCGGTCATCCCGGGGAAGGGGATGCCCACACACCGTCCGTCGGCTTCCGCCGAGCGGTTGCGCCCGTAGGAGCGCGCCACGCTGGGGCCGACCTCGCTCTGTCCGTAGATCTGTCCGAACTTCGGCGCGCGGCGGCGGGACGCGCCGATCAGGGTGCGCACCGTGCGCGGGTGCAGCGCGTCGAAGGTGCTGCTGAAGAACTTGACGTTGGACAGCGGCGCGCGCGGGTCGTCCGCGAGCCGTTCCCAGCTGAGGTAGGTGTTCGGGTGCGCCTCCAGTACGGCCGGCCGCCAGCGCGCGAACAACGTCGCGGCGTGTTCCGGGTCCGGGTTCGCCAACACCGCCACCGGGAAGCCGCGAAGCAGCGAGATGGCCAGCGCGGTGAACAGCCGGGAGTGCACGAACGAGACGTGCATGGCCACCGTTTCGCGCCTGCGCATCAACGTCGTCGCCAATGCCTGCGGCCGGTAGCGGGCCTCCAGGCTGTAGCCGGTGTGCACGGCCAGCTTCGGGATCCCGGTGGTGCCCGAGGTGTGCGTCACCAGCGTCGGGTGCTCCGGCGGCATCCACAGCGCCGGGACGTGCGGGGCCGCGGCGGGCTCGGCCAGGCTCGTCGCGCGCGGGTGTTCGCCCGCGGCCAGCAGGACCCGGTCGGCGTGGGTGAACACCGTGTCGGGGAGCGCGGATTCGAGCTTGGCGGCGTCGGTGATCAGCACCGGCCGCTCGACCCGGTCGAGCAGCGCGGTCACCGTCTCGCCGTCCAGGTACGGGGACAGCAGCACCGGCACGGCACCGATCCGCGCGGCCGCGACGGCCAGCAGGGTGATGTCGAACGCGTTGCTCTTGTACACCACCACGTGGTCGCCGGGCCGCACCCGCGCGCGCCACAACCGGGTGCCGAGGTCGCTCACCAGTTCGGCGGCGTCCGCGATGGTCATGCTGCGGCCGCGTTCCGGGGCGATGTCCAGGTCGTGGTCGAGCATCAGGACGTTCGACGGGTATTTGGCGGCGGCCCGGTCGAACAGCGTGCCCAGGCGTATGCCGCGATTACCTATGCGCTGCAGAAGCATGTGTCATTCTCGATTCACCTGTGTCATATCGGCGCCGGCCGGCCGAGGTGCGCTCAGTCGGCCTCGATGACCTTTTTGAGCCGCGCCACGGTGGCCGCCATGTCCTTTTCGAGCTTTGCTCCCCATTCGGCGAAGAATCTCTTCTTCTCGTCCTCGGTCATCTCGGCGGTGATGCCCCGAATTCCCTCCGTGGCGGTACCCATCCGGAAGGTGTGCACGAGGGTGGATCCGCCCGGGGCCGGGGCGATGTCGAATCCCCAGACGCTGTCCTGGGCCCGTCCGTCGTTGGTCCGCATCGCCCAGCGGAAGCGGCGCCCGGGTTCGGCGGCCACCACCTCGGCGTGCGTGTGCCAGACGCCGCGGACCACGGGAGCCCACGAAACCACGTCCGTACGACGGAAGTTCTCGCCGCGGAAGACCGATCCGACCGCGCCCGGCGCGCCCTCGACCCATTCCCCGCCGGTGCACTCCTCGCTCCACTCGCGGCAGCGCGGCAGGTCGCTGAGCACGGCGTAGACGGCCGCCGGCGATTTCCCCACCCGCGTTTCGAAATCGACCTCGAACAGGGGGGTGGTAACGCTGCTTTCACTCATGGATGAAATCATCCCGGGCGCCGGCCACCCGGTACAACGAAACGGTGGTCGGATTCGTCAGGTGTCTTCGGATGTCCGTCGATCCGCGCCGCGTGGCCCGTCCCATTCGACGAGTGCCAGACCGACGGCCATGCCCCCGCCGAAACCGGCGAGCAGTACCGAATCGCCGGCTTCGAAGCGGTCGGCGGCGGCATCCAGGGAAATGGGTATGGACGCCGCGCCGGTATTTCCGAAACGTTCGACGGTGGTGTGCGTGCGCTCGATCGGGAAGCCGAGGTCGTCGGCGAGGGCCTCGATCATCCGGCCGTTGGCCTGGTGCGGCACGAAGTGCGGCGGCCGCGCGGGGTTCGGCGCGTGCTCCGCCAGGAAGGCGCGGATCAGCGGGCCGACCTGCTCGGCCACGAAGTCGCGGACCGCCCGCCCGTCCATCCGAAAGTAGTGCAGTCCCTGATCGAGGGACGCCGGCGAGGCCGGGATCCGGGAGCCGCCGGCGGGCACCCGGATCAACTGGCGCTCCGCCGGATAGGTGGCCAGTCGGGTGGCCAGGACCCCGCGACCGGCACCGGGGCCGAGCACCACCGCGCCCGCGCCGTCGCCGAACAACACCGAGGTGCGGTGGTCGCTCGGATCGAGGGTGCGCGAGTAGATGTCGGCGCCGATCACCACGGCGTGGCCGCCGGTGCCCCGGATCATCCGCTCCGCGGTGGTGAGCGCGAAGACGAAGCCGCTGCACACGGCGTTCAGGTCGAACGCCGGGGTGCCCGGAGGGACATCGAGTTCGGCCGCGACGGCGGCGGCGGTCGGGGGTTGTGGCGAGTCCGGCGTGGACGTCGCCACGATCACGAGCGAGACCTGTTCGGCCCGGACGCCGGCGTTGCCGAGGGCGGCGCGCGCGGCCATCGCCGCCAGGTCCGAGGTGGCTTCGTCGGCCTTGGCCCAACGGCGCTCGCGGATCCCGGTCTTGCGGGTGATCCACTCGTCGGTCACTCCGGCCGGCGTGCCGACGTCGGTATTGGTCACCACGTCGCCGGGGAGGTAGGAGCCGGTACCGAGGATCCCGACCGCGTCCCCACCCGGTGCTCCGACTGCGTGCGTAGTCATATTCACCCATCTCGTGTCGGCGCGGAACAGCAATCCGGGCCGACGACCCGATCGACGCCCGGTGCGGCTGCTCTGCCCGGAAAGATTGGCAGCGGTGTCGCGGGATTTCCAGACAATGCATCGGGAACTGTCATCTCGGTCGGCGGCGCGGAAACCGACCGGTCCGCAGAAGGTGACAGACTCACCGCCGGCACATCGACACTCCCCGACGCCGAAACTAGGGTCGAGTATTGCTGTGCCGGACCGTCTGGACGAAGGAAATTCATGCGGACAAGCGCTTCCGTGGCCGTGGGCACGCCTTGGTCGAACGCCATCGACGTACATCACCACATCGTTCCCGAATTCTATGTCGAGGAACTGCGGAGACTCGGGTTCGCATCGACGTTGCCCGGCGTCGACAAACCGGCGTGGAAAATCGAAACCAGCCTGGACATGATGGACCGGCAGGGAATCCGGGCGGCCGTGGTCAACATCTGGCCGGGGGTGCCGGCGGTGGACGCGGACACCGGGGCCCATCTGGCCCGGTGGATCAACGAGTTCATGGCAGAGCTGGTGTCCCGGCACCCGGGTCGGCTTGGCGCCTTCGCGGTGTTGCCGCTGCCGCACGTGGACGCGGCGCTGGCCGAGTTGGAGTACTGCCAGGACGTGCTCGGCCTCGACGGTGTCGGGCTGATCACCAACTACAACGGGGTCTACCTCGGCGACCCGTCGCTCGACGAGTTCATGGCCGAGGCGGCGCGCCGCCGGGTGCCGATGTTCGTGCACCCGACGGTACCCCCGTCCACCGGCCAGCCTGCCTTCGGACTCCCGGCCTCGCTCTGCGAGTTCCCGTTCGAGACGGTCCGGCTGACCGCTCAGCTCCTGTACAACCGCACGCTGGAGCGGCACCCCGGGCTGCGGCTGATCCTGTCCCACGGCGGCGGTGGCATGGCGTACTTCGCCGGCCGCCTCGCGCTCGGGCCGCTGATCGTCTCCGATCTCGCCGAGCGGCTGCCGGAGGATCCGATCGGGTACCTGCAAAAGCTCTACTCGGACACCGCCATGATCGGCGATCCGCACGCGTTCGCCTCGGTGCGCTCGTTCGCCCGGCCGGATCGGATCCTGGTCGGCTCCGACTTCCCGTTCATGCCGGAATCGTTCAGCGCGGAGAACGGCCGTTTCATCGTCGACCACGGCGCGTTCTCGCCGGACGAGCTGACCCGCATCCAGTTGGGCAATGCGGCCGAACTCTTCCCGCGATTCGCGGACCACTCGGAATCAGAAAGGGGATCGCTGACGTGATCGACGACGCCATGGTATCCGCATACCTGGATCGCATCGCCGCGGAACGGCCGGAGCGGGCCGACCTGGAGTCGCTGCGCGAGTTGAACCGGAGGCACCTGTTCGCGGTTCCCTTCGAGAATTTGAGCTATCACCTCGGCGAGGACATCCTGATGGATGAAAGGGTGGTCGCGAAGGTCGTCCACGAGCGTCGGGGCGGCGGTTGTTACGAGGTCAATCCGGCACTTTCCTTCCTGTTGCAAAGCCTCGGTTACGAGGTTTCGATAATGCCGGGCCGGGTGTGGATCAAGGGCAATCTCACCGCCCCGCTGTGCCATCTCGCGCTCAAGGTCCGGATCGACGGCGGGGAATGGCTCGTCGACGTCGGCTTCGGTCGCAACAGCAGGTATCCGCTGTCCCTGGACACCGACGCGGTCCAGGAGGACCCGAACGGCGCGTTCCGGATCGAGCGGGCCGACGACGGCGGCATCGACGTCGTGGCGAACGACACGGCGCTGTACCGGGTCTACGACGTGCCGTGCGAACTGTCCGACTTCGCGCCCACGCTGTGGTGGTATCGCACCGCGCCGGACTCGCCGTTCCTGCAGAACCTGTTCTGCTCGCTGCCGACCGAGACCGGCCGGGTCACCCTCAAGGAGGACCGGTTCAGCCGGGTCGAGGGTGATCGACGGGAGAGCGTGACGATCACCGACGAGCAGGAGCTGTTGACCGCGTACGACAAGTGGTTCGGTATCAAGCTGGACCGGCTGCCGGTCAAGGTGATCACCGACGGCACGGTGCAGATCGCGTTCGACTAGGAACGCGGATCCGAACATGGTGCGGGGCCCGGGCGAGCACGTCGGCGCGCGGGCCCCTCGTCGCGTCCGCGCGTGGTCACGTGTGCGACGGCTGCGCTCACGTGTCTCGTGTGCGGCGGGCGGTGGCGGCCAGGGCGATCGCCTCGCCCCATTCGATCTCGTCGCGGGAGTCCGGGTGGTCGAGTACCGCCCGGTGCAGCCGCGGCCACACCCCCGCGTTCGTCCACACCATGAACCGACGATGAGCCGTCGGCGACGCCACCCCGAAACACGCCGGCAACTGCCGCCACGCACACCCACTGGTCAGCACGAACACCACCGCCGTGAACACCGCGCGCTCCTCCACCGGCGCCCGACCACCCCCCTGCCGCCGCACCCCGAACCCGGGCAACAACGGAACCACCAACTCCCACAGACGATCCGACACCAACCGCCCCGACAGCGCATCACCCACCATGACGCGCAGCATGCCACGGCAGGCGCCCCCGGATGTGGGCAACTCCCTTACTCCCGCGCCTTGTTCACGCTTCGTACCCGCGTGTGGACACAGCGGTTGGAAGCGCCGTCGAACCCCGGACACGACATCGTCCCGAAGCCCGCACGAAACGGACTTCGGGACGATTTCCGGGTGCCGCCCCCCGTCAGGTCGCCGCGCCCACCGCGACCACCTCGAACGGGGTGCCCTGTTCGTCGGCGACCAGGACGCTCGGGCCGCGCGGCGTGTCGTACGGACCGGTCACGACGGAACCACCCGACGCGGTCACCTTCGTCACCGCGGTCGCCAACTCGGCGACCCCGAACGTGACCAGCCAGTGCGACGCCGCCCCCGCGCCCGCCTCGGCGAGGCCGGCCACGGGGCGGCCGTCGAGCCGCAACACGACGCCGTTCGCAGCGTCCGGGCCGCCGCCCGAACTGCCCGGCCCGCCCGGCTCGGGCGTGACCGTGTAGCCGAACACCTCGACATAGAAGGCCTGCGCCGCCGCGTGATCCCGGGTCAGGCACCGGTGCCACACCGCCGCGCCGGGTGCGTCCGTGACCTCGGCGCCGAAGTACTCGTCCGCCTGCCAGATCCCGAACACCGCTCCGCCCGGGTCGGCCGCCACCGCGAACCTGCCGTGCGTGCCGACGTCGGTCGGCTCCACCGTCAGCGTCCCGCCCGCCCGGACGATCCGCTCCGCCACCGCGTCGGCGCTCTCGACCGCGATGCAGACGAGCCACGCCGACGGCGCGCCCGCCGGCTCCTCGAACCGGGGACCGATGTCGGCGACCGTGCGACCGGCCAGACTCGCCGTCAGATAGTGGTCGTACTCCTCGCCCCGGTCCAGGAATTCCCATCCGAACAGGGCTCCGTAGAACTCGCTCGTGTGTTTGGGATCAAAGACCCGGACCTCCACCCAGCAGGGCGTACCCTCCGGCCACGCGGTGTCGCGAAATGTCATGCGGGGTTCCTCGGTTCGTTCGTGTCGCCGGACGGTGCCCATCGCCGGATCGTGCTCGCCTCAGATGTCGAGGCCGAATTTCCGCAGCCGTTCCTCGCTCACCAGGGTGATCCCCGGCTCCGGTTCGAGTCCGCGCTTGAGCGCGCCCGCGACCTGGAGGGTGCGCAGCGTCTGGTACTCGATCGCGCCGAGGTTGTCGTCGGTGACGCTGTTCGCCTCGTGCCGCGAGATGGTGCCGGTGCCGTACGGCGCGCCGTTTCCGGGCTGGTGCAGCACCGCCGCGGCCGAACCGTTGGAGACGATCACCGACCCCCAGTGGCAGAACGCGTTGTGCAGCGCCAGGATCGTCGCCTGCTGGCCCGCGTGCGGCATCGACCCCGAAGCAAACGCGGAAACCGCCTTGTTCATCAACTTGCCCGGAATGGCGACCGGTCCGGTGTGGTCGAAGAAGTTCAGGATCTGCGGCGCGGGCAGTCCGTAGTGGACCGGCGTGCCGATCATGATCGCGTCGGCCCACACCAGGTCGTCCAGGCCCGCCTCCGGAATCTCCGCCGTGGCGGTCGCCAGATCCTGATACGCCTGCTTGTCCAGGATCATCGGATCGGGCAACTCGGCCACCTTGCGTACGCGCACCTCGGCGCCCGCGGCCCGAGCCGTCTGCGCGGCCTTTTCGACGAGCTGGTAAATGTTGCCGCTGCGCGAATGGAAGATGATGGTGATGTTGGTCAAGGGGTACGCTCCCGGTGAGCCGATATCGTCTCTGCGTGGGCAGATATCGCCGACATCATGCCGGGTCGACAAAAGATCGGCCCAGATATGATTTCGGGATCTGTCAGGTCCGTCGGGGTATTGCCGGGGCCGGAAAACCCGAGGTGACAGACATGCCCCTCGGTTCTGTCCGACTCCGCCGCCTGATGCTGTACTCGAACCATGTCTGCCATTCGAAACGACGTACGCCTTCCCGCCGAGCCGGCCGAGCTCCTGCACACCTTCGTGGGCGCCTTCAACGACCGGAACCTCGAACTGCTCCAGGAGCTTTTCGAACCGGAGGGCATGCATGTGCGCGAGCCGGGAGTCACCACGGCGGGCGCGCAGCGGCGGGCCGCGCTGCCGACGGTGCTGCACCATCGCATCCCGATCGCCGTCTCGCTGCGCAATGTCTACGTGGTCGGCGACATCGCCCTGGTGATCAACGACTACGTGCACGACGGGGTGGGCCCGGACGGTGTTCACGTGCACATCGAGGGCACCGCGACCGATGTCGCCCGGCGGGGCGCGGACGGCTGTTGGCGGTACGTGATCTCCAACCCCTCGGGCACGAGCTGAACGATCCCGGGCGGCCCCGGCCGGCCCGCGGCGCGTTCGCCCGGCGGTAGGCGCGGCGGCGCCGGCCGGTCCCGACACCGGGTCCGAATTCATTTCCCGGCGCGTATTCACGCCCGTTTTTCGATCCGGGAATTCGGCTCGTACCGGCACCCTCGCAGACGGTAAATGACCGGCCAAGCCGATTTCCGCGAATCTGTCAGATGTCCGGCCAGCTGACAGACTCGCACCGACCTGACGAACCGGAACCCCCGCCCTTGGCGCGTTCGGACAAAAGAGCGAGGGTGGGGGCGTGTTCTCTTCAGTCGTTTCGGATCACCGTCCAAGTAAATTCCGAGACCGGACGGCCGCGCCGAATAACCGCGGCCGTCCGGGTGGGCATTCAATCGCTGGAGCCGGCATTGACCAGTGACCTGCTGCCGATTCTGCGGCAATCGGCCGCGCAACAGCCGGACTGGGAGGACGACGCCCAGATCCACAGTGTTCGACAAACGCTGGCGGGACGCCCCGGCCTGGTCGGCGAAACCGACGTGCGTACGCTGCGCCGCGGCCTCGCGCAGGTGAGCGCCGGTGCGGCGGAGGTGATCCAGGCCGGCGACTGCGCCGAGGATCCCGGGGAGTGCGGCGAGGCCGATGTCGCCCGCCGGATCGCCGTCCTCGACCTGCTCGCCGGTGCGATGGAACGGCTCGGGCGCCGCCCGGTCGTGCGCGTCGGGCGCATCGCGGGCCAGTTCGCCAAGCCCCGATCCCGCCCGACCGAGTATGTCGGTGGCATCGAACTTCCGGTCTACCGCGGTCACTTGGTCAACGGCCCGAAGCCGGTGGCGCAGGAGCGGCAGCCCGATCCGCTGCGCCTGGTCACCGGCTATCTGGCCGCGTCCGAGATCATGGGACACCTGGACCGGCACCGGGCCGCCCACCCGAGGGTGCCGGTGTGGACCAGCCACGAGGCGCTGGTCCTGGACTACGAACTGCCCCTGGTGCGGCGGACCGAGTCCGGCGATCTGCTGCTGACCTCGACGCACTGGCCGTGGATCGGCGAACGCACCCGCCAGGTCGACGGCGCGCACGTGGCGCTGCTCGCGAAGGTGGTCAACCCGGTCGCGGTCAAGGTCGGCCCGGACATCGACCCGGCCGAACTGATCGAACTGTGCTCGCGGTTGGACCCGGACCGCCTGCCGGGCCGACTCACCCTGATCATCCGAATGGGCGCGGACACCATCGCCGACCGGCTGCCCGCCCTGGTCCGCGCGGTGCGCGCGGCCGGTCATCCGGTGGTGTGGCTGAACGACCCGATGCACGGCAACACCGTGGTGACCGAACGCGGTTACAAGACGCGCTACGTGCGCACGCTCCGCCGCGAGGTCGCCGCGTTCCGCGCGGTGCTCGCCGAGGCCGGCGAACACCCGGGCGGCGTGCACCTGGAGACCACCCCGGACCAGGTCACGGAGTGTGTGTTCGACACGTGGGAGGCCGACCGGGCGGGCGAGGTCTACACCAGCTTCTGCGATCCGCGCCTGACGGCCGAGCAGGCACTGCTCGTCCTGGCCGCCTGGGACGCCGAGGTCGCGCCCGACGCGTGGACGGCGGCCGAGGCCGGGTCGGGCTCGGTACATCAAGCGACAGGAGGGCAATCGACATGACGAACGAGGTCGCGGTGGTCACCGGCGCCGCCGGGGGGATCGGCGGCACGGTGGTGCGCGCGCTCGCCGAGCGCGGCACGACGGTGGCGGCGGTGGACCGGGACGCGGACCGGCTGCGCAAGTACGTCGCGGAGCTGGTCGCCGAAGGGCTGCCCGTGACCGCCTTCCCCGCCGACGTCACCGTCGCGGACGAGGTCGAGGCCACGGTGGCGGCGGTCGAGGCGCAGCTGGGCCCGGTGCGCTTCCTGGTCAACGCGGCCGGCGTATTGCGGCTCGGCCCGGTCCGCGAGATGTCCGACCGCGACTGGGCGGACATGTTCGCGGTCAACGTCGGCGGGGTGTTCCACATGTCCCGCGCCGTGGTCGACCGGATGGCGCCGCGCGGTGCGGGGGCGTTGGTCACGGTGTCCTCGAACGGGGGCAGTACGCCGCGCGCGAAGATGGCCGGCTACGCCGCCTCCAAGGCCGCGGCCACGATGTTCACCAAGTCGCTCGGCCTGGAGGTGGCCCGGTACGGCATCCGCTGCAACGTGGTCGCGCCCGGGTCGACCGACACGCCGATGTTGTGGTCGATGTGGCACGACGACAGCGGGCGTACGCACACGTTGGAGGGCGACCCCGACGCGTTCCGCGTCGGCATCCCGCTGGGCAAGCTCGCCCGGCCCGAGGACATCGCCGCCGCGGTGCTCTTCCTGCTGTCCGACCAGGCCGGGCACATCACGCTGCACGAGCTGACGGTCGACGGTGGCGCCACGCTCGGCGCCTGAAAGGAAAGCGATCATGCCCGGTATCCCGGACATTGCCCCATATCCGCTGCCCGGCGAGAGCGATCTGCCGGCCAACACCGCCCGGTGGACGGTGGATCCGGACCGTGCGGTCCTGCTCGTGCACGACATGCAGCGCTACTTCGTGCGCCCGTTTGCCGCCGCCCAGCGCCGCGAACTGATCGACAACATCGTGCTGTTGCGAGAACGCTGCGCCCACCTCGGGATGCCCGTCGCGTTCACCGCCCAGCCGGGCTCCATGACCGCCGAACAGCGCGGCCTGCTGCTGGACTTCTGGGGTCCGGGCATGCGGGTGTCCGCCGAGGACCGGGCGGTCGTCGACGAGTTGGCCCCGCGTCCGGGCGACTGGCTGCTCACCAAGTGGCGCTACAGCGCCTTCTTCCGCTCCGACCTGCTGGAGCGCATGCGCGCGTGCGGCCGCGATCAGCTCGTGGTCTGTGGGATCTACGCGCACGTCGGCGTGTTGATGACCGCCGTGGACGCGTTCACCAACGACATCCGCACCTTCCTGGTCGCCGACGCGGTCGCCGACTTCTCCGCGGCCGACCACGCCCTCGCCCTGGAATACGCCGCCCTCCAGTGCGCGGTGGTCGCCACCACGCGAGGGCTGCGCACCGACGACGGCCCGCTCGTCCCGGTCGTGGCGGGCGCGCCGCCCGCCGGGGTCGAGGCGACGAGGATCGGGGCCGCGAGATGAGCCCTACGCCCCCGGCCGAGGACGCGGCCCGGGCCCTCCTGGAACGGGTCCTGGCCGCCGACCCGCCGCCGTTCGCGCTGCTGTACCGCCCCACGGTCACCGCCGGCGACCGGGTGGAGATCCTCACCGGGGACATCGGTGTGGTGGACCGCGTCGCCGACATCCCCATCCCCGACTCGCCCTACGGACCGGCCGGCCCGGACGTATTGGCGCTGCTGCCGTATCGCCAACTCGCCGAACGCGGCCTGCCGGCGCCCGACGACGGCGCACCGCTGGTGACGATGACCGTCCGGGAGCAGGCCACGCTCGCCCGCGCCGACGTGCTCGACCGACTGCCGGACGCGGAGATCGACTGGACGGACGGGCACTTCGACATCGACGACGACGCCTACGCCGCGCTCGTCGCCGACGTGCTGAGGGATGAGATCAGCACCGGCGAGGGCGCGAACTTCGTGCTCAAGCGCCGCTTCCTCGCCGACATCACCGACTACACCCCGGCCACCGCCGCCGCCTTCCTGCGCCGCCTGCTCGCGCACGAATCCGGCGCCTACTGGACGTTCCTGGTGCACACCGGCACCCGCACCCTGGTCGGCGCCAGCCCGGAACTGCATCTGAGCCTGCGTCAGGGCGTCGCGGTGATGAACCCGATCAGCGGCACCTACCGGTATCCCACCTCCGGGCCCACGCCGGCCGGCGTCATGGGCTTCCTGCGCGACCGCAAGGAGACCTACGAGCTGTACATGGTCGTGGACGAGGAACTCAAGATGATGTCCCGGGTCTGCGACCAAGGCGTGCGGGTGGTGGGGCCGTTCCTCAAGGAGATGGCCCGGCTCGCACACACCGAATACCTCATCGAGGGGCGCACCGACCGCGACGTCCGCGAGGCGTTGCGCACCACGCTGTTCGCGCCGACCGTCACCGGCAGTCCGGTGGAGAGCGCCGCCCGGGTGATCGCCCGGTACGAACCAGAGGGCCGCGGCTACTACTCCGGGGTGCTCGCGCTGTTCGGCCGGGACGGCGCCGGACGACACACGCTGGACTCGTCGATCCTGATCCGCACCGCCGACATCGACGCCTCCGGGCGGATGGCCATCGCGGTCGGTGCCACCCTGGTCCGCGATTCGCAGCCGGCCGCCGAAGTGGCGGAGACGTGGGTCAAGGCCAACGGCCTGCTGGGCGCGCCGCGTTCGGCGTCGGCGCCGGCCCGTTCGCTGGGCGGACACGCGCGGGTACGGGCCGCGTTGCGCGAGCGCAACACCGACCTGGCCCGCTTCTGGCTGGACGGACCCGGGAGCGACGCGGGGGAGTTCCCGAACCTGGCCGGCAGGCACATCCTGGTGATCGACGCCGAGGACGCGTTCACCGCGATGATCGCGCACCAACTGCGCTCGCTCGGACTGCGGGTGAGCGTACGCAGCTACGACGAGCCGTACTCGTTCACCGAGCACGACCTCGTGGTGATGGGCCCGGGACCCGGCGATCCGCTCGACCACGGCGATCCGCGAATCGAGCGCCTGCACGACGGCATCAAGCAACTGCTCGCCGAGCGACTCCCGTTCCTCGCGGTGTGCCTGAGCCACCAGGTGCTCAGCCATCAACTCGGCCTGGATCTGCGCCGCCGCGCGACGCCGCACCAGGGCGTCCAGAAGAGCATCGAACTGTTCGGCCGCCCCGAACGGGTCGGGTTCTACAACAGCTTCGTGGCCCGCAGCGCGTTCGACCGGGCATATCTGCCCGAGGTCGGCCCGGTGGAGATCTGCCGCGAGGACGGCGCCAACGAGGTACACGCGCTGCGCGGACCGCACTTCGCGGGCGTGCAGTTCCACGCCGAGTCGGTGCTCACCCGCGACGGCGTCCGCATCCTGGGCACGTTGATCGCCGACGTGCTCGACGCCGGGCAACACCGCGCGACCGCGTCGGCCCGAGGCGCGGAAGGGGTGCATCCGTGAACACCACGCCACACGAGATCGCCATCATCGGCACCGGTCCTCGCGGGTTGTCCGTGCTGGAGCGACTGTGCGCGAACGAACGTGCCCGGCCGACTCACGAGAGCCTGGTCGTGCACGTCGTCGACCCGGCCGCGCCCGGCGCCGGCGCGGTCTGGCGGATCGAGCAGTCGCGGCATCTGCTGACCAACACGGTCGCCTCGCAGACCACCGTCTTCTCCGACGCCGCGTCGCGGATCGACGGACCGATCGAGCCCGGCCCGAGCCTGTACGAATGGGCCGCCGACCTCGCGCTGCGGCACGCGGCCGGGGGCGTCGAGGCGGATCGATACGACCCGGCCACGCTCGCCGAGGCGGGCCGGCTCGGGCCGAACGACTACCCCACGCGGACCCTGTGCGGCTGGTACTTCGCGGACTGCTTCCGGCGCATCCGGGACGGCGCGCCCGCGCACGTGGAGATCCGCGAGCACCGCTCGCGCGCCGTGGCGATGGCCGACACCCACGGATTCACCGGCGGGCCGCAGGGCGTGCGGCTGGCCAACGGGACCCGGCTGAACCACCTGGACGCGGTCGTGCTCGCCCAGGGACACGTCGCGGCGCGGCCCACGCCCCGGGAGGAGCGCACGGCCAGCCTGGCGCGGATCAACCACCTGACCTACCTGACCCCGACCAACCCGGCCGACGCCGACCTCGACGCCGTCGCACCCGGCCGGCCCGTACTGCTGCGCGGTCTGGGCCTGTGCTTCTTCGACTACCTCGCGCTGTTCACCCTGGGCCGCGGCGGCCGGTTCGAGCGGATCGACGAGCGCACGGTGTACCGGCCGAGCGGCAACGAACCGATCCTGTACGCCAGTTCCCGGCGCGGCCTGCCCTACCAGGCACGCGGCGAGAACGAGAAGGGCGCGCACGGCCGCTACTTCCCGCGCCTGCTGACCCCGGACTACGTGGCCGGGCTGCGCGCGCGGTCCCGGCAGGGCGCGCCGATCTCCTTCAAGCAGGACCTGTGGCCGCTGATCGCCCGCGAGGTGGAGACGGTCTACTACGAGACGCTGCTCCGGCGGAGCGGGCGGGGCGAGGAGTGCGCCGAGTTCGCCGAGCGGTATCTGAGCGCCGGGCCGGCCGAGCGCGACACCGTCCTGACCGACCGCGGCATCACGCTCGCGGATCGTTGGAGCTGGGACACCATCGCCGATCCGCTCCGGGGACGGGAGTTCGCGGACCGGGACGCGTTCCGCAAGTGGCTCCTGGAACATCTCACCGAGGATGTGCGCCAGGCCCGCCAGGGCAACGTCAACGGCCCGTTCAAGGCCGCCCTCGACGTACTGCGCGACCTGCGCAACGAGGTCCGCCTGGCGGTCGACCAGGGCGGCCTGGACGGGGCGTCGCACCGCGACGAGTTGGAGCGCTGGTACACCCCCCTGAACGCGTTCCTGTCGATCGGCCCGCCACCACGACGGATCGAGCAGATGATCGCGTTGATCGAGGCCGGCGTGCTCGAATTGACCGGCCCGGACACCCGGATCCGGATCGACACCCGCACCCCCTCCTTCATCGCCGACTCCACCACGGTCCCCGGGCCCACGGTGCGGGCGCAGATCCTGATCGAGGCGCGGCTGCCGGAACCCGACCTGCGGCGCACGGCGGATCCGCTGCTGCGCCATCTGCTGCACACCGAGGCGTGTACGACCTTCCGCATCCCGAGTTCGGGCGAGGACGAGTACGACTACGAGACCGGCGGGCTGGCGGTGACGGAGCGGCCGTACCGGGTGATCGACGCGCACGGCCGGGCGCACCCCAGGCGCTTCGCGTACGGCGTGCCCACCGAGGCGGTGCACTGGGTCACCGCGGCCGGGATCCGACCCGGCGTGGACTCGGTGACCATCGCCGACGCGGACGCGATCGCGCGCGCGGTGCTCGCGTTGGGCCCGAGCCGGCGCGAGATCGACGCGGCGACCGAGGGCGAGCACATCGAGGTCGTGGTATGACCGACGCCGCCGGCGAGCGACTCCCGCTCGTGGACGCCGGGTTGTTGTCGCCGGTGCGCGCGGGCACGCCGGTGGAGGCGGCGGTCGGCGACGCGGCGTGGTTGCAGGCGATGCTGGACGCCGAGGCCGCGCTGGCCCGGGCGCAGGCCGCGCTCGGTCTGGTGCCGGCCTCGGCAGCCGCGGTGATCACGTCCGCCGCGCACGCCGACCGGTTCGACCTGCGGGCCCTGGCGGTGGACGCGCGCGAGAGCGCCAATCCGGTGGTCGCCCTGGTCCGGGCGCTGACCCGGGTGGTGTCCGCGATCGATCCGCACGCCGCGCGCCACGTGCACCTGGGTTCCACCAGCCAGGACATCTTCGACACCGCCGCGATGCTGGTGGTGCGGCGCGCGGCGGCGCTGCTGCGCGCGGATCTGGCCCGGGTGGCCGCGGCGTTGGGCGCCCTCGCCCGGCGTCACCGCGATACGCCGGTGGCCGGGCGAACCCTCGCGCTGCACGCGGTGCCGACCACGTTCGGGCTCAAGGCCGCGGGCTGGCGGCGGCTGGTCCTGGATGCCGATCGGCGGGTGGCCGCCGTGTCGAACGGGCTGCCGGTCTCGCTCGGCGGCGCGGCCGGCACCCTGGCCGGGTATGTCGAGGCGGGCGCCGACCCGGAGCGGCTGGTGGCGGCGTTCGCCGCGGAAACCGGGCTGTGCGCACAGGCGTTGCCGTGGCATGCGCTGCGGACGCCGATCGCCGACGTCGGCGCGGCCTGGGCGCATACCGCCGGTGCCCTGGGCAAGTTCGCGGTCGACGTGCAGTCGTCGACCCGGACCGAGGTCGGAGAGGTGGTCGAGCCGCACGTGCCCGGGCGGGGCGCTTCCTCGGCCATGCCGCAGAAGCGTAATCCGGTACTGGCCACGCTGATTCGCAGCGCCGCGCTGCAAGTGCCGGGGCAGGCCGCGGTGTTGGCCCAGTGCATGCTCGCCGAGGACGAACGCTCGGGCGGCGCGTGGCATGCCGAGTGGCAACCGCTGCGCGAGTGCCTGCGGCTGACCGGCGGCGCCGCGCACACCGCCGTGGAGTTGGCCGAGGGCCTGGTCGTGCGGCCCGAGCGCATGCGCGCCAATCTCGCCCTCACCGGCGGCGCGATCGTCGCCGAACGGGTCGCCGGCGTGCTGGCGGCGCACCTGGGAAAGCCCGCCGCCGCGGCGCTGCTCACCCGCGCCGTCGAGGCGGCCGATCGACGGGGCCGCCCGCTCGCCGACCACCTCGCGGGCATGCCCGAGGTGGCCGAGCATCTCGACGCCGCCGAGCTGACCCGGCTCTGCGACCCGGCCGGCTACACCGGCGCCGCCGCCGACCTGGTCGAGCGGTCCCTGCGCGCGGACCCCGGGGACTGAGCGGACCCGAGCCGGTCGGTGTCCCCCGCCGACCGGCCCGGCACCCACCCGATACCCGGTATCTTCCGCGCGACAATATTCCCGGTATCCCGGTATCCCGGTATCCCTTCTCGGCTCGCGTGTTTCGGGAAAATTACAGGCCGTGCGCTATCGGCGCGCATCCGACCGCAACGCTGACCGGCCTGACCCGGTGATGACCAGTCTGACCGCGCCCCGACCTTGCCGGCGAACTACTGTGCGATTAAATTCGAACCGCATTGACCTGAAAACGGCAGCAGGTCGGGTGCGGCGGATGCGGGTCCGCGGCACCACGGCTTTGTCGTGAGTCCCGGTGCGGCCCTTGATCGGTCGGCCGGATGAAGGGGGATCAATGAATACGAGCGGACGGCTCCACGACTCGGAAAGGTTGTCGGGCCCGATCGTGGCGGCGGGGCCGAGAAACCCGTCGGTTTATTTCCCCCAACGACCCGTATTGGTTGTCGAGCCATGATCGCCGGAAGAATTCGGACGCGCTAGCCGCTCCCCCCCGGGCCGAGTCCGCGCACCGCCCCGGACCCCTGTGCGCCGCCGGCGGTACCGACGGTCGTACCGCCCGACGATCCCGTGCCGCCTGACGTGCAGTCCGCCGCGCCGGCCGGGTGCCCGGCGCCCCGACGCGCGCCGGCGGGTCCACGTGCGCCGGGATCGCGGTCGGCCGCGTCGCCCCGTATTCCGTGAATCCCACCCCACCCCCACCCCTCGCTCTCGCCTTTCGCACCGGATATCGCCCCCCACGACGACGCTCCCACGCGGCGTGTCACAGCCATGCCTTGTCGTTCTTTTTCAGGTTGCCGTTTTTCGTTGCCGATTTCTTTCGGAAGTGAACCGTTCGTTCAACAACAGGAGTGGTAATGGCGCTCGCCAACGGCAGCCCCAATCATGCGTGTCTGCCAAAATTCGCCGACGGTGGCGCGGATTCCGAGGCGGCCAGAAAGGTGACCCTCGATCGTTTGGTCGCCGAGCTTTCCCCGATTGTTTTCGCCTCCTTGCCGAGGGCGGATCAACGACGTAAAGGCGTGATGTATCTCCGTGGGCTGCTCGGCGCTCCCGGGCGGAAGTCGGTACGGAATATCGCCGCCTTTCTCGGCAAGCAGGTGAACGACCAGGGACTGCATCACTTCATCAACGACTCCACCTGGGACTGGGAACCGATGCGGGAGGCGCTCGGGCGTTATCTCGCCCGGCACACCTCACCCCATGCCTGCGTGTTGCAGCCGATGATCATCCCGAAGTCGGGCACCCACTCCGTAGGGGTCGCCAGGACCTTTTCCTGGGAGCGGGGCCAGGCGGTGACCGCGCAGCAGGTGGTCGGCGTGTGGGCGGTGTCCGCCACCACGGCGAGCCCGGTCAACTGGCGGCTGCACCTGCCCCCGACGCGGTCGCGCGGCCGGGGCGAACGGGATTCGTCCGGGCCCGAGACGGGCTACGACACGCCGGAGGATTCGATGGTCCGGGCATATCTGGAAACCGCCATGCGGCACCGAATACCGGATTGTCCGGTGGTGTTGAATGCGGAGCGACTGGACGGCATCGGAGTCGTGTCGAAGCTGAGTGCGGCGGGCGTGTCGCACATATCCAAAATCGCCGAGGACACCTGGCTGCTCCCCGCCGACCCGGCTTTACCCGGGTGGGGCGACGAACCCCTCCAGGCAAGTCGGATCGCGCGGCTCGTCAAGGTGGGCCGGAAGCGTATGTTCCTCATTCCGTCGGGCACCGACGAGGCCGCCGAACTCGTCGCCACCGTCCGGGTCCGACTGCCGGCCGTCCCCGACGCAACCCGTCGTTCCCGCAGCGGAATCGGGGACTTCCTGTTGCTCGGTGTCGGCGGTATCGGCGGACAGTGGCCGGCGCAACTGTGGCTGACCGATCTGACCAACGCCGACCACGCCTCGTTGTTGCGCCTGATCCGGCTCAGTCGGCGGGTGGAGAGCCTCGGCATGCCGCGTGCCGAGCGGGTGGGGATCCGGGACTTCGCCGGACGATCGTTCGCGGGCTGGCACCGCCATGCCACCCTCGCGTCGGTCGCGCACGCGGTCACCGAACTTGCCGAGCACAAGCTGAGCATTGCCTGACGTACGGCCGATTCGCCGTGCCCCCGGCACCGGTGCTTCCACGTGTTCGCTCCCGAGGCGGCCTCGCGGAAGTCACCGGCGCCGTCGGCGCGCAGGCGACCACGGCACACGTCCCGCAGCCGGCGCCTCGGCATGGAACGGCGCGCCGGCGGACACCAGGCGAGCAGGAACACCGGGCGAGCCCCGAATACCACCGGGCGAGCCCGCACATCGCGCGAGCCCGACCACCAGGCGAGCCCGAACCACCCCGACCGGACCGGAGAATTCGAGCACATGCGCGCAGCCTTCATCGACTCGCTGGGACCGGCGGAGAACATCCGATACGGCGACCTCCCGGCGCCCACACCGGGACCGACCGATGTCCTGGTGGACGTCCTCGGCACCACCGTGAACCCGGTCGACATCCTGCTTCGTTCCGGGGTCTTCCGCACGCCCGTCGGGTTTCCGCTGGTGATCAGCCGCGACCTGGTCGGCACCGTGGCCGCGGCCGGGCCGGGCGCGCCGGGCTTCGCCGTCGGCGACCTGGTGTGGGCCAACAGCCTCGGCCACGGCGGTCGGCCGGGCGCGGCGGCCGAACAGGCGGTGGTGGCCGCCGACCGGCTCTACCACCTCCCGGCGGGCGTCGATCCGACGACGGCGGTCGCGGTGGTACATCCCGCCGCCACCGCGTATCTGGCCCTGTTCACCCACGGCCGGGTCACCGCCGGCGACACGGTCCTGGTACTCGGCGCGGCCGGGAACGTCGGCAGCGCCGTGGTGACGCTGGCCGTCGAAGCCGGGGCCCGGGTGATCGCCACAGCCGCCGCAGCGGACCTCGACCACTGCCGGGCCCTCGGCGCCGACGCGGCCTTCGACTACCGGGACCCGAAACTCGTCGACCTGATCGCCGCCGCCTGCCCCGACGGGGTCGACGCGCACCTGGACTGCTCCGGCCGCAACGATCTCACCGAGGCGGTCGAACTGCTTGCCCCGCGCGGCCGGATCGTGCTCCTGGCGGCGACCGGCACCGATCCGGTGTTGCCGGTGCGCCGCCTCTACATGAAGGACTGTTCGATCGCCGGCTTCGTCATCTCGCATGCCACGTCCGGCGAACTCGCCGAGGCGGCGGGCACCATCAACCGCCTCCTGGCGAACGGCCGACTGCGGGCCCGCACGCTCGAACGACAGCCGCTGAGCGCCGCCGCCGAGGTGCACCGGCGGATGGAGCAGGGCCGGTTGCACGGCAGACGGGTGGTACTCCTGCCCGGCGGCTGAACCGGTCGCCGGCCCACCTCACAGGAGACCGAGGCCGCGCAGGTCGGCGACACACTTGGCGAGGTAGTCCGGCGTGATCGACGGGACGGGCTCGCCGCCGACGGCGGCCAGCGCGGCGGTGAAGCGGGCGTTGGGGACGGCGCCCGCCGGTCGCGGTTCGCTCGGTCGGGCATAGGCCGGGAGCAGCGGGAGCAGTGAACCCCGGCGCTGCTCCTCGGGCAGTCCGCGCAGGGCCGCCTCGAACCGCATGCGCCACTGCTCGTAGTCGGCGAACCGGCGGATCGGGTGTCCGGCGGTGATCAGCCAGTCCACCATCTGGTCCAGGGAGACGCCGTCGTCGTTGGCGTTGACCGCGTGGTAGGTGCGGTAGCCGTCCGTGGCGTCGGCGCCGAGCGCGGCGATCGCCGTCGCGGTGAAGTCGACGGGCAGACCGCTGTAGTGCGCTCGGCGGCGTCGCCCGTCCGCGTCGAGGTGGTGGAAGGAGAGCGGCGCCATGCCGGTCGCCACCACGCTGAGGATCAGCCGGGTGAACCGGTCGGGCAGGTTGACCACACCCGGCAGCCGGCGGTGGGCCAGGATCATGTCCGGCCGAAATACCGTCACCGGCAGGCCCGTTCGCTCATGGGCGGCGCGCAGCAGCACCTCGCCGGCCCACTTGCCGGTGGCGTATCCGTTCGCGTCGGAGCCGTCCAGCCGGCGCACCGGTGCCGCGGTGCGTACGTCGACGCTCTCGTCGAGCACCGATCCGTCGGGCTCCAGCGCGGCGGCGATGGTGGACACGAACGTGAACGGCTTCGCCGGGCCGGTGAGCGCGAGTTCGATCAACTCGGCCGTGCCGACCACGTTCGGGCCGAACAACCGGCCGTACGGCAGCACGTGGTTGACCAGGGCCGCGGCGTGCACGATGCGATCCGTCTCGGCGGCCAGCCGCCGCCAGGTCGACGCGTCCAGGCCGAGGCGCGGCGCGGACACGTCGGCGGCCGGCACCTCCAGATGCGGGGCGGCGACCTCGTCGAACCAGCCGGGCCGATCCGCCGACGCGGCACGCAGGCAGCGCACCACCCGCTCCCGGGCCGCCGCGTCGTCGTCCGCGCGGGTCGGACAGATCAGCCGGCCGCCGGTGTCGGCCATCCGTCGCAGCCACTCCACGGCCAAGAACGCGCCCAGATAGCCGGTCGCGCCGGTGAGCAGGACGTTCGCGGCCGGCGCCGCGGACGGCCGGCTCGCGGGGCGGCGGAGCAGTCCCGCGTCCATGAACCGCTCGGGGGTCAGCTCGCTCGCGCGCACCTCGACGGCGTCGCGGCCGTGGATCGAGGCGAAGGTGGGCCGGACCGGGTGCGATTCCCGGGCCGCGCCGAGACGGTCCGCGATGCGGGCCAGGGTCGCGGTGGGGCCGAGGACGAGCTGTACCGGGACCTCCACGTCGAAGATCTGCTCCAGCACGGTCGCGAAGGTGTGCGCGGACAGCGAGTCGCCGCCCAGCTCGGCGAATCCGGCGTCCGGGCGCAATGCCGACGCGGGATGCCCGAGGGTGACCTGTACCGCGGCGAGGACCGCGTCCAGGGGCGCCGCGTGCGGCCCGGCGGCCCGCAGTGCGGCGAACCGACCGGCCCGACCCGCCGCGATGTCCGCGTACAACCGCTCCAGGCGGGCGCCGTAGCGGGCGACGAGGGCGGGGCGCAACGGCTTGCCGATCCCCGACAGCAGCCCGTTGGCCACCGTGAACGGCTCGGGTTCCAGGATCACGTCGTGCGGGATTTCGTACGCCGCCAACCCCGTGTCGCGGGCCAGTTCGCGCATCGCGTCGAGGATCCTCGCCCGGGTCGTGTCGTCGTCCGCCGGTTCCGAGCCGCTGTGGGCGGGGACCACCACGGCGAGCAGGAACGCCTGTTCCGGGCTGCCGTAGACGTGGATCTGCGCGATGTGCGGGCTGCTCGCGTACAGCGCCTCCAGCCGGGAGATCGCCACGAACTCGCCCTGGGACAACTTGACCACGTTGTTCGTGCGGTCGACGTAGACCAGGTGATCCGGGGCGAGTTCGGCGAACACGTCCCCCGTGCGGTAGTAGCCGTCCGCATCGAACGCCCGGGCGTCGACCTCGGGTTGCCGAAAATAGCCGGGTACCATCCCCACCGACTTGAGCCGCAGTTCGCCGCGCGGGTGGGGCTTGTCCGTGCCGAAGTAGCCCAGTTCCGGGACGTCCACCAGTCGGTAGTCGAGCACCGGTGGCCGCCGTACGCGCCCGTCGACGACCACCGCCCGGGTGGTCTCCGTCGAGCCGTAGCAGTCCACGATCCGGGTGCCGAGCACCCGGGCCATGAACGTGTGCATCGCGGCCGACAGCGGCGCGCTGCCGCACAGGGCACTGACGATCCGGCCGCCGAGCATGCCGTCCCGGATCCGGTCGCGCGCGGTCGCCTCGGCGCTCGACGCGTCGGTGTCGGCGCCCGTTTCGGTCGCGGCGCGCGAGACGCGGTCGACTTCGAGCAGGTAGCGCTGATGCACCATGTCGCAGATCCTCGGCACCAGACTCAGCACGGTGGGCCGGGACAGCCGGATGTCGTCGAACAGGGTGGACATGTCGCCGCGCGCGGCGAAGAACCCGATGCCGCCCGAGGACAGTCCGGAGATCAGCCAGGCCCGGCCGTTGACGTGGCTCATCGGCATGTAGTGCAGCACGATCGTCGGCAGCGGGGTGTCGGGGCTCGCCCCGGCGTTGGTCATGCCGCCGCGCCCGTTCTGCCACATCCGGGTGATCATCGACGCGGTGTAGATCGCGCCCTTGGGCGTGCCGGTGCTGCCGGACGTGTAGATCAGGCCGACCAGTCGATCCGGATCGCCGTCGTCCCGGGCCGGCACCGTGGGCAGCGTTTCCCCGCGCCGCAGTTCGTCGGCGAGCGAGACCACCGCGGCGCGCCCGGCCAGCTTGTCCGCGGCGGCGCGCAGCGCTTCCCGATGCGCGTCCACGCGGGCATCGTGGTCGAAGACCACCAGGCGCTCGACGGACGCGGATCGCAGTACGGTTTCGACCGCCACGTCGATCGCGTCCAGATCGGCCGCGAGGATCCGGGGCGCCGTCTCCGCGACGATTGGCGCCAGCCGCACGGCGGGGGAGCCGGTCGGCAGTGGGACCGCGACCGCGCCCAGGTACATGCAGGCCAGGTCGATCGTGGCATGGTCGACGCCGGTGAACCCGACCACCGCGACGAAGTCACCCATGCGTAGGCCGCCTTCGACACTCTCGGCCCACGCGCCGGCGAGCGCCACCACCCGCCGCCACACCTCGGCATAGCCGAACATCTCGAATTCCGGCAGCAATTCCAGCGTGGCGCGGCCGGTGTCGGGATCGTGGACGAGCCGTTCGGCGCGTCGGGCCAGCGCCGGTCGGTCCGCGTATCCGCGCATCGCGGCGGCGATGGTGCCGACGAGGCTGCCGTCGCACCCGGCGATGGCGTCGGCGACGCTCGACGAGGGGATCGCGCGGGCGAATTCGGGGTCGTGCGCCCGAAGCGCGGTGACCCGGGCCGCGAGGTCGTGATCCGTCTGATGCTCAGGCATGAGTGCTCCGATGGGTGACGAGTCGGATGAATCGGCGGCCCGAGAGGCGGGAAGGACGCGGTTTCGGCTAGCCGGTGTGTGCGGGCAGTCGCCGCCCGCCGACGGCCGTGGCCACCGCCATCAGCAGGTAGACCACCACGGCCGCGGTGGCGGGCGCGGCGATCGTGTCGCCGGACTGGAGACCTCCGATCAGCGCGACGCCGATCATGGTTCCCGAACTGCGCGCCGCCGAGAGCAGTCCACTGGCGATCGCCGTGCGGTGCTCCGGGGCGGTCGCCATCACCAGGGTGATCTGCGGCACGGTCGCCAGACCGAAGCCGAGTCCGATGAAGGTGAGCCCGACACCGACCCCGATCGGGGTCTCGCCGCCGAGGAGGATCAGCAACACGCCGCCGATTGTGGTCGATACGGTCGCGATGGCCAGCACCCGGAAGGCACCCAGCCGGGCGTTGACCCGCCCGGCGACCAGGGGCATGAAGGTGATCGGCAACGCGGAGGGCAGGAAGCACAGTCCGGTGGCGACCGGCCCGTAGCCGTGCACCTGCTGGAGGAACACGCTGATCGCGAAGACCAGTCCGTAGTAGCCGACGAACAGCAGCAGACCCACCAGCACGAATTCGCGGAACCCCGGGGCCCGGAACAGATCGCCCGGAATCATCGGGAACGTACATGCCCGTTGCCACAGCACGAAGGCGACGAGCCCGACCAGCGCGATGCCGGCCGCCGTCAGGGGCAGCGGATGGGTCCAACCCAGTTCGTGCCCCTCGGTCAGCGCCAACGCGACGCCGCCCAGTACGACGATGGCGAGCAACTGCCCGAGCAGATCCTGGGGTTCCCTGGCCGCGGGCGCTGCGTCCGGCCCCTTCTCACGCCCGGGCATGTGGCGGGCCGCGAGCCACAGCGTGATCACCACGATCGGCGCGTTGACCAGGAAGATGCTCCGCCAGCCGATCGCGCCGACCAGCGCCCCGCCCAGAACGGGACCGAACGCGACCGGACTTCCGGCCACCATCGCCCAGACGGCGACCGCCTTGGCGCGTTCGTTCGGCTCCTTGTAGGTATCGCTGAGCATCACCAGCGACGCGGGCACGAGCAACACCGCGCCCAGTCCCTGGCCCGCCCGCATCGCCACCAACACCGCGCCGTTCGGGGCCAGTCCGCACAACACCGAGGCCACCCCGAACACCGCCGTGCCCACACGGAACACGGACACCGACCCGTAGCGCCCGACCGCCGCGGCGCCGGCCAGCACCAGACTGGCCAGCACGATCACGTACGCGTCGACCACGAGTTGCATCGTGGCCAGGCTCGCGTGCAGGTCGGTGCGGATCGCCGGGATCGCCACGTTCACGATGCTGATGTCGATGACCATCATCCCGTAGCCCAGGCTGACCACCGTCAGTACGCGGCCGGGACGCGGCGGTGCGTGAGCCGTCCCGGGCGTGCGGTGGTCGGAACCGGTCGAGTTGGCCATGAGGTTGCCGTTTCGCATGAGGCGACGAGTGCGGGCGTGCGAACCGACGCGGTCTCGCGGACCGCCGAGCGGTGCCGGGCAGGGTCGATCGGTGCGCCGAAATCCTATCCGGGGGCAAACCGGGGACGTCAACCTGGAAATCTGTCGGACCCGCCCGAATGCGCGCCATTGATCCGATTCCAGGGTTCGCTCTAGAGGTTCCTCTGATTTCCGCGGGGCCCGCCGCCGGCTACGTTCGGGGCGCCGCCAACTGCGAGAGGAATTCATCGTGGGAGTGAGTGGAACGGGCTCACAATTTTCTGCGCCGAGACGGAACCCCGGTTTTCCGCAGCGCCCCTCGTCGATGCCGTTTCACCGCTACACGCGGGACGACCCGGTGTTGCCGACGGGCCGGGACGGTGGGGCGAGGGCATGGCCGGACCGGGTGCTCGACCGTGCGCCGGTGTGGGCTTCGGTCGACCTCAGGGACGGGAACCAGGCCCTGGCCGAGCCCATGGACCTGCGCCGGAAGAAGCGCATGTTCGACCTGCTGGTCGGGCTCGGTTTCAAGGACATCGAGATCGGATATCCGGCGGCGAGCGTCGACGATTTCGACTTCGTTCGCGAACTGGTGATCAAGAACGGAATTCCGGACGACGTCACCGTATCGGTTTTCACCCCGGCCAGAACCGAACTCGTCGAGCGCACCTTCGACGCCATTCGCGGCGCGGAACGTGCGGTGGTGCATTTGTGCCACGCGACCGCGTGCCTGTGGCGCGACGTGGTGTTCGGCATGTCGCGCGCCGAGGTGTTGCGGATGGCCGTCACCGGCGCGGAGGACCTGGTGCGGCTCGCCGAGCGGGAGACCGGCGCGGACATCCGCTTCGAGTACTCGCCCGAGACGTTCAACGTCACCGAGCCGGACTTCGCCCTGGAGATCGCCGACCGGGTCGCCGCCGTCGTGGACGCGTGTCCGGACCGGCCGCTCGTGCTCAACCTCCCGACCACCGTGGAGACCCACTCGCCCAACGTCTTCGCCGACCAGATCGAGTGGATGCACCGCAACCTGGACCGCCGCGACTCGATCGTGTTGTCCGTGCATCCGCACAACGACCGGGGTACCGCCGTCGCCTCCGCCGAACTGGCCCTGATGGCCGGGGCGGACCGGGTCGAGGGCACGCTGTTCGGCAACGGCGAGCGCACCGGCAACGTGTGCCTGGTGACCCTCGCGCTCAACCTCTTCGGCCGTGGCGTGGATCCGGAACTGGAACTCTCCGACATCGACGCGGTCCGCGAGATCGTCGAGGACTGCAACCGCCTGCCGGTGCACCCGCGACACCCGTACGCCGGCGACCTCGTCTACACCGCCTTCTCCGGCACCCACCAGGACGCCATCGCCAAGGGCCTGGCGGCACTGGCCGCGCGGGCCGGTGGGGACCCGACGAACGCGCCGTGGCAGGTCCCGTATCTGCCGATCGACCCCCGGGACGTCGGCCGCGACTACGAGGCGATCATCCGGGTGAACAGCCAGTCGGGCAAGGGCGGTATCGCCTACGTCCTCAAGGCCGGCTGGGGGCTGGACCTGCCGGTCGGACTGCGTCGCGACTTCGCCGGCGTCGTGCAGGACGTCACCGATGCCACGGGGCGCGAACTGGACCCGCAGGACATCTGGCGGCTGTTCCGGGAGACCTACTGCGCCGAGCCGAGTGCCGTCTCCCGGGGCGCGGCCGACGAGCACGAGGTGATCGAGGAACTGACCGCCGCGTACGGCGTCGAGTTCACCCGGGTGCTGGTCGCCGACGCGAAGGACTCGACCGTCTGCTTCGTGGAACTCGGCACGGCGAGCGCCGCGTTCTGGGGTGTCGGCCTCGCCGGCGGGGCCACGGACGCGGCCCTGCGCGCGGGCCGCTCCGCGCTGCGCCGCGCCGGCGTGGACGCGGAGGCGGGCGGGGGAGCCGTCGTCGACACGGGCGGGACAGCGGCCCTCGACACCGGCGGCGCCGAGAGCGGACGAGGAGGATCGCGATGAGGACGAACGCCTTCCACACCGTCGCCCCCGGGACCTACCGGGAGGACGGCGGCCTGGAATACGAGGACTTCGTCCCCGACGAGGTCGTCGAACACCGACCCGGCCGCACGATCACCATGACCGACAACGTGTGGAGTTCGCTGCTCTGCCTCAACCAGCACCCGCTGCACATCGACGCCGTATACGCCGAACAGACCGGCTTCGGCCGCATCGTGGTCTCCAGCCTGGTCACCTTCGGCATCGTCAACGGGATGACCGTGGCCACGATCAGCGCCAAGGGCGTGGCCAACCTCGGCTGGGACAAGGTGCGGTTGTCCGCCCCCGTGTTCGTCGGCGACACCCTCTACGCCCGGACCCGCATCCTCGCCAAACGCGAGTCGAAAACCCGCCCCGACGAGGGGATCGTCACCGTGCACACCACGGGCCTGAACCAGGACGGCGTGACCGTGATCGCCTTCGACCGGACCATCCTCGTCCCCCGACGGAAGGAAGACCGATGATCCCGGTCGTCGACCTGACGGCAGCCCGCACGGACGCCGATGCCGAACGCGCCGTCGCCGAGGAGATCTCCCGGGCCTGCAAGGGCACGGGTTTCTTCATCGTGCGCGGCCACGGCATCGCCACCGACGTGTTCACCGACGCCTACGCCGCCTCGCTGCGCTTCTTCGGGCTCCCACTCGAGACCAAACACGAGTTCGCGATGCGCACCAGCACGGTGCGCGGCGACAACGACTACAGCCCCTACGGATACAGCGCGCTGTTGTCCGAGAACGCCTACGCCTACACGGGCCGGGCCGGCATGCCGTCGGACTACGTGGAGAAGTTCAGCGTCGGCCGACTGATCCTGGACGACGACGAGGAACTGCCGTTCCCCACCGACCCGGACGGCACGGCGCTGCGCGGCGCGCTGAAGCGGTACTTCGCGGCCTGCGAGAGTGTGTCCGACCGGATCGCCGAACTCCTCGCGCTGGCCCTGGACCTGCCCCGCGACTTCTTCGCGATCCGCACCGACACCTCGAACGACTCGCTCCGCTCGCACCTGTACCCGGGCATCGCCCCGGAGTTCGTCAATGACCAGGGCATGGGGCAGCACACCGACGGCACGCTGATCACCCTGCTCACCCAGGACGGCCCGGGCCTGCAGATCCGCGACCGCGCAGGCGAGTGGCTGGACGTGGACGTGCGCGAGCAGGACACGTTCATCGTCAACATCGGTGACCTGATGGCCCGTTGGTCCAACGACGAGTACGTCTCCACGCCGCACCGGGTCCGGCTGGACGTACGCCGCAGGCAGTCGATCGCGTTCTTCAAGCTGGCCAACGACGACACCGTCATCGACTGCTTCCCCGCGTTCGTCAAGGACCGGCCCGCCCGGTACGAACCGATCCGCTACGAGGAGTTCTCGCTGCGGAAGATGAATCTGCTGTTCGGAAGGGAGAGCGCGCGATGAGAGCGCACGCGAGCCTGCTCTACACCCCCGCACTGCGCGTGGCGTCGGTGGCCGAACCCGGCCGGATGCGCGCGGACATGCTGGTGTTGGACCTGGAGGACTCCATCCACCCGGCCCGCAAGGTCGAGGCGCGCGAGGCCCTGGCCGGCGCCGACCTGACCCGGGCCGAACTGCCCGCCCTCGGACTGCGGGTGAACACCATCGCCACGTACGACGGCCTGGCGGACATGCGGTTCCTGCTCGACGCCGACGCGATGATCGGCGGCGTCCCGGTCGACGTGGTCTTCATCCCGAAGATCGCCGGGGCGGGCGACGTGGCGGTGTATCGCTCGCTGCTCTCGCACACCTCGCGCCCGCCCAGTGTGTGCAGTTTCATCGAGACCGTCGACGCGGTGGAGAACGCCCTGGAGATCGCCGAGGTCAGCGACGGGCTGTGCTTCGGACAGGCCGATCTGACCGCCGAGTTGTACGCCCCGAGCGAGGTCTACCTCGACCACGCCCGGGCCCGGTTGTGTGCCGCGGCGTCCCGGTACCGGGTGCCCGCCATCGACACCAACTCCTTCGAACTGCACGACCTGGACCTGGTCGAGGCCCAGTGCCGGGCCGCCCGAAGCATCGGATTCACCGGCAAGGCGGCGATCCACCCCCGCCAGGTGGACGTGATCGCCGCGACCTTCGCGGTCGGCGCCGACGAACTCGCCGAATACCGGCGCGTGGTGGCGGACTACGACAGCACGCCCTACGGCTTCGCGGTCGAGAAGGACCGCGTGCTCGCCCCGCCGTTCGTGCTGCGCGCCCGCCGCATGCTCGCCCTGCACACGGCCGACGCCGACGCCACGTCGTAACCCGACGCCGCCTCGTAACCCGCACTCGTGAATCGGGAGATCCCAGTGAAGATCCTGCCGCAGGACACGATCGTCGACGTGTCGGCCTACCGTACGGAGTACGTGGACGGCCGGTTGCACGCGGTCGGCGACGAACTCGTCGACGAGCTCGTGAAGTTGGTGGCCGAGGGCCACGGTGTCGCGGTCTGCCGCGGCGTCGCGCGAACCCTGGCCGCCCACGGTCTGGACGTCCACGACGAGCACCACGCCGCGGTCGCTCGCGACTACCTCGAATCGTTGTTCCGCGCCTTCGGTGAGCGGGTGGACGTGGCCGCGTTCAGTCCCGTGGCGATCGGCTACGACCGGATCGCCGGGATGGACGTGGACGGATTCAACAAGAACCGGCACTTCACCCCGAACGACGACCACACCACCGCCCGTGAGTTCCTGACCACCAAGTGTGTGCACTTCGACGCCGCGACCCCGTTGATCGCCAACATCTACGGACCCAACCTCAACATCGTGGGCGGTCTGCCGGTGATCTGCGACACCCGCGCCTACCTCCGCGACGCGGAGGTCTCGCCCGCGGATCTGATCGAGCTGATGCCGCACAGCTTCAACGTGGCGGTCAAGGAGGAGCACGCGGAGCGCATCCTCGCCGACTACGCCGCCGCGGCGGATGTCGACCTGGACGCCGATCTGGTGATGATCGTGCTGTTCAACGAGGTGGACGGCGGACTGGCGCACGCCGGTTCGGCCCCGCGACCGGTCGACGCGCAGCAGCCCTCGCGCCGGCCCATCCGGCACCTGGAGTACCAGTTCCCCGACGCCGACGAACTGGCGAAGTGGTACGCGCACTACCGCCTGGAGGTCCCGGCGCCGGGTCTTGAGGTCCCCGACGAGGCCGCGCACGAGCGCTACCACCGGGGCGTGGAACCGGTCGGCGCCGACGGCGGGAACCCGCGATGACCACGGAGCGCACCGCGACCGGCGTGCCCACCATGTCGGAGCGGGACACGAGCGAACTGGAGGCGCTGCTCGCGGCGCTCACGGAGCGCGACTGGCCCGAGGACATCGACGAGGCCCGGGTGCACTACGACACCTGGGGCACGCCGATCGCCGCCGACGTCGAGGTGACGGTGCGGGCCGGCGGATACCTGCTCACCCCGCCGAACGCGGAGGGCACCCGCACCGGTCTCTACCTGCACGGCGGCGGCTACGTGTACGGATCGTTGCGCAGCCACGGCGGCATGGTCGCCGAGCTGGCCCGGGCGACCCGGTGCCGGATGTTCTTCGTCGACTACCGCCGTGCCCCCGAACACCCCTATCCCGCCGCGCTGGACGACGCGGTGGCGGCCTATCGCGAACTCCTCGCCGACGGCGTGGCGCCCTCGGACGTGGTGTTCGCGGGCGACTCGGCCGGCGGCGGGCTGACCCTGACGACCCTGCTCAAGGCCCGCGACCTGGGCCTGCCGCTGCCCGCCGCGGCGGCGTGCGTGTCGCCGTGGACCGACCTGACCGCCTCGGGCGAGACCTACCGCACCCTGGCCGCCGAGGACCCCCTGGTCAGCGCGGACGTGGTGGCCCTGGTTACCCGGTCCTACCTGGCCGGTGCCGCGCCCACGACTCCGTACGCATCGCCCCTGTACGCCGACCCGAGCGGACTGCCGCCGATCCTCGTCCAGGTCGGCAGCCGGGAGATCCTGCTCAGCGACGCGGAGCGTTTCGTCGCCGCGCTCGACCGGGCCGGATCCACCGGGGTGCTCGAAGTGTGGCCCGGCATGGTGCACGTGTGGCACCTGCACTACGCCCGCCTGGCCAAGGCACGCGAGGCCATCGACCGGCTCGGCGACTGGCTTCGCTCCCGAAGCGGGGCGGGCCGGTGAGCGAGGACGTCGTGGGACCACACCGCTTCCGCAACAACCGCACGATGGTGCCCGCGGCGGAGGCCGCCTGGGGGTTGTCCGAGAAGAACGGCATGCTCGGCCTGGTCGTCGAGGCCGTCGACGGCCAGAACCGGCTGCGCGAGCGGAGCTCCGGGCACGAGTTCGCCAACCTGTCGTCGTGCTCCTACCTGGGGTTCAACAGCCACCCCGCGGTGATCGAGGCGGGCCGCGCCGCGCTCGCCGAGGAACGCATCACCGGCCTGTCCATGGGCGAGTTCCGCATCCGGCTCGGCATCCTGGAACGCCTCGAAGCCGAACTGGCCGAGCACTTCGGGGCACACGTACTGCCGTCGGTGTCCTGCGGCGTGCTCAGCGCGGCGATCCTGCCGCTGCTCGCCTCCGGCCATCTCACCGACGGTGAAGCCCTGGTCGTGGTCTTCGACCGGTTCGCGCACTTCTCGATGAACTTCCTCAAGCCGATCGTCGCCGACGAGACGCTTGTGCTCACCTGCCCGCACAACGACATGCAGTTCCTGGAGGACGTCTGCAAACGCCACCCGCGTGTGGCCTACGTCTGCGAGGGCGTCTACTCGGTCGGCGGCCAGGCCGACCTGGCCGGGATCCGCGAACTTCAAGACCGCTACGGCATGTTCGTCTACCTCGATGATTCGCACGCGCTGTCCGCACTGGGCGATCGCGGCGAGGGGTACGCCCGCCCGGTGTTCGCCGACCTCGGCTCCCGGACCCTGATCGTCGCCTCGATCGCCAAGGCGTTCGGCAGCACCGGCGGCATCGCGATGATCGGCGAGCGCGACGTCTTCGAATTCCTCTACCGGTCCGGACCGCTGGCCTGGTCGCAGGGGCTGCGCACGGCCGCGGTCGGCACCACCCTGGGCGCCCTGGACCTGCATCGGAGCCCGGAACTTCGCCGCCGTCAGCGGCAACTGGTCCGCAATATCGCCCTGTTCGACGAACGCCTGCGCGGACACGACCTCCGGGGCACCGGATCACACATCAAGTTCGTCACCGTCGGCGACAACGACCGGGCGGTCCGGCTGTCCACCGAGCTGTACCGGCGCGGCTACTACTGCTCCGCGATGTTCTTCCCGATCGTGCCGCGCGACCAGGCCGGCGTGCGGATGATGCTGCGCGGGGACATGCCGACCGCGCTGACCGAGCGGTTCGCCGACGACCTCGCGGACATCCTGACGGGGCTGGGATGACCCGCGTGCACACCGACGTCGCGACCACCGACGTCACCGCCGTGGCCGGGCTGATCCGCGAGGCGCTGCACAGCGGTGCGGTACGGCGGATGACCGTACCGCTGCGGCAGACCGTCGAGGACGCGCGAGGCGTGAAGTACCTGTCCATGCCCGCCGTTTCCACCGACCTCGGCCTCTACATCGCCAAGGTCGCCACCATCGCGCACGGGCCCGGGTCGACCGTGACCTCCGTGGTCCCGGTCTTCGCCACCTCTACCGGTGCACTGCTCACGGTCCTGGACGGCGCGCTCGTCACCAACCTCAAGTGCGCCGCGGTGACCGCCGTGGTCACCGACCGGTGCGCCGCTCCCGACGCGGCCGTGCTCGGCATCGTCGGCGCCGGCGTCCAGGCGTGGCAGCAATACCTCGGTGTCCGTGCCGTACGCGACATTGCACTCGTACGGGTCCACTCCCGCACCCCCGCGCACGCCGAGGCGCTGTGCGCGCGGATCCGGGCCGCCGGGCGGGCCCGGGCCCTGGTGTGCGCGTCGGCGGCGGAGGCCACCTCGGGGGCCGACGTGGTGGCCACGGCGACCACCTCGGTGGACCCGCTGCCGATCGCCGCGGACCTCCCCACGCATGTGCACGTCAACTGCATGGGCGCGCACACCACGACCTCACGTGAGGTCTCCCGCGAACTGCTCGCCTCCGCCACCCTCGTCGTCGAATCGATCGAGACCGCCGTCGCCGAAGCCGGCGTGATCCACCGTACGGCGCTGGACCTGGAGGCCCTGGAAACCGGTGACCACCCCGGCCTGGCCGGCCGCCCGACCGTGTTCAGCTCCACCGGCCACGCCGCACTCGACCTGATCACCTGCGCCCATCTGGCGCGCCCGTACCGCTGATCGCCGATCACCGATCGCCCGATCGTTTCGAAGGGAAGACCGCACGTGGGAAACGTCGGCAAGGAAGAACTCACCGGGGCGCACGACAACGACATCCCCGCCGCGTTCGTCGACTACATGACGGGCAACTGGCGCGAGCAGGAGACGACACTCGTCCCCGTGCCGCACGCGGAGCGTACGGCCGCCCGGCGCGCCGCACTGTCGCACGCCTTCCCGGGCGAGACCCTGGTGGTGCCGACCGGGCGCATCCAATGGCGCAGCTACGGCGCGCCCTACCCGTTCCGGGGCGGCAGCGACCTGATCTGGCTGACGGCGGATCAGGACCCGAACTCGGTACTGGTCCTGCACCCGATCGGCGGCGGCCACGACGCGGTGTTGTACGTCGACCCCCGGCACGGCCCGGCGTCGGGCGTCGGCTACCTGGACCGCATCCTCGGCGAGGTCTGGCAGGGGCGCTGCCTGTCGCCGGAGGAGAAGTCCGCGGTACTGGGCGTGCAGGCCCGCCCGATCGGCGAACTCCCGGCGGTACTGGGCCGGATCACCGGTCCGATGCGGGTTCTGCGCGGTTACGACACCGGCATCGACCGGGAGTTGTTGCCCGCGACCACCGAGAACGCCGTCCGGGACGCGCTGTTGGCGAGCGTGCTGGCCGAACTGCGGTTGCCCAAGGACGACTGGGAGCTGGCACAGCTCCAGGAGGCCGTCGACATCACCGTGCGCGGCTTCGAGGACGTCGCCCGCGTGTTGCCGAGCGAACGCGCCGTCTCGGAGCGGCTGTTGGAGGGCATCTTCGCCACCCGGGCGCGCCACGACGGCAACGGTGTGGGCTACGCCTCGATCGTCGCCGCCGGTGCGCACGCCACCACGCTGCACTGGGTCCGCAACGACGGCGAGGTGCGGCCGGACGGGCTGCTGCTGATGGACATGGGCGCCGAGGCGCGCAGTTGCTACACGGCCGACGTGACCCGGACCTGGCCGGTGTCGGGCGGGTTCAGCGCCGCCGAGCGGGACGTCTACGACATCGTGCACGCGGCGCGCGACGCCGGCCTGGCCGCGATCGCCCCCGGGGTCGCGTTCGAGGACATCGACCTGGCCTGCAAGCGGGTACAGATCGAGGGGCTGCGCGACCTGGGCCTGGTCAAGGTCGGCGTGGAGGAGGCGCTCGCCGACAAGCGGCAGCCGTACCGGCGGTGGACGCTGGCCGCGTTCGGCCACATGCTCGGCCTGGACGTGCACGACTGCGGCCACGCACGGCCCGAGCACTACGCCCAGGGGGTGCTGCGCGAGCGCCACGTGCTCACCATGGAACCGGGCATCTACCTGCAACCGCACGACGAACTGGTCCCGGAGGGGCTGCGCGGGATCGGCGTGCGGATCGAGGACGACGTACGGGTGACGGCCGACGGCGCGCGGGTGATGTCGGACGCGCTGCCGGTCGCGGCGGCCGACGTCGAGGCGTGGCTGGCCGCGCAACGCGAGGCGGGCCCGCGCCTGCCCGGCGACGACGGCCGCCCGGCGTGAGCGCCGACTCCGCCGCAGCCGGCGCCGAGCGCGGCGCCGAAGCCGCCGAGGCCGGAGAGGTCGGCCAGGTCGCCGATCGGGAGTTCGCCGTCGTGCTCGCACGGCTCGGTATCGACATGCCGCCGGATCTGGCCCCGGGCGTCCTGGCCGGCTACCGCTCGCTGCGGGCGCAGATGGAGCTGCTGCGCGAAAGGGAAAGGGGGAGCGCCGATGTCTGAGCCCGAAACTGTGCCCGACACCGTCCCGTCCCGGCCCGGCGGGCTCGCCGCGCTCTCCGTCGCGGAGGCCGGCGCCCTGCTGCGGGCCGGGCGGCTCACCTCGGTGGACCTCGTCGAGCACGCGCTGAGCCGGATCGAGGCGCACGACGCGACGCTGCACGCCTTCGTCCTGGTCCTGCGCGAGCAGGCGCTGCGCCGTGCCCGGCAGGCCGACCTGGACCTGCGCGCGGGCCTGGACCGCGGCCCGCTGCACGGCATCCCGTACGCGCTCAAGGACATCTTCGCGGCCGAGGGAGTGCCGACCACCAACCAGTCGTGGCTGACCGTGTCCGACACGGCCACCGAGGACAGCGCCGTCGAGGCCCGGCTGCGGGCCGGCGGCGCGGTGCTGCTGGGCAAGCTGGCCACCTACGAATTCGCGCTCGGCGGACCGAGCCGGGACCTGCCCTTCCCGGCGGCGGTCAATCCGTGGAACCCGGAGCACATCCCCAGCGGTTCGTCCTCGGGCGCGGGCGTTGCGGTGGCCGCCGGGTTCCTGCGCGTCGCGTTCGGATCGGACACCGCCGGCTCGATTCGCGGGCCGGCGTTCCACTGCGGGGTGGTCGGCCTCAAGCCGACCTATGGCAGCGTCTCCGGCCACGGCGCCACCCCGCTGTCGTACACCATGGACCACTTCGGGCCGCTGGGCTGGACGGTCGCCGACACCGCCGCGGCGTTCCGGGCCGTGGCCGGCCCCGACACCCGCGATCCACGCACCCGCGACGCACCGGTGGGGGAGGGACCGGATCGACTCGACGGGGACGTGCAGGGGTTGCGGGTGGCGTACTCGACCGCCTGGTATGCCGCCGACCCGGCCACCCGGCCGGAGATCGTCGCGGGCATCGAACGTGCCCTGACCCACCTCGACCGGCTCGGCGCGATCGTCGAGGAGTGCGAACTCCCGCCCTACGAAACACTGAACGCCTGCGGTCGGATCATTTTGGCGGCCGAGGGCTTCGCCGTACACGAGCACAATCTGCGCGGCTTCCCCTGGTCGTACGGGCGGTACACCTACCAGAAGCTGATGCCCGGAGCCGGGATCGGCGCGAGCGACCTGCTGCGCGCCCTGGCGGTGCGCGGGCAACTCGTCGAGGAGTTTCGGCACCGGGTGTTCGCCGAGCACGACGTGTTGATCACCGCCTGCGGCCAGGCCACCGCGTCCCGGTTCGACGACTTTCCCACCGACTGGCCGCCGCCGAGGCTGGCCAACGACATGCAGACGATCCCGTTCGCGGTCACCGGACATCCGGCCATGTCGCTGCCGATCGGGTTCGCCGGCAACGGCCTGCCGATCGGATTGCAGCTCGTGGGGCGCGAGTTCGGCGAGGCCGACCTGTTCCGGGCGGGCGCGGCCATCGAGGCCGGGTTCGGCCGCCGCGACGTCCGGCCGCCGGCGTTCGGGACCGGCCCGGACACCACGCGCCGCCGACCCGACCCCGATGCGGAGCCCGCCGATGTTCGCCGCTGAGAACCGCCCCTTCCTGACCGAGTTGTCCGCCGCCCACAAACCCGACGAACTCGCGCTGGCCCGCGCCGCCTCCGACCGGCACCTGCGCGATCTCGGCTTCCTCTTCCCGACCCTGCCCACACACTTCCGGATGGATCGCGGCACACACGACGAACTGCACACCGCCACGGTCCGGTTGGTCTCGGCGCACGAGAAGGTGATGCGGCACGTATGCGCGACGTTGTCGCCCACCGAACTGGCCGAGACCTTCCACATCCCGGCGGCGATGGCCGGACACATCGACTGCGCCCGGCTGGGCCCGGGCCTCGCGCTGGCCCGCGCCGACATCATCCCCACCGAAACCGGCTACGCCTTCTGCGAGTTGAACACCTTCTCCGGTGTCGGCGCCGGCGAGTGCCACCACAGTGCGAAGTTGTACGCCGACCTGCTCGGCCGTCCCGTCGCGGGCGGGTCGCCGTTTCTGGACCTTGCCCTGCACTACGTGGACCGGTGCAACCGGCTGGGCCTGGAACGCGTGGTCGTGCTCGACTGTGTGCGGCACGCCCGACGCGGCTACGGCCGGGACCAACCCCTGATGGACTATCTGCGGCTGCTCGCACCCGACCTCGAAGTCGCCTACCGCGACGAGACCACCTATCCGGCGCAGTGGCTGCGCCCGGAGCAGGCCCGGAAGACCCTCGTGCACCGGCTGATCACCTTCGGCGACACCGACGACGAGGGCGCCTTCCTCCGGTCGGTCGCCGACAGCGGTGCCACCGTCACGTCCCTGTTCGAGGCGGAACTCGGTATGCACCGCCGGTGGTTCTCGCTGCTGTGCGATCCCGACCTGGCCCACCTGCTGGACGCCGACGAACGCGAGACGGTGCGCCGGTACGTGCCCACCACCTTCGACCTCGACCCGGACACTCTCGACGACGTGCTGGCCGCCCGCGCCGACTACGTCTTCAAGCACAGCTACAGCTACGGCGGCGACGGTGTGCTGATCGGCGCCGAACACTCCGAGCCCGCGCTGCGCGCCCGGATCGTGGCCGACGGCGTCGGCACCTGGACCGCGCAGCGTATGGTGCGCGCGGCCACGCTCGACCTGCCGACCGCCGACGGCAGCACCGCCACACACCGGTTCGTGCTCGGCGTCTACGCCTACGGCGACCGTACGAACGGGGCGCTGGTGCGGGCCTCGGCCGCGTCCACGGTGGTCAACGCCTCCCGGGGGGCGGTGTCCTGGGCCTTCACCGACTGACCGCGGACGGCGGTGGGTCGTTCGGGGTCCGGCGCCCGTCCCGGTGCCCGAGTTCGGTGAGTTCGCGGTGTACGAGCGCCACCAACTGGACCCGGGAGCGCACCCCGAGCTTGCGGTAGATCCGGGTCAGCATCGCCTCGACGGTCTTGACGCTGACGTAGAGGGAGTTCGCGATGTCGCGGTTGCCGCGGCCGTCGGCGACCAGGTCGACGATCCGCTGCTCCGCCTCGGTCAGTCCCGCGAGCCCGGCCGGCGCGCCGGCGCGTTCCGGCGGGGCGGGCGCCCACGGCGGCGCACCCGCGGCGCGGAAGACCGCCTCGGCCGCTGCGTACGACTCCCGGGCCCGAGCCGGGCGGCGGCGCCGATGTTCGACGGCCGACCGGGCCAGCAGGACCCGGCCGCACTCCAGCGGATAGGCCAGGCGCTCGAAGCCGGCGAGCGCCGTGGTCAACAACTGCTCGGCGGGAGTGAACCGGCCCGCCGCCGCGTGGCACAGCGCCTCGGCCCGGTCCAGCGCGGCCAGTACGCTCGGCCGCGCCAACTCCGCAGCGCGATCCCGCACTTCCGCCACCGTCCGGGTCGCGGCCTCGACATCGCCGGCGGCGACCAGGGCCTCGGCGAGATCGGCGTGGTAGGGGATTGCGGCCGGGTCCCCGATGCACAACTCCCGGGTCAGGTCCCGGACCCGGAGCAGATCGGCCAGTGCGCCGGCGGTGTCGCGCCGGAACAGGCGGACGGCGCCGGACAGGTGCAGGCAGTGCGCGGCGAATACCGAATCCGTCTCCTCCTCCGAGGCGGCCAGGCCCAACTCGGCGTAGGTGAGGGCCTGTTCCAGGGTGCCGCCGGCGAGTTCGGCGGTGGCCGCCGCAAACCACGGCGGGCCGGGGGAGGCGCCCACCTCCCGGGCCAGCGCCACGAGCCGGGCGGCCTCCTCACGGGCGGTGCGGCCGTCGCCGGTGTGCGCGTGGAGTTGCACCGCGCTGCCGAGCAGCCGGACCAGGTCGGCGGGGCCGTTGCCGTCGCCGACCAGCGGGCGGAGCCGGCCGAGCAGGCGCTCGGCCTCGGCGGGGCGACCCTCCAGAAGCGCGAAGCAAAGGGCCACGCGACGGGGGTCGTGGATGATCCGGGCTCCGGCGGTGGTCGGGTCGGGGCCGTGGTCGGTGATGGTGGAGGCCGAGCCCGGGGCGGGGGAGGCGTCCCGGCCCGGGCTCGGGCCGTGCCCGGTGCCCGGGGCCGGGGTGATGCCGCCCCGCGGCTCCGGAGCGGCCCCGCCACCGCGCTCCGGTGTCCGGCGCAGGGGCGCGGGGCGCCTTGCCTCCGGGTCGCGCCCGCCGGTCGCCTCAGCCTCCGCCTCCGCGCCCGCCGCCAGTGCGCGGCGCAGCGTGTCGACGTGGTCCGGGGTGCCCCGGCCCTGTTGGATCCGGGCCGCCATGGTCAGTGCCGCGGCTCGGCCCGCCGGGTCGCCGGCGCGTTCGGCCCACGTCACGGCGTGCTCCGCGTGGGTGAGGGCGTCGGCGGGATATCCCCGGTCCAGGTGCGCGCTCCAGGCCAGCCGCAGATGGGCCGCCGAGACCAGCGCCGGTTCGGCGGCGGCGGTGGCGTCGGCCAGGGCCTGCGCGGCGACGTCGGCGAGCAGGGCGGCGCCTCGCCCGGCGGCGTCGAGGACGGCGAATCGGGCCCGGGCCCGTGCCGCCGGTCCGGCCCGGCTGCGGACCAGGCGGTCCAGTGCGGTTCGGGCCAGGTCGAAGCGCCCGGCCGCCTCGGCGTCCCGGGCGGCGGTCACGAGCAGGTCCGGGCGACCGCCGCCGGCCCGGTCGACCGCGAGGAGTGCGAACTCGGCGGCCCGGATGTGGTCGCCGCGCCCGCGTGCGGTCGCGGCGGCGGCGGCGAGGCCCGGCACGAGGTCCGGCGCGGTCTCGGTCGCGCCCAGTGCGCACGCCGCGTGCCAGGCCCGGTCGTCGGCCGCGAGCGAGGCCGCCGCCAACACCCGGTGTGCCCGGCGTACGGCCTCGCCGCCCGCCTCGGCGACGATCCCCTCCCGCACCACCGGCGCCGCGAAGACCACCGCCCCGGCCGTCACCCGGACCACCCCCGCGGCCTCCGCTGCGGCCAGCGCGGCCTCGGCCGACGATCCCGCGGCGCGACGCACACCGGCCGGCGTGGGATCCGCAGCGAGCGCGGCCAACAGCAATACCCGGCGCACCGGTTCGGCCAGATCGGCCAACCTGGCGCGCATCGTGTGGCGCGCGTACGGGGCCAGCGGCGTGGCGTCCAGGGCGCCGATCGGGATCCCGGCGCGGGCCAGCCCGGCGGCGATGTCCGAGACCAGGCGCGGACTGCCACCGGTCGCCGTGTGGATCCGGGCGGCGGCACGCAGCGGGATGCCGAACGAGCGCACCACCGCGACCGATTCCTGCGGCCCCAGCGGCGGGATGCCAATCTCCACCGCGCCGCCGCCCAGCACGTCGTGCGGCGACGGCCCGTCCGGGCGCAACGCGGCAAGGAGCGAGACACTGCCCCGGCTGCGCCGCGCCGCGAACCCGAACACATCCAGACTGCCCGGCCCCCACCACTGCACGTCGTCGGCGGCGAGCAACGGCCGGGCCCGCCGCCCCCAGGCATGCAGGCAGGACAGCACGGTGACCCGGAAGGTGGTGGTGTCCGGCTCGGGCCCGCCCACCCGGCGCAGTACCCAGTCCATCGCCGACCGCTGGAGATCGGACAGTTCGCCGCGTACCTCGGCCGGACACGCGGAGAACAGATCCATCAGCGGTGCGTAGGCGATCTGCGCATCGGCGCGGGCCGAACTGAGCCGCACCACCGGATCCCCGGCCGCCTGCCACGCGGTGCAAACGTCGTCCAGGACCTGCGACTTGCCGAACCCGGTGGGCCCGACCACCGCCACCGCGCCGGCCCGCCGTAACTGTCCGCCTACCTGATCCACCAGCGGGCGGCGCGTGGTCATCGCAGCGACGCCATCCAGGACTCGACCTCGTCCGCGCCGCGCGGCAGTCCGGCGGACAGACACAGCGCCCCGTCGGCCGTGATCAGGAAGTCGTCCTCGATCCGGACCCCGATGCCGCGCAGTTCCTCCGGGATGGTCAGATCGTCCGGCTGGAAGTACAGCCCGGGCTCGACGGTGAGCACGTGGCCGGCCTCCAGGGTGCCGCCCAGGTAGTTCTGCCGGCGGGCCGCGGCGCAGTCGTGGCAGTCCAGGCCGAGCATGTGGCCGGAGCCACAGATGGTGAAGCGGCGGTACAACCCCGAGCCGGGCGCGAGCGCCGCCTCCGCGCCGCCGGGCAACAGACCCCAGTCGTCCAGTCCTTCGGCGACCACGCGCATCGCGGCGTCGTGGAAGTCGCCGAACGGCACGCCCGGGCGCAGCGCCGCGATGCCGGCCGACTGGGCATCGAACACCAGGTCGTAGACCCGGCGTTGCACGTCGCTGAAGCGTCCGTTGACGGGCAGGGTGCGGGTGACGTCGCCGGTGTAGAAGGAGTCGGCCTCGATCCCGGCGTCCAGGAGCAGCAGTTCGCCGTCGCGCACCGGGCCGTCGTTGTGCATCCAGTGCAGGACGCAGGCATGCGCGCCGGCCGCCGCGATGGTCTCGAAGCCCAGGCCGTAACCCTCCAGACGGGCCCGCCGGTTGAACGTGCCCTCCACCCAGCGCTCGCCCCGGGCCAGGGTCGTGGCATGCCGCAACTCGCCGACCACGTCGTGGAATCCGGCGACCGTGTAGTCCACGGCCGCGCGCATCTGCTCGATCTCCCACTCGTCCTTGACCAATCGCGACTCCGACAGCCAGGTGAGCAGCTCGGCCTCCGCCTCGGCCGGCCGCACCGCCGGGATCAGCGCGTCGACGAGCGTGTCCTCGCCGCGTACCACCCGGGTCGGCACGTTCCCGCCGAGGGCGCGTTCCAGGTTCTCGCGCGGGGCGGCCTCGATCCCGAGCGCGTCCGAGGTCTCCGACAGCGTGCGCCGGCGGCCGACCCAGAACTCGCCGTGGTGCCGGTCGCTGTACAGTTCCGCGCCGCCCGGTCCGCCGCGCGGGGAGCGCTGCCGGGTGAACAGCACGACCGAGTGCCCGGTCCCGGTGGGCTCGAAGACCAACACGCTGTCGGGAACGGCCTGGGTGCCCTGCTCGGCGGTGAGGTGTACGAACGCCGAGTGCGGACGGAACGTGTAGTCGAAGTCGTTGCTGCGGGTCTTCAACCCGCCCGACGGGACCACGATCCGCTCGCCGGGAAATCGCTCGGACAATGCCGCGCGCCGCTTGGCCGCGTACGCGGCCCCGGGTAGAGGAGGCAACTTCCGGCTGGTGTCCGCCCACCCCTGCCGGAAGGACGCGGCCAGCGCGGCCGACACCTCACGGTCGTGACTCTCGATCCCGTCGGTCTCCTGCTGCCGCTCCACCGTGTGCCCCGAATCGTCGTCGCCTGGTTTCGAAGGACGGTACCATTGCACATGTGACACTTCTATGGCCTTGAAGGCTTTGCCGCGCGGCCGACACGGCGGTCGATCGGGGGCGGTGCGTCGAGCGGTGGAGCCGTTGCCCGGGTGGGCGGGCGGCGGCGCGCCCGAGTCGTCGGGCGCGTGGCGCGCGGGTGCGCGGGCGCGCGCGTGCGTGTTCGGCCCACGCGGTCCGGTGCGGTCGCATACCCACCGGAGACCTGTCGTGGCGGTGTGGGAGCATCGTGCCGGCCAACGCGACGACGGGGAATCGAGAACATGCTCATCTGGGGTTTCAAGACCATATTCAGAACACTTTCGGGGGGCGTCTTCCACTGCCCGCAGTGCGGAGGTGATCGGCAGTATCACCTCAAGCAGGCCCGCCGCTGGTTCACCCTGTTCTTCATCCCGATCTTCCCGTTCAAGCAGCAGGGCACCCACGTCGAGTGCGCGACGTGTGGCGGCACCTTCCACGACACCGTGCTGCAGGGCGCGACCAGCGCCCAGATCTCCGCGCAACTCGCGCAGGGCATGCGGGCGTTGGCGGTGGCCGTGCTGCGGGTGACGGGCATGCCGTCCACCGCGGCCCGCACCGTGGCCGCGGGTGCCGTGGCCGAGGCGGGCGTGGCCGGGTACACGGTCGCCCAACTGGACGCGGACCTGGCCGGCGCGCCGGTCGACCTGCCGCCGATCCTGGTCCCGCTCGGCGACCAACTCCAGCCGCAGGGCCGGGAATGGCTGCTCTCCCGGGCGGCCTTGATCGCCGCGGCCGACGGCGGCATCGGCTCCGCCGAGCGGGCCCTGCTCGACCAGGTCGGCGGCCTGCTCCAGATGACCCCGGCCCACGTCACCGGCGTCGTCGAGACCGCGCAGCGCAACGTGCCGCGCAGCTGACCGCACTCTCGCCCGACCGCCGAGATCCCGCCTGCCCCGACGAACGGGCGGGCGGGATCTCGGCGTTCAACGGGACTGCGACGGTCGGGTACGCCCGCCGGCCGGATCCGGTGCACCCCGATCGGCCAGGACCCGGCGGGCCTGGCGGCCCAGGGCGAGCAGGCGCCCGTCCGCCGTCCATACCGCGCTGTCGTCGAGAGCCCAGCCGTTGCCGGCGTGCTCGGTACGCATCCGGACCAGCGCCCACCCGGACACCGGGCCGTCGTCGAGCGCGTTGCCGAAGTGCACCGTCAACTCGGCCGACGGGGCCGCCCTGGGCCGGGTCCACCAGGCGAACAGCGCGGGTGGCAGGGCGTCCGCCAGGATCACCACGGCCGCCGCGTCCAGTGCGCGCCGGTCGGCGAACCGGATCCACGCGAGCAACTCCGGGTCGGCGGCGCCGGACAGCGGCAGGTTCGGCCCGGCCGGGCGGATCTCCAGGTGCTCCCCGAACGCGACCAGGCCGGCCGGCAGGGCGAGCGGGTCGCAGCGGTCCGGCGGCGGCACGGTGGGCGCGGGGGAGCCGGCCTCGTCCGGCCCGGGACGCCGGGCGCCGAAGACGGCCGAGCCGAACAGCACCGGGGCGCCCTCCTGCGCGGCGCGGAACGAGGCGACCGAACTGCCCCGGCCGGCATGCTCCACCGTGCCGGTCAGCCGGAACGGGCGCTCGTCCACCGGCCTGAGGAAGTGCGCGTTGATCGTCCGCGCGGACCGGTCCGTGCCCGACCGCGCGACCACGTCGTCCCGCATCGCCTCCAGCGCGAGTGCCACCAGGCTCCCGCCGTGCGCACCCTCCCACGACCACCACGACCGGTCCACGGTGAACTCGCGCACCGACGAGGAGGCCACCTGCGCCACCGCCGTCCCTGCCTGCTCCATACCGGCACCTCCCGACAACTGGGTTGGAAATCCAAACTCACTATATCCCTGGGCGTGCCCGCCGGTTCGGATGGGGGCCTACGCGGTTCGCCACCCACCGGGGCTGCGCGAACTGCGTCCCTTCGCGGTCGAGTTGCCTCGATCGGGCGGGTGGAGCGTGCCGCCGGCCAGGTCCGACGGCCCGATTTCGCCCTCCGGGCCGGGGAATTGGGGTCGCGGCGGGCAAAGTGACGGGTTGTTCGCCGTCGGCGGAGGGTTCGGGGCGTCCGGGTGGGTATCGAAGGAGCAGGTGGCGCGCGTCGCGTACACCGCGGCCTCTGCGCCGGACCGGGAACGACCAGGAGGACGCGGCCATGACACGGATCAGGATCGTCAAACGTCCCGTTTCCCCGCGGCCGCAGCCGCCGGCGGATCTGCGCACACCATCCGGGCGCCCGATGCCCTATTGATCCCGATGCCGACTCGGCGAGGGCCACCGGGTGTGCTGATCACGACCGTCGCGATCACCACACTCCACTGACGGGCGCCCGCAGGGTGGTGCCCACACGTCCGCGACCTGCTCGACCGTCGCGGTCGCCGATACCGTCGCCCTGATCCACCCCCCGAGTCCCGACGCCACGAGAGCGTCGGCGCGATCGCCGAGGCCAAGGGCGCGAGCGTGGCGCGGATCGCCATCGCCTTGGTGCTCGCGCGCGGCGAGGACATCATTGCGCCGGTCGGCGCACCGTCGGGACGGGTCGGCCGAGGCCCTGGGCACGCTCGACGTCGCGAACCGGGCCGGCGCCGAGATCGCTCGCCGCGTCGACGGCCGGGGCCTGGCGCATCACCCATTCATGCCGCCGACCGTCCCCTTTTGCGCGAATCGGACAGTGGGTGGACCGGCTGTGTGGGGTTTGACCTGCTCTATGCCGGGGGGCGAGCGGAGGGCTGGATTCCTCTCTAGTCTGGGGCGATGAGGAATCGTCCCCCAAATGGCCCATGATGGTGGTCACGTGCGGAGTTTGGTGGGGTGTGTGCCGGTCGTCCGCGGCACGCGTGGCATGCTGTGCCGTCAAAGTTTCGCCGGATGGGGGAACGGCGGCCGTCCCGGGGGGAAATCGATGAAACTGGCCTTCCTGGTCGAGGAGCACTACCGCCATGACGGCATGCCGCTCGACGTGATCCGACAGCTCGACGCGTGGGGGCACCACGTGGACATCGTGCGTCCCGGCAGCTCACTGATCGGCCTGTCCGACCTGATCCGGGCCGGCTCGCACGACGCCTGGGTGCTCAAGACCGTCTCCGGCGGCCCGGGACTGGGTCTGCTGGAGGCCGCGGCGGCGCTCGGGCTCACCACGATCAACGACGCGCGTTCGATCCGGTCGGTCCGGGACAAGGCGGTGGCCGCGGTGATCGCGCGCGCACACGGGCTGCCCATGCCGGACACCTGGTTCGCCGCGATCCCGGACCTGCTCGGCGCGATCCCCGCCGACCGCTACCCGCTCGTGGTCAAGCCCGCCGACGGCAGCTCCGGCCGGGCCGTGCACCTGGTGTCCGGCCCCGAGGACCTGGCCGGCCTGGCCGCCGAACTGGTCGACGAGGGGCCGCTGTTGGCCCAGGAATACGTACCCAATTCCGGGCAGGACCTGAAGGTGTACTCCGTCGCCGGCGAGTTGCACGCCACCGTGCGCCGCTCGCCGCTGCATCCGCAGCAGCCCGTCCGGGAGAGCCGGGTGCCGCTGCCGCCCGGAACGGCCGCGCTGATGCAGCGAATCGGCGCCACCTTCGGCCTCGACCTGTTCGGGGTCGACATCATCGAGGGGCCGGACGGCCCGATGGTCGTGGATGTCAACGACTTCCCCAGCTTCCGGTGCGTGCCCGACGGCGTCGCCCGGGTCGCCCGCGCGGTACTCGACCTCGCGGCCGGAGGCACCGGCATCGGCACCGGGGCGGCCCAGGGTACCGGCCCGGTCACCGCCGTGCGTCCGCCGCTGCGCGCCAGGTCCGTGGTCACCCCCGCCCGCGCCGCCGCGAGCCCGATCGTGGACGCCGCGCCGGCCGCGTACGTCGGCTGACGGGGCGCGTGCACATTGCGGATCTGCCTCGTTACCGACCGCCCCGACCACCCGCTTCTCGCGGACACGCGCGTGCTGTTGACGCCGCGTCACGAGGTCGTCGCGGTCGACCCGGACACCGTCACCGCCGACCATCCGATCACCGCCGACGTCTACCTGCTCAAGGCCCGTACCGCCCGGGCGCTCGCGTTCGCCGAACGGGCCGAGCGGCATGGTGCGAGGGTCCTCAACTCGACGGCGGCCACCCACGCCTGCCTGGACCGGGTTCGGATGGCCGAACTCGCCTGGGCCGCCGGACTGCCGTTCCCGGACACCACCGCCTTCGCCTCGCCCGCCGAGCTTCTCGACACCCGACCGGCGTTTCCGTTGATGGTGAAGAGCCGACGCAGCCGCAGGGACGACCTGGTGGCCCGGGTCGACGACGCGCCTTCGTTGCGGGCGATGGCCCGGGTGTGGCCCAATGAGCCCATCGTGGCCCAGGTGTTCGTCGACAACGGTGGCTGGGATCACAAATTGTGGGTGGTCGACGGGCACGTTTTCGCGGGCCTGCGCCGCACCGCGCTCGACGGCCCCGCCGAGACCAAGCCGATCGCCCCGCAGGACCTGCCGACCGGCTGGGCCGCGCTCGCCCGCCGAGTGGGCGAGGCGTTCGGTCTCGACGTCTACGGCGTGGACATCCTGGAGGTCGACGGGGTTCCGTCGATCATCGACGTGAACGCCTTCCCGGGCATGCGCAACATGCGCGGCGCGCCCGAGGCCCTGGCGGAATTGGCCACCCGAACCGGAATGCCGCCGAATACCCGAATGTCGGCCGAGGCGGAGTTGTCCGCCTCCTGTCCGACCGGCGCAATGCGCGTGGAACGGGCAAAACCCATCCACTGATCCTCGGCCACTGCACACGTGTCGAAGACGGTGCGCGTCGACTGCGGCAATCGACTGCGAAGATCGCGGGCGTGCCGATAGGTTACGGATCCGTCGTCGATTCGGCGGATTCCGCCCCAACTTTTTGTGGGAAAGGCTGCACCATGGCGTTTTTTGACTTCTTTGCGACCTTCATGATGGGCGCCGGCGACTACCTGGAGCCGTCCACCCTGCTCCTGCTCCTCGCCTGAACCCACCACCCTCACCGGCCCCTCGCCACCCCCCTCACGCCTCACCGTCGATGCGCTCGATGCGCCGCAGGGCGGCCCTGGCCTCGTCCGCCTCGGCCGAGGCGGACGAGCCGGCCACCCCCAGGCGCTCATAGCCCGCCAACGCGGACGACCAGTGCGCACGGGCGGCGGCCGCGCCATCGATCGCCTCGGTCGTGCGAGCCAGCCCGGCCAGCGCCCGCGCCTCCTCCAGCGCCGTGCCCATCCTGCGGGCCAGATCCGCACTCGTGCGGTACTCCGCCCGCGCCGCGGCCACATCGCCCAGGTCGGAGTACGCCTGCGCGAAGCCCGCGGCGGCCCGCTGTCGGTGCAACAGGTCGCCGATTCGCTCGGCGATCTCGCGCCCCCGGGCGAAGTGCGCGAGCGCCTCGCCCGGGTCGTGCAGGGCCAGATGTGCGAGACCGACGTTGATCCGGGTGTCCGCTTCGGAGCGCAGATCGCTGATCTGCCCGTAGACGTGCAGCGCCTGCGCGTAACGACGCAACGCGGCGAGCGGATTCCCGCGTGCCTGTTCCACCTGACCGAGATTGTTCATGAGGATCGCGTATTCGGCCCGCGCATTGCTTTGGCGGGCCGCCTCCAGCGATTCCAGGTAATACCGCTCCGCATTGTCCAGATCATCCCGCAGCAGAAAGATCTCGCCGACGTTGTTGAGTACCTTCACCAATTCGCGCCGCTCGCCCAGTTGTTCATAGATGTCCCGTGCCGCGAGCAGCAGACCCGTCGCCCGATCGTATTTCCGCAAATGCCCGTTCAGCACACCGAGATGCAGCAGAATTCCGGCCCGGCCATGCGGACTGTCGATCTCCCGATGTATCTCCAGGGCCCGATCGAGGTGATCCTCGGCGTCCTGGAAACGGCCCGCCCGCAGGTGCGTGGCGCCGATCTCGGCCAACGCCTCGGCCCGGCCGCGCCGATCCTTCGCGCCCTCGGCGAGCATGAGCGCCTCGCTCGCGTCCAGGAACGCGGCCTCGTGGTCGCCCAACCGCCACTGGATGGAGGCCCGTTCGATCAACAGGTGCGTCGCGGCCCGCGCCCTGCCCGGACCGGCCGCGCGCCATTCGTCGAGCGCGGCGGAGTACAGATCGCGCGCGAGCCCCCACGAACCCCACTTCAGCAGCGACCGCGCCAACACCTCGGCGAGGTGACGTGCGTGGTCGGACGCCACGCCCGTGACCGGCCGCGCCGCCGCGATCAGGTTGAACCGCTCCCGATCCAACCACTCCTCGGCCTCCCAGGGCGTCCCGAACGGGACTTCCGTCCGCCGCGCGGGCGCCGGCACCAGGCCCGATCGGCGCCCGTGCGGATAGGCCAGCCGGTCCGCCCGATCGGCGAGATCCAGATACAGATCGAGGACCCGTGTGACCGCCGCCATCCGCTCGGGCGCGGACTCCTCCCGGTACGCCGTGTGCAGCGCGAAGTCGTGCACGAGGTCGTGGAAGCGATATCGATCGTGCGCCGGTTCCTCCAAGAGATGCGATTCCACCAACTCGTCTATCCCGTAACCGACTTCGTCGGCCCCGAGACCACACATCGCCACTGCCGCGGTCCGGCCGACATCCGGTCCCGGATGCAGCGCGAGGCGCCGGAAGACGAGCCGCGCGACCGAACCCAGTTCCGTGTAGGACAGGTTGAACGCCATCGAGATCCCCGGCGGCGCGTCGATCACATCCAATGTGCGCGGTGCCTCGGCCAGTCGGGCCGCCAGATCGTGCACCCGCCCCGCGCGATGACGAAAACGATTCGCGGTGAGCTGGACGGCCAGCGGGTGATTACCGCACCGTTTCACGATCTCGGCGACCGGCGCGTGATCCGCCTCGGCCAACTCCCGAGACTCCTCGGCGATCCGGGTGAACAGGGCCGCCGCGTCCGCCGCGTTCGGCACCCGCAGGGACAACGAGCGCGCGCCTTCGAGATCGGTGAGCCGGCGTCGACTCGTCACCAGGACCCGGCAGCGCGGACTGCCCGGCAACAACAGCCGTACCTGTGCGGCGTCGCGGACGTCGTCGAGCACGATCAGCGCCCGCCGATCGGCCATGGTCCGCCGCCACTGCGCCGCCCGCAGATCGGGCGTGGTCGCCAGTTGCGCGCTCGGCACACCCATCTCGTTCAGCAGCGAGCCCAGAGCCTCGGCCGGTTCGATCGGCGACTCGTGCGCGTCGTGTGCGTGCAGGTGCAGATACAGGCGCCCGTCCGGATAGTTCCCCCGCATCAGGTGCGAGGCATGGATGGCCAGACAGGTCTTGCCCACCCCGGCAAGGCCGGAGATCACCGTCACCGGCAGCGCCGTCCCGACCTCGTCCTCGCGTAACAACTGGGCCAACTCGGCGCGGCGGCCGATGAAGTGCCGGGTGTCCCGCAGCAGCGTGTCGGGCGCGCTCGGCGCCGGCCGCTCGGGCAGGGCCTCGCGCGTCACGGATCCACCGGACACCCGGGCGGGGATGGCCAGCGCCGGATCCCGACGCAACAACCGGGTATGCAGCCGCTCCAGGTCCGGTCCCGGATCGGCGCCCAGTTCGTTGCTCAGTCGGGCCCGGGTGCGGCGATAGGTCTCCAATGCCTCGCCGTAGCGCCCGCATCGGTACAGCGCGAGCATCAAGTCGGCCACCACCGGCTCGGCGACCGGATATTGCGCGGCCAAGTCGCGTAACTCGACGACGACTTCGGCATGTCGGCCGAGTCCGAGCTCCAGGTGAACACGTCGCTCACGGATCTGTCGGCGCTGCTCTTCGAGGCCGCCCCGGATCGTTTCGATCCATAACCCGGGCAGCCCGGCGAATGGCTGGCCGCGCCACAGGCGTTCGGCCTCGCGCAACAACTCCGCGGCCGACGCCGGATCCTCGGTGGCGTTGGCCCGTTCGCGCAGCAGCCGAAAGCGGCGGAAGTCGACCTCCTCGGGCTCCACCTGGAGCCGATACGTCCGGGAATCCGAGGACAGGCGGGTCGCGTGGCCGGTGGTGCGCAGGCGCCGGCGCAGTCGGGACACATACGTGCGCAGCGTGTCCAGGGATGTGGGCGGCGGCTCGTCGTCCCACACCCGGGCGATCATCGCGTCGGTGGAGACCGCGGCGCCCTCCGCGCCCAACAGCACGGCCAGCACGCATCGTTCCTTGATCGATCCCAGGGGCTGCCGGGCGTCGCCCACCCACAGTTCCATCGGGCCCAGGGCCCGGATCGATAGCACCGCGTTATCCCCCCGCCCCAGTCCCTCCTGGCCAACGCGCCCGGTGCCGAGGTGTCGTGTGACAACTGTGGCACGTCCTGCCACAGGGCCACCAGAAGACGACGGCCCCGATCCGTCCGGAAATCGCCCATCCGCAAGGGGGCATTCCGGTTGCGCACGGGTGATGCAACATGACTGCCGGCAACCTGCAAGGAATTCACCCCACCGGTCGGGGATGTCCCGGTTGTCGGCGGCAACGGCCGTTTCGACCCCACTGATCCGCTCGGCCACGGGGGAACGGGGCCCGTCCGGTGGTGACGATGCTCATGGAGGCGCGAATGACGATCCTGTCCGGCAGCGAGCCCAGACCCGTACCGGTCCGACCGGACGCGGCGCGGTGGACGACCCGATCGGCGGAGCGGGGGGTTCTGGTCGTGGTGCACAACGTCACGTCGGGACAACGCCTGATCGACGCGGTCAGTCTGCTCGAAGGAGACCTGCGGGTCCAGGTCTTCTTCACGATGGCACCGACGATCTTCACCTCGGGAGTCGCCGAGTTCCTGGACCGGCTCGGCGCCACCACGGTGCCGTGGCACCGGGCCGTGGACATGCGTTTCGACCTCGCGTTGGCGGCGGGGCACGAGGGACTGGCCGAACTCGACGCGCCCGTGGTCGTGATGGCGCACGGCGCGGGACACAACAAGCTGGTCCCCGCGCCGCGCGGCGGACGGATGGTGGCCGCCCGGGGGACTTACGGGCTGGCCCCGCAGGATCTGATCCGGGACGGCCGGTTGGTGCCGGCAACCATTTTGCTCGCGCACGCCGAGGAGTTGGCCCGGCTCGGCACGACCTGCCCCGAGGCGGTGCGCGCCGCCGTGGTGGCGGGGGATCCCAACTACGACTGCCTGCTGGCCAGTCGCGCGCATCGGGCGCGCTATCGCGACGCGCTGCGAATCGCGCCCGGCCAGCGGCACATCGTGGTCACCTCCACATGGGGCGGCAACTCGCTGCTCGGCCGCACCCCCGAGCTGCTGCACCGGATGACCACCGAACTGCCCCGGGACGGCTACCGGGTGACCGCGCTGATGCACCCGAACGTATGGAGCGGCCACGGCGCCTGGCAGGTGCGGTCCTGGCTGGCCGAGGCGTTGCGCGAGGGCCTGGTGCTGATCCCGCCGGAGGACGACTGGCGGGGCGTCCTGGTCTCGGCGGACTGCGTGGTCGGCGATCACGGTTCACTGAGCCTGTACGCCACCGCCACCGACGCACCGGTGGCACTGGCGACCTACCCCCGGGCGGACATCGATCCGGCCTCCCCGCTGGGCGACCTGGCGCGCTTCGCGCCGCGGATCCGGCACCGGCGCTCGATGCTCGCCCAGTTGTCCCGGATCCCGGCGGACCATCGGCGGGCGGACTACGCCCGGGTGGCCGCGCGGATCACCTCCCAGCCCGGGTCCTTCGCGGGAAACATGCGCCACCTGATCTACCGTCACCTCAAGCTCAAGGCCACGTCCGCGCGCCCGAGGGTGCGGATCGCCGACCTGCCGGGGGCACCGCGATGACGGGGTGTGTGCCGGGCGGGGGCCCGGATCCGTTCCGGTGCCGGCCGGGTCGCGGCCCGGGGTCGGTCCGGTCGACCGGGGCCGGGGCGGTCTCGGTGACCGTGGTGTTGCGGGGCGGTGATGGCCGGACCGTGGTCGACGAGCACGTTCGGGTCGAACTGCCGTCGCCGCGCGCGGCGTTGGCCGATGTGTTGGTGGTCGCCGACGGTGGGCGGCCGTCGTGGGCGGGACTGGGGGAGCGGGACCGGGAGTTGGCGGCGGCGCATCCCGGGGCCCTGGTCACGCTGATCGTCCGCGGGCCGAACCTGGCCCTGGTTCGGATCGGTGCCGCGTCGCCGGGGCGGGTACGGCGCGGCGACGCCGATCCGCCCTGGCCCCGCTATGCGTCGATCCTGCACGCGTTGACCGTTCTCGGCGCGGCGGGTCCGGGCTGAGCCGGACCGTCACCCCGGCGGATCGAGGCCGCGCAACCGCGCGCGTACCGTCTCGGCCGCCGGGGCCCGCACCGCGTCCAGCAGGCCCAGCGCCTCGCCGTACCGGTCCCGGGCCTCGGCGGCTCGCCCCTGTCGCTCGGCGGATTCGCCGAGCGCGGTGAGCACGTGTGCCACCTCCACGCTCGCGTTGTGTCCGCGCAACACCGCGAGCGCGGCGAGCAGATGCGGATCCGCCCGATCGGGTCGGCCGTCGGCCACCAGCCCTCGGCCGATCAGGGCCCGCGCCCGCGCGGCGTTGTACGCGTCGTCGACCCGCTCGAGCCCGGCATGTGCCGCCTCGGCGTGGGCGATCGCGTCGGCGGCCCGGTCCGCGCGCAGCGCCACATCCCCCCGATTGAAGCGGGCCAACGCGGCGGGACGCGGGTCGCCGAGGGCCAGACACCGAGCCTCGGCCTCGCGAAACGCCTCGTCGGCCTCGTCCAGCCGATCCAGGCCCAGCAGCGCCAGACCGGTGTAGTTGCGCGCCCTGGCCGCCCCCACCGCGTCGCCGGACCCGGCGCACACCTCGGTCGCGGCGGCGAACATCTCCAACGCCCGGGCATGCCCGCCGCAGTCCAGCTCGCACAACCCGCCCGAGGTCAACATCCGCGATTCCGCCGCCGGGTCGGCACAGGCGCGGGCCGCCTCCAGGCCCAACCCGTGCGCCGCGCGGGCATCCTCGAAGTACTTGCCGCGCAGGAACAGCGGCCACAGCGCGTCGGTCAACTGCCAGACCACGCTGTGCAGTTCGGCGGTCGCGGCGGTGCGGATCGCGGCGACCAGGGTGACCCGCTGTCGCTCCAACCAGGCCAACGCCTCCGGGCCGTCGACGAAGTCCACCCGAGGCACCTCGGCGGTCGCGTAGTCCCGGGCCAGCGACCGGTGTTGGGGTTCGAGCAGTTCCTCCGCCCGGGTGGCCGTGGCCAGGTAGTGGTCCAGGATCGCGCGCAGTGCCTCTGTGCGTTCGGAGCCCGAGCGTTCGGACATCTTGTCCACCGCGTGTAGTCGGATCAGGTCATGGAATCGGTAACGTTCGTCGGCGGTCTCGGTGAGCAGATTACGATCGAGCAGGTCCTCCAGGACGGCCGGCGGCCCGTTCACCTCCCGGGTCCCCAGCACCGCCGTCGCCACCACCGGCCCGAAGTCCGGGCCCGGATGCACGCCGAGTCCGCGATACAGCCGCGCCGCCGCGTCCGGCAACTCGCGGTACGAGACGTCCAACGCGGCCCGGACGGTGTGGTCGCCGTCCAGGGCCAACGCGTCCAGGCGCCCGCGCTCGTCCGCCAGGGCGCGCACCATCGTGGTGATCGGCCGGGTCGGCCGCGACGCCAGTCGGGCGGCGGCCACCCGGACCGCGAGCGGGAGTCGGGCACACAGCTCGACCAACTCGGCGGCCTCGGCCGGTTGCTCCCGGACCCGGTCGTCGTTCATCGTGGCGGCCAGGAGCTGCACCGCGGCGGCCCGGTCGAGCGGTTCCAGCGGTACCGGCACACCGCCGTTCACCAGCAGCCCCGACAACCGGCCGCGACTGGTGACCACCGTGAGGTTGGCGCCGGCCGGCAGCAGCGGGCGGACCTGGGCGGCGGTCGTCGCGTCGTCGAGCAACACCGCCAGTCGGCGTCCCTCCGTCAACGAGCGGTACAGGCCGAGTTGTTCGGCCGGGTCACGCGGCACCCGATCCGCCGGCACCCCGAGTCCGCGCAGGAAGCCGCCGACGATCTCGCTCGGCACGGCCGGGCGTTCGCCGCCGTGGCCGCGCAGATCGGCGTACAGCCGGCCGTCGGGAAACGCGGCGTGCAATCGACGCAGCCAGGTCAGCGCGAGCGTGGTCTTGCCGACCCCGGGCTGCCCGCCGAGCAACACGAGCCGCGTCCCGGCCGCGCACAGCCGATCCAGCGCGTCCAGTTCGCGCACCCGATCGACCATCGGCGGGGCCGGCGGCAGTTGCCACGGCACCACGGCGGCGTCGGCGGGGCCGGCGGGGCCGATGGACACGTGGATGCCCCCGTGTACCGTGCCCGCCTGCACGCTGGGTCCGTGAACCGTCCCGCCGAGTTCGTTGTGGCTGCCCACCGCCCCCGGCGACGGGCCGTTCGCGTGCCGATCGTCGACGCCCGACACGGACCCCCCGTTCGTAGCGGCCGAAACCGCCCGTACGCATGGCCGAATCCGGCCCCGGCGGACGGGCGGGCACAGTGGATGTTTGTCGCCGGACGAGATCGCGAAACATTTCGCACGGGTTCGCGGGGCTTCGTTCCCGGCGTTCCGGGAAACGACAGCTGCCCTCGCGTGGCCTCAACTCCGCTTCGGCAGCAGCCGTTCCAGATCGGTCAGGACATGGTCGGCGGCCGTGTATCCGGTGCCGACCATCCAGTATTCGTCGTCCACCTCGTGTGCCCGACCGGCCTTGACCGCGCTCAGCGTCTTCCACAGCGGGCCGCCGGTGACCTTGTCGTGGTCGGTCTTGTCCTTCGGACCGTACGTGGCCACGAAGATCACGTCGCCGTCCGCCTGTTCGATCCGCTCGGCGCTCACCTCGACCATGAAGGTGTCGACGTTCTGCGCGGCCGGGCGACTCAAGCCGATCTCGCTCAGGATGGCGCCGACGAACGTGGCCTTCCCGTACAGCCGGTTCTGGCCCGCGATGAAGCGCAACACGCTCACCTTCACCGCGCCCGGGTCGCCCTGCGCGCTGCCCAACGCCTTGGCCCGCGCGGTGAACGCGGCCACCACCCGGTCGCCCTCGGCCTTCTTGTTCAACGCGTCGGCGTCGAGCAGGAAGTTCTGCCGCCACTGGGTGCCGGCCTGCTCGGAGAAGACGACCGGCGCGATCCGGCTCAGCGCGTCGTAACGATCGGCGTCGCGGACCAGACTGCCCAGGATCAGATCCGGCTTCAGCGACTCGATCACCTCCAGGTTGGGCGCCCCGATCGCGCCGACCTCCTTGATCCCCGCCGTCTTGTCGCCGTGATACTTCGGGAACCCGGCGCCGGGACTGCCCACCACCGAACCCACGGGCTTGACGCCCAGGGTGAGTGCGGTGTCCAACTCGCCCATGTCGAGGGTGACCACACGCTTCGGCGCGACGGGGACCTTGACCACGCCCTTGGCGGTGCGCACCTCGCGGGTGGCGGCCGAGCCGGACTCGGCGCCCTTGCCGCCGTCGGCACCCTCGGAGGAGCACCCGGTCAGGACGAGCGCGGCGACCACGCCCAAGGCGGCGGCGACGCGGGACAGGGAGGCGGATCTCATCGGAACTCCTCGAAGAACGGCGGCTGGCGGCGACCGTGATCGCGCACGACCGGCGGGCCGAACGGGAAGCGCGTTCGCTACCCGATCTTTCGGGGTTGCCCCGGAACCACCATCGGCGCACCCGTCACGGGGCAGGGGATGACCACACAGTCGAGCCCGAAGACCTCGCCGACCAGATCGGCCGTGACGATCTCGCCCGGCGCGCCCTGCGCCACGATCGCGCCGGAGCGCATCGCGATCAGGTGATCCGCGTAGCGGCACGCCTGGTTGAGGTCGTGCAGCACGGCGACCACCGTGCGCTCGCGCGTGACGTTGAGCTCGCGGACCAGGTCGAGCACCTCCACCTGGTGGGCGATGTCGAGAAACGTGGTCGGCTCGTCGAGCAGCAGGATCCCGGTGCCCTGGGCGAGCGCCATCGCGATCCACACCCGCTGGCGCTGCCCGCCGGAGAGTTCGTCCACGTAGCGGTCGGCGAGTTCGACCACGTCGGTGCGCCGCATCGCGTCGGCCACCACGTCCTCGTCCTCGTCCGACCACTGCTGCCACCAGCGCTGGTACGGCTGCCGGCCGCGCGCGACCAGGTCGGCGACGGTGATCCCCTCCGGCGGCACCGGGCTCTGCGGCAACACGCCGATCCGCCGGGCGATTTCCCGGGTGGGCAGGTCGCGAAGCGCCGCGCCGTCGAGCAGCACGCTGCCGCCGACCGGCTTGAGCAGCCGGCCGAGCGAGCGCAACAGGGTGGATTTGCCACAGGCGTTCGGGCCGACCACCACGGTGACCCGGCCCGCGGGCACGTCCAGGTCCAGGTCGCGGACCACGATCCGGTCCTCGTAGCCCAGGGTGAGCTCCCGCGCGGCGAGCTGATGGGTGGTCACGAGGCGCCTCCGGAACGGGATCGGGTCAACATCCACAGCAGGTACGGGCCGCCGACCGCGGCGGTGAGCACGCCCACCGGCAACTCGGCGTCGGAGATCAACATTCGTGCGCCGATGTCCGCGACCACCACGATCAGCGCGCCGAGCAGCGCCGAACACACCAGCGGCACCTGGGGGGTTCGGGTCAGCCGGCGGGCCACCTGCGGCGCCACCAGGGCGACGAAGTCCACCGGCCCGGCGGCCCCGGTGGCCACCGACGCGAGCAACACGCCGACCACGACCAGACCGAGCCGGATCCGGCCGAGCCGGATGCCGAGGGCGATCGCGGTGTCGTCGTCGAACCCGGCCGACCGCGACGCCCGCGCGGCCCACACGATCGCCGGGGTCAGCGCGAGCAACACCCAGAACAGCGGCTCGCCCTGGGACCAGCCGCGCCCGTTCAGGCTGCCCGACATCCACACCTTGGCCTGCTGGGCGAGGGCGATGTCGGCCTTGGTGAGCAGCAGGTTGGTGACCGAGTACAGGGCCACCGACACGCCCACGCCGATCAGCACGAACCGCTGCGCGTTCAGCCCGCGACGCCAGGCCAGCACGTACACCAGGAAGGCGGCGATGGTGCCGCCCGCCACGGCGGTGAGCGGGGTCGCGGTGGGCCCGCCGTAGCCGAAGACCAGGCCGAACACCACGGCCGCGGCGGCCCCGTGCGAGACGCCGATCACGTCCGGGCTGGCCAGCGGGTTGCGCGCCACGGTCTGGATCAGCGCGCCGGCGATGCCGAAGGACAACCCGACCAGGAGCCCGACGGTGGCGCGCGGCAGCCGCAACGTCTCGACCACGAAGCTGTCGTCGGCGCCGACGAGCACCTTGAGCACGTCGCCGGGAAGGATGAAGCGCTCGCCCACACAGAGGCTGAGCAGGAATCCGGCGGCGAGTAGCACCGCCACGACGCCGGTCACGACGACGGAACGGCGATGCAGGAGGAAGGAGAAGCTTGGGCGACGGAGCAGGAGGTGACCGTAGGGGCGGTAGCTCGGGTGGCCGGGGCGGCTCGGTCGGCTCGGGCCGCTCTGGTTGCTCTGGATGCTCGGCTGCTTCATCCGGACACCACCGGCTTGCGGCGTACCAGTGCGACCAGGATCGGTACGCCGATCAGCGCGGTCATCGCGCCCACCTCGACCTCGGCGGGCGGGAACAGGACCCGTCCCAACACGTCGGCGACCAGCAGCAGGATCGGCGCGAGCAGCGCGGACATGGCCAGCACCCACCGGTGATCGGTGCCCACCAGGGCTCGGGCGGCGTGCGGAACGGCCAGGCCGACGAAGGAGATCGGGCCGGTCGCGGCCACCGCGACGCCGGTCAGCACGGTCGCGCCGAGGCCGCCGAGCACCCGGATCCGGTTCACCTTGTGGCCCAGGCCCTTGGCCACGTCGTCGCCCAGCGCGAGCGCGTCCAGACCGCGCGCGGTGGCCGCCACCAGGAGCACGCCCACGCCGAAGAACGGCAACATCTGCCAGGCCACCTCGTCGGTACGCCCGGACAGCGAGCCGACCAGCCAGAACCGGTACTGGTCCAGAGTGCCCTGATCAGTGGTCAGCACCATGGTGATCACCGCGCCGAGCGTGGCCGCCAAGGCCTGCCCGGACAGCGCCAGCTTCACCGGCGTGGCACCGCCGCGCCCCCGCGCCGCGACCGCGTACACCAGTACCCCCGTGCACAGCGCACCGGCGAAGCCGAACCAGACGTAGCCGGTCAGGCTGCTCACCCCGAACACCGCGATCGCGGTCACCACGCCGGCGGCGGCGCCGGTACTGATGCCCAGGATCCCGGGCTCGGCGATCGGATTGCGGGTCAGCCCCTGCATGCAGGCGCCGGCGATGCCGAGGGACGCGCCGACGAGCAGGGCCACGACGGTACGCGGCACCCGCATCGAGTTCACCACGATGGCGTCGGTGGAGTCGCCGCCGTGCACGAGCGCGTCGAGCACCACGCTCGGGGCGATGCCGCGACTGCCCACGGCGAGGCTGAGCAGACACGCGGCGGCCAACACGAGCAGCACCGAGACCATCAGGAGGGCTCGGCGCCGCGTCGTTCGACCCCGCGTCGGGAGGACGTTCACTGGAGCAGGTTAGGCTGGCCTAATATGTCCGGCCCAGGCGGGGGGGCGGGTTCGGCACGGGTCTCACGCAGGGTCGCCGCGCGACTGCGCCGACGCGTGCGCGGATCGCGGGCGAGGGGTTGCGTCGGGCGGTGTGAACGCCTAGGAGTGAGCGTCATGACCATGACCTTGTTCCGCGGCACCATCCGCACGGGTGCGGGTGCGGGTGCGGGTGCGGGTGCGGGCTCCGGCTCGGGCTCGGGTTCGGGTGACACCGATGCGCTGGCGGTGCGCGACGGCCGGGTCGTTGCCCTGGGTGCGGATGCGCTCGCCCTCGCGTCCGTCGCCGACGAGATCGTCGACCTCGGCGACGGCCTGTTGCTCCCGGCGTTCGGGGACGGACACGCACACCCCCTCTTCGGCGGCCTCGAACACTTCGGGCCGCGGATCAAGGGGCTGACCGGTGTCGAGGCGATCGCCGCCGAGGTGGGGCGCTGGGCCGCCGAACACCCGGACGAGGAATGGATCGTGGGCGCCAGTTACGACCCGACCCTGGTCCCGGACGGCGAGTTCGACGCCCGCCGGCTGGACGCGGCGGTGGCCGACCGGCCGGTGGTGTTGCGGGCGTACGACTATCACACGGTGTGGTGCAACACCGAGGCGCTGCGCCGGGCCGGGGTCGGCGACGCGACGCCGGAGCCGCGACTGGGCCGGATCGTACGGCGCCCGGACGGCTCGCCGATGGGCACGCTGCGCGAGTGGCACGCGTGCGACCTGGTGCTGGATCGGGTGCCGGGCCGGCCGCTGGACGAACTGGTGGACGCGCTGCGGGTGGCCGGCGAGGCGTACGCGAGCGCGGGGCTGACGTGGGTTCAGGACGCCTGGGTGGAACCGGAGATGGTGCCGGCCTATGTCGAGGCGGCGCGGCGCGGGACGTTGGCGTTCCGGGCCAACCTGGCGTTCCGGGCCGATCCGGATCGTTGGCGCGCGCAGCGGGCCGAGTTCGTCGCGGCGCGGGCGACGGTGGCGGCCGAGGGCGGGCCGCTGTTGTCCGCGCGGACGGTGAAGTTCTTCGCCGACGGGGTGATCGAGGGCGGCACGGCGGCGATGTTGGCGCCGTACTGCGACGCGCCGCACAGTTGTGGGATGCCGGTGTGGACACCGGCCGCGTTGGCCGCGGCGGTCACCGCGTTCGACGCGGACGGGTTCCAGGTACACATCCACGCGATCGGCGACGCGGGGGTGCGCGCCGCGCTCGACGCGATCGAGGCCGCCGCGTCGGCCAACCCGGAATGGGATCGGCGGCCGGTGATCGCACACGTACAGATCGTCGACCCGGCCGACCTGGTCCGATTCGGCCGGCTCGGGGTGATCGCCAACTTCGAGCCGCTGTGGGCCCAACTCGACCCGCTGCAAGTGGAGTTGTCGATCCCGCGCGTGGGTGCCGAGCGGGGCGGACGGCAAGACCCGATGCGCGGTCTGCTGGACTCGGGCGCGCCGGTGTCGTTCGGCAGCGACTGGCCGGTGAGTTCGCACCGGCCGATGGAGGGCATTCAAGTCGCGGTCACCCGACGAACGTTCGAGGGGGCGCCGGAGCAGGGTTGGGCGCCGCACGAGCGGTTGACGGTGGATCAGGCGCTGGACGCGTATACCGACGGGGTCGCCTATCAGGCGTTCGCGGACGACCGGCGGGGTCTCGTGGTGGGCGCGCCGGCCGATGTGGTGTGGCTGAGCGCGGATCCGCGCGGGGTGGATCCGATGACGCTGCGGGAGGTCGCGGTGCGGGGGACGTGGTTGGCGGGGGCGCGGACGTACTGAGCGGGTCGCGGGTCGCCCTACCTCTGCCGTTCTGCCCTACGACTCCCGCTCCATCCCGCCCACCGGTTGTTGGGTAACTTTCGGATGGCTGTGCATATTTGGTCGGCGGGTGACCCGTTCGAGTGAATTGAAGGGCTATTCGGGCCAAAGCCGATGACTTGACGAGACGATCGCTGCCATGAGCGCATGGGGTCGGGCGCGCCGGTGGGGGTGCGTGGTCGGGGCGGGGGCCTTGTTGGCCGCTCCGGCGAGCGTCGCGTGGGCGGGGTCGGGGTCGGGTGCCGGTGGTGGTCATACGCCCGGAGCGCATGTGGATGTGTGCGTTTCGATCGGTGGGTCGCCCGGGGCGAGCGTTCGGGTCGATGTGACGCCGGCCACCGGGCCGCCGACCGGGGGGATCGGGCTCACGGTCGATTTCCGGTTGTTGCGCAACGGGTCCTGCCGGCCCACGGCCGGCCCCAGGCCGACGCCCACGACGCCCAGGCCCACCACGCCCAAGCCGACGCCGCCTCCGACGAAGCCGACGCCGGTGCGGAGCACGCCGGCTCCGCCGGTGGAGCGCGCGACGCCGATGGCGCTGGTCGTACCCAAGACGACGCCGCCTCCGGTGCGGACGACGCCACCACCGCCGCCGACCACGCCGCCGCCGACGACCCCGCCGGTGGTGGCCCCGCCGCCGCTGCAACCGATCGCGGTGCGGCGGCCGTTGGCGCGGCCGGCTCCGGCGCCGCCTCCGGTGCGGGGGAACTCGCTCGTCACCACGACGTTGCTGATCACCGCGCCCGCGATTCTGGCCGGTGCCGCGCTCAAGCCGCGCGGCCGGGCGGGGGCGCGCGGATCGGGTGGCGGTGGCGGCGGGCGCGGCTGAGGCGCCGAGTTCGCCGCCTCCCCGGCTTCCGACTCCCTGGATCCCTTGCCTTTTTTGCCCCGGAGGTCATCCGTGACGCATTGGGTTGTACTGGCACTCGCGATGGTCGCGGTGTGCGCGGTCGTCCTCTCCGTCGTCGTGCTCAAGCAGCGGCGGTTGCCGGACGACGACGACCCGTCGGCCACGCCGGACGTGCTCGAATACATGACGATGATGATCGGCGTCGTCTACGCGATCGTGCTCGGTCTCGCGATCGCCGCCGTGTGGGAGGGGCGGAGTGCGGCCGAGGACGAAGTGCGGCACGAGGCCCAGGCGTTGCACGAGGTCAGTGAGCGGGTTCGGGTCTATCCGCCGCAGGTGCGTGATCAGATCCGAACGGACATCGACGCCTATGTGAAGTACGTGGTCAAGAACGAGTGGGGCTATATGGCCGACCACGGCGAGTTGTCCCCGCGCGCTTCGCAGCTGTTCGCGACCGTACGCAACGAGGTGACCGACTACGCGCCGCAGGGCGACCAGGAAACGCAGATGTACCAGCCGATCCTGGACCAGATCGCGATCGCGGACGACGCGCGTCAGGCACGGGGTGGGCAGGCGGGCGCGTCGATGCCGGGGCTGGTGTGGTTCGGCCTGATCACCGGGGCGATCGTTACGGTCGGGATGATCTTTACGCTGCAGATCCGCAGATCCGCACCGGAGTTGATCGTTGCGGGGTTGTTCAGTGCGTTGATCGCGTTCCTGCTGTTCCTGATCTGGGACCTGGACGCACCCTTCGGACAGGGGATGACGGCGGCCTCGGACGCGTTCGTGTCGTTGTTCCCGGGGGCGAAGTAGGGGCGGAGGGGGAGAGGGGTCTTGATAACGGGCCCATAGGATGAGTGCCCTCCTGAGGTCCACTACTTGCCGAGGTCCGCTACCCCGCCGAGGTCCGCTGCCATGCGACGGGCCCGCCGCGCGGCGTCGCGATCACCTGCTCGGCGGGACCGTCGATCGTTCGACGGGTCAGTGCACTTCGGTATGGATGACGCGGTAGGTGCCGACGGCCAGTGGGGTGAGTAGCCAGATGACCATTGTGGTGGTCAGCCTGGCCCATTCGACGCCGCTGATACCGGTGCCGTAGAGCGGGTCGAGGGCCGGGCCCGGGTTGACCCAGCGATTGACGGACTCCATCGCGGAGACGAGGTCGGCCAGGATCCCCAACACGCTCGGCACCATGAAGAAGGTGACGATCGCGAGCGGGGCGTTCAGGAACAGCACGCCGAACGCCACACCCAGGGTGATGCTCAGGATCGCGGCGAGCAGCACCGAGGCGAGCATCGGGCCGGGGATGGACCAGTTTCCGGCGCCTCGGCCGGTGCAGCCCGCGACTGCCCGACCCAGCGTGGCGCACAGCAGCCCGAACACGACGCCGAACAGGGCCAGGACCACCCCGGCCGCGACCTTCGCACCGAGCACGCGACGCCGATCGGGGACCAGGGCGAAGGTGGTCAGCGCCGTGCGCTGGGACCATTCGGAGGTCACCGCCAGGATCCCGACCACCGGGAACAACACCGCCACGCCGGCCTGCGAGGAGGTGAGGAACGACCGCCAGGTGCGGTCCTCGCGGGGCGCGGCGGTCAGGGTCACGACGACGAGGGCAACGGCGGCGAATGCGACCACGGCGAGCAGCCAACGGCCTGCGCGAGTGTCGGTCATCTTGCGCAGCTCGACCTCGGTCAGCCGGAGGAGGGTCGGTGCGGCGACGGGCGCGGCGGCGGTTGCAGTATCAGTTGCGGTAACGGGTGCGGCGGCGAAGGTCACGACCCGACCTCCTGCGGGACGGAGCCGAGTCGGCTCAGGAACATCTGCTCGAGTCCTTCATGTTCGGCGGGACGCAGTTCGCGCAGTACGACCCCGGCACTCGCGGCGGCGCGGCCGACCGCCTCGGCCGAAGCGTCGACCAGGAAAGTGCCGGTCGGGTCGGTCGGGTGGTGGGACAGGCCGGCCGTGGTGAGGGCGGTGTGCAGCGCGGCCGGGTCGAGGGCGGCGACCAGGGTGCCGGCGGGGGCGGTGAGGAGTTCGCCTTTCGTGCCGTCGGCCACGACACGCCCCTTGGCGATCATCACGATGCGATCCGCCACCGCCTCGATCTCGCGCAGTTGGTGCGAGGACAGCAGGACGGTGCCGCCGCGGTCGGCGAAGTCGCGGAGCAGGGTGCGCATCTGGAAGACCCCTTCGGGGTCCAGGCCGCTGGTGGGCTCGTCCAGGATCAGCACGGCGGGGTCGCCGAGCAGGGCCTGGGCGACGCCCAGCCGCTGACGCATCCCGAACGAATAGCCGCCGACCCGACGCCGCGCCGCGGGTCCGGACAGGCCGACCAGGGCGAGCAGTTCGCCGACGCGGGCCCGGTCCACGTCCAGGATGCGGGCACACAGGGCGAGCGTCTCGCGCCCGCTGCGCCCCGCGTGCTGGGCGCCGGCGTCCAGCAACACACCGACGTGGCGCCCGGGATTGGCCAGTTGCCGATACGGAACACCCCGGATGGTCGCGCCCCCGCCGCTCGGCGGCGTAAGCCCACAGATCATCCGCATCGTGGTGGACTTCCCTGCCCCGTTGGGCCCCAGGAACCCGGTCACGGTCCCCGGCTCACACCGAAAGGAAACCCCGTCGACGGCAACGTGCTCCCCGTAGCGCTTGGTCAATCGCTCGACACTGATCATGCCCCCAGCCTGACCACCCCAGACGGCCCCCCACAGCGCCCAACGGTCCACACTCGCCGGCCTTGGTCTACACCTCACCCAACCAAGGACACACCGGAAACTGCCGGATGGCGCGATCTGTTGGGCCGGTGGGGCGGGGGCGGGCCTGAAGGAAGGGCGTGGCCAGAGGACATCGAGAGCGCCGACGCCGAGCAGCCTGAAACGGCGCATGGGCGCCGGGCGGCCGGGGTTCTCAGGCGAGAGGTTGCGCTGCCCCGGGAAGGGCGCCGGCGCCGTGTGGCGGTGGCGGCAGGCTGGGCGAGCGGGCGGCGGGGTCGAGCGCACTGGGATGCGTCCCCGAGTAGGTGGGGCGTTTCCGGCGGGCGCTGCGCTTGCGGTTGCGGTTGCGTGTGGCTGATGCGGGGCCGGTCAGAGTCGGTGGTGGGCCGCCGCCGACGTGCGGGGCTCCGAGACCCGAAGCTCCCAACGAGATTGACGTGTTGGTCGGCGGAAAAGCGGCCGGCAGCGGCGGGCGGGGTGGGTGCTCGGGTTGAGTTCGCCGGGGAGCGTTTCCGAGTGGGCCGGGGTGGTTGGGGGCGTTTGGAAAGGGGTTGGGGTTCGGAACCGGATCGCGGTGCGTGGTTTCGGGCTTCGGGCTCTGATCACCTGCGGTTTTGCGGGGTCGGGGGGCACAGTCGGGCGTCGAGTGCCGGTTTCGTGCGCTCCGACGCCCTCGACGCCACTGTGGGGCCGAAACTGCGCAGTGGACGTCGACTTCGCGTGCTGCGCCCTCACAAAGGCCATCGAGGAGACCGAAAGTGCCCAGTGGAGGTCGAAACCGGATCCCGAGGCACCCGCAAACCACTCCCAGCAACGCTGACCTGCGGTTTTCTCTCACCCAAAGGCTGCGGCACTCCACGGGATCCGGTTTCGTGAACCGACGCCACCCACCACCCACCGAAATTACCCGACGCACCCGGGATGCCTCTCCGGCAGCCCTGACCCGAGCCCCCTCCCTCCCGGCCACTGCCGGCCCGGTTTTCGCCGACCAACAAGCCCGTCTCGTCGGGAGCTTGGGGTCTTGGAGCTCTGCACGCCGGCGGCGGCCCATCGCCGACTCTGACCGGCCCCGGCCCGGCCACCCGCAACCAAAAGCGCAACGCCCGCCGGAAACCGGCCGACCCACTCGGGAAGGTCACTCGGAGGACTCGACCCGAGCGCCCTCCCTGTCCGCCGCTGCCGGCCGCTTCTTCGCCGAGCAACACGCTTGTCTCGTCGGGAGCCGTCGTCTCGGAGCCCCGCACGCCGGCGGAGGCCAACCCGGCGACTCTGGCCGGCCCCGCACCAGCCACACGCAACCCCAGGCGTAACGCCAGCCGGGAACACCCGACCCACTCGGGAAGGCATCTCAGCGCACTCGAGCCGACCGCCCGCCGCACACCCCACCCCACCCACCCCACCCACCCCACCCCGCGTCCGCTGTGCGCTACGTGTCGTTCGATGCGTCGTGTACCAGCAGCGCGATCTGTACGCGGTTGTTGAGGTCCAGCTTGGTGAGTAGTCGGGAGACGTAGGCCTTGACCGTGGCGATGCTGATGGAGAGTTCCTTGCCGATTTCGGCGTTCGTGTGGCCCTTGCCGACCAGCGTGGCTACGGCGCGTTCGCCGTCGCTCAGGTGGGCGAGGGCGGATTGGGCTCGGGCTCGGCGGGGGTCGATGGTCGTTGTGGCGACGTAGGTCATCATGCGGCGCAGCACGTCGGGGGAGAGCATCGGTTCGCCGGCTGCGACGCGGCGGATGGCCTCGACGATGTCCGGGGGCGGGGTGTGTTTGAGCAGGAAGCCGCCGGCGCCGGCCCGCATCGCCTTGAGGATGTGGTCGTCGGTGTCGAAGGTCGTCATCACGATCACCTCCGGCGCCTCGGGGCGGGCCCGCAGGGTCGCGGTGGCGGCCAGGCCGTCCACGCGGGGCATCCGGATGTCCATCAGCACCACGTCGGGCCGGTGTTCGTCGACCGCGCCGAGTACGTCGGCGCCGTCGGACACCTCGCCGACGACGCGGATGTCGGGCAGCCCGGACAACATCATGGACAGTCCGGCTCGAACCAGTGCGTCGTCGTCGACGACGAGGACCCGGACACAGCCTTCGGTGCTTTTCACTTGGCCAACGGTAGCCACACGCGCAGGCTGAAGTCGCCGTCGGTGGTGGGGCCGTGGTCCAGGCGCCCACCCACCAGGGCGACGCGTTCGCGCAGGCCGATCAGGCCCGCGCCCGCGCCGGGGATGGCGGTGGGGCGGTGGCCGTGGGGGAGGCGGTTGACCACCTCGATGGCGAGGCCGTCGTCGGGGGCGGGGGCGACGAGGACCCGGACCCGGGCGCCGGGGGCGTGTTTGCGGGCGTTGGTCAGCCCCTCCTGGACGATGCGGTACGCATGCCGGCCGGTGCGTCCCGATACCGACGGCAGGTCGGCCAGGTCCAGGTCGACGGTCGCGCCGGCCAGTCGCGATTCCTCGATCAGCGCGGGCAGGTCGTTCAGCACGGGCTGGGGCCGCTCGGGCTCGCCGTCGCCGTCGCCGTCGTCGTCGGGGTGGGCCCGCAGGACGCCGATCACCTCGCGCAGGTCCTCCAGGGCCTCGAACGCGCATTGGCGGATCACCTCGGCGGCGCGGGCCTCCTCCGGTGAGGCGCCGGCCCGGTACTCCAGCGCGCCCGCGTGGATCGCGAGCAGCGAGATCCGATGCGCGAGCACGTCGTGCATCTCCCGGGCCAGCCGCTCGCGTTCGAGGTGGCGGGCCTCCTCCACGCGCAGCCGCTGGCCCTCCTCGGCCTGCCGGGCCCGCTCGCGCCAGGACGCGGTCAATTCGTGTTGGGAACGGATCAGCATCCCGGTGGCCACGGCGGTGCTGACCAGCAGCGTCATGGCCAGGACCGACGACCAGTAGGAGCGGGTCGATTCGGCGCCCACCCAGAACGTGCCGGAGACGAGCGCGATTTCCAGGCCGGCGACGGACGTGGTGACCCGCCACGGTCGCCGGATCGCCAGGCTGAGCAGGACGACCGGCGCGGACCCGGTGATCGCGGCGGAGAAGAAGCCCACGAGTACCCAGGTCACCGCGAGCCCGGTCGGCCGGTTGCGGCGCTGCAGCAGCATGGCCACGAGCATGATCCCGCCGAGGACGGTCTCGATCACGACGTTCGGCGGGTGGTCGTCCTCCTGGATGGCGGTCACGAGGATTATCGCGCCGAGTCCGAACGCGCCGAGCGCGTAGCCGAGGTCGATGCCCCATTCGCGACGGGTCCGCTCGGGAACCAGGGTGCGGAGCACTGAGGTACGCGACACGGAGGTGCGAGCCCCCGTGGTGGGGGCGGCTCGGCGGAGGCGGCTCTTGATCACGCTCCAGCCTAGGCAGCGCCGTCGGTGCTCCGGCAGTGACCGGGAGTCGACGCCGCCATCGACTTTGGTCGGTCGTTCGCCGGCCGTCGGGCCGCTACCGTCCCGCCTCCACCCGATCCGGCTCCACCACCGCCCGCGCCCCGCTTACGCTCCGCCGCGCCCCCGGGATCGACCACGCCAGCACGGCCGCCAGGAGGCAACCGACCCCGAGCATGCCGAAGCAGACCAGGTAGCCCGTCAACCCCGGCGCGTGGGCGACGCCCGCCGCCCGGGCCGTGGCCGCGCCTGCCGGGCTCGCGCTCAGGATCGCGCCGAGTACCGCCGTCCCGGTCGCGCCGCCGACCGTGCGCAGCACCGCGTTCATCCCGTTGGCCACCCCGGTCATGTCTGCCGGCACGTGGTCGTTGATCAGCGCCGGCATCGCCGAGAAGGCCAGTCCCAGGCCGAACCCGAACAGCACGCCGACCATCGAGAACGCCCACCAGTGCCCGTGCAGCGGCAGCAGCAGGGCGAACGCCGTACCGCTGAGCACCGGCCCCAGGACCAGCGCCGGTTTGGGGCCGTGGCGATTGGTCATCCGGGCGGCGACCGGCGCGGCGGCCAGGTTGCCGAGGGTGCCCGGGAGCATGATCAGGCCCGCGATCAGGACCGACTTGCCGAAGCCGTAGCCGAGCGCCGACGGCGCCTGGATGAACGGCGGGAACAGCAGCGACGAGCCGTACATCGCCATGCCCGTGAAGATCCCGGACAGGTTGGCGAGCAGGACCGGTCGGCGGGCCATCACCCGCAGGTCGACCAGGGGTTCGGGGTGGTGCAGGGCCCAGCCGATCCAGGCGGCGAACAGCAGTACGGCCAGGGCCAGGCCGCCGACGACCAGCGGATCGCCCCACCCGGATCGGCTGCCCGTACTGACCGCGGCGAGCAGCGCGGCCAGCCAGCCGGACAGGGTCAGCGCGCCGATCAGGTCCACGTGGCCCTGCCGCCGCTCGGCGGTGTCCGGCACGACTCGCCACACCATGGCCATGGACAGCAGCGCGACCAGCGCGGAGAGCCAGAACAGCAGGTGGTAGTCCCAGCGGTCGGCGATCAGTCCGGTGCTGACCGAGCCGAAGGTGGCGCCGACGCTGATCGTGGCGCCGATGGTGGCGATGCTGCCGGCGGAGCGTTCCTTGGGGAACTCGTCGCGGACCACGCTGAGGGCGAGCGGGACCACGCCGCCGCCCATGCCCTGGAGTACGCGCCCGGCGATCAGCATCACGTAGGAGGTGGTGCACGCGGCCAGGATCGAGCCGAGCGCGACCGCGGCCAGCGCGTACAAGAGGAAACGTTTGCGCCCGCGCAGGTCGCCGAGCCGGCCGAGCAGCGGGGTGGCCACGGCCGAGGCGAGCAGGTTGCCGGTGAGCACCCAGGCGATGGCCGAGCTGGAGACGCCGAGCCGGTTTTGCAGTTGGGGCAGGATCGGCGAGACCACGGTCTGCATGACCGCCATCGTGGTCGCGGCGAAGGACAGGGCGACCAGGATCGTGGTCGGGCCGTGGCGTTTGGTCGATGTGCGCCCGGCCCCCTTCGGATCGGTGCTCATGCCGTCAGCGGCCGGTCCTCGACCCAGTCACAGTGCAGGGTGCGGGTCTCGATGCGCCAGCTCTCGTCGGTGCGCACGAACGTGTCCAGGTAGCGGATGGACATCACCCGGTCGCGGCGCACGCCGTCAGACTCGTAGATGTGGTGTGCGGTGCAGTACGTCTCGCCGTCGGCGCGGTCGCCCTCGGGGGCGAAGGTGATCAGCTGATTGGCGATCAGGTGGGTGGTGACCAGGTAGCGGTCCAGGCTCGCCAGCGCGCGGGCGATCTCGGCGCGGCCGGCGCGTACCGCGGGGGGTTCGGTGGATCCGGGGTCGCGGTGGATCACCAGCCGGCCCTCGGGGGTGAACATCGAGGCGACGAGGTCGGGCTTGCGGCGATCCGCGCCGTGTGCGTATGTCTGCACCAGATCGCGGAGTTCGCTGCGATCGCGCAGTCGGCTCGGCGTGTGCGCAGCGGGCGAATCCGCCTCGTCGTCGTGCATGTCCACCCTTTCGGCAACCGTGTTCGCATGCTGGCAGCAGTTGGATGACACACGCAAGTTAATCTGACGTTGCGTCAGTTACACTGCCCGCGCCATCGCACCACGTCACGGCGGTACAACGGCCCCGAACCCCCCGAACCCCCGGCCCGCCTCACCCCTCCTGCGCCACGAACACCACATCCGGCTCGCCCCGAACAACCGGCACCCGCTCCACCCGCACCCGCCCGAAGTGTTCCCGCAGCCGGTCGGCGAAGCCGGGGGAGGCCGTAGCGCTCCACACCGTCAGTACGCCCCCCGGCGCCAACCGATCGCGCAGCGCGGCCAGTCCGGCGTCGTCGTAGAGCGAGGCGTTGCCGTCGGTGACCGTCCAGTCCGGCCCGTTGTCGATGTCCAGGCACAGCGCGTGGAAACGCTCCTCGCCGGCCCCGGAGCGCACCCAGGCCACCAGGTCGGCGGTGACCACCTGTACCCGCGCGTCGTCCAGCGCGTGGCCGGAGAAGGGCGCCAGCGGTCCGCGCCCCCAGCGCACGACGGCCGGTTCGCGCTCGATCACACGCACGTGCGCGACGCGCGGGTCGGTCAGCGTCTCGCGCAGGGTGAAGCCGACGCCCAGGCCGCCGACCAGCACGCGCAGGTCGCCCGGCGCGGTCACGGCCGCGAGCGCGGTGCGCGCGAGCAGGCGCTCGGAGGCGCCCGCGCGAGTGTCCATCAAAAAGCACCCGTTGCTGATGATTTCGTAGTGTTCACCCGCGCGGCGCAGGGCGAGTTCGCCGTCCGCCGCCGGAACGCGTTCGATCTCTTCCGCGTTGGTGGTCGGCTCGAACGTATGCATCGATTCACTGACTCCTTGTCGCTTTATGGAGAACGGGTGTCGTCGTGTCGCCTTTTCCGTGCCGCCGTATCGCTTCGAATGCCTCACGAACCCCTCGGGTATCTCCCGGCACCAATTCTCCGCACCTCGTAACAGTGCCATCACGAAGCCCGGAAACGACCGTCCGTACGGTCCGATCGGTGACACGTGTGTACTCGTGCACCCCACCTCGTATCCGGCTTCGTCAGGGCTGCCGGCCAGCGGTTTTCGCCGGTTCGGTGACCCTTGCACCCTGTAGGACACCCGGTTAAGGTCCCGGCCATTGCTTCATGGCCCATTAACTGATGGCATGTCAGATCCAGTCGCGAGGATGCCTCGCAGACGGGGCGGAAGCACAAGACGTGAACAACGCGAGCACAGCGCAGGAGAAGTACGTGAGAGCGCACCGGGCCCTCGGCCCGGCCCGCGGAAACGAAGTGTCGGGAGGGCTGATGGCATCAACTTCCGCCGGGCGGCGCGGGATGCGCCGACGAGCGGCGGCCGGCTTGCTGGTCGTGCCGCTCCTTGTGGCGGTCGGCTGTAGCCGCTCGGGCGAGGACGCGGTGGCCAAGGGACCGGGATCGGGCGGCGGCGGCCCCGCGGCCACCGGTACCAAGGACGGCAAGGCCCCCGTCGGCACCGGCGCGCCGGGCGACTTCGGCACGCTCAAGGACGTGTGCGGCAAGGGCGACGGCAAACCGCTGACCAAGAAGGCCGATCGGGGCGTGACCGAGAAGCAGATCTCGGTGAGCGTGACCGGCGACCCGGGCGCTCCCGCACAACCGGGCCTGGGCAAAGAGTTCTTCGAGATGGCCGACGGCTTCACCAAGTGGTGCAACGGCCTCGGCGGAATCAACGGCCGCACCATCAAGCTGACCCAGCGCGACGCCGCGCTGAGCAACGTGGGCACCGTGATGACCGCCGCCTGCCAGAACGACTTCATGGTCGTCGGCGGCGGCAACCCGTTCGACAACGACGGCGTCAAGGCCCGTACCGGGTGCAAGCTCGGCGCCTTCCCCGCCTACGTGGTGGGCGAGGAGTCGGCCAAGGCCGACCTGCAGGTGCTCGCGGTGGGCCTGCCGACCACGACCACCGTGGTGGGCGCCTACAAGGCGGTCTTCGCGGCGCGTCCCGAGGTCAAGGCCAAGGTCGGCCTGCTCGGGCAGAACATGGCCTCGCTGCGGCCCGCGATGGCCCGCTACAAGGCCGGCGTGGAGGCGGCGGGCGGCACCGTCGTCTTCAAGGAGGACGTCCCCGTCATGCCGCCCCCGGGGCGCACGACGCTGGAGAAGATGAAGCAGGCCGGCGTCGAGATGCTGATCACCACCTGGCTCGCGGTGGATTCGGCGTCGATGTTCCGCGAGATGGACGCGATGAACTGGCACCCCAAGGTCATCGTCAGCGACGCCTCGGCATACAACCGCTACACCCTGGCCTCCGCCAAGAACTCGAAGATCCCGGACACCTACATCTACCCGACCTACGTGCCGCAGTCGCTCGGTGACAAGAACCCGGCCGTGCAGAAGGCACTGGAGATCCTGCACCTCGCCGAGCCGAGCAAGGACCTGGAGTTCTTCCACATGTCGGGGATCAACTCCTGGCTGCTGTGGGCGAGCGCGGTCAAGGAGTGCGGTACCGAACTGACCACCGAGTGTGTGCTGGCCAAGGGCAAGCGGGCGAACTGGGACGCGGGCGGCCTGTTCGCCCCCGGTCCGATCGTGGAGACCAAGGACGTACGCGCCTCGGACTGCTTCACCATGGTCAAGGCCACCGCCAAGGGCTTCGAGTACGACGCCGCGCTGACCAAGCCGAACAAGGCCGAGTTCTTCAACTGCGACCCGGGCAACGTGGTCGCCGTCGCCGCGGGCGCGCCCAGTGCGCCGCCGTCGGCCCCGGCCACGACCCCGCCCGGCGACGGGGGAACCGCTCCGCCGCCCGCCGGCGATTCGGGCACCGGCAACCCGCCGCCCGGCGACGGGGGCGAGCCGCCGCCGGCCGCGCCGCCGGAGGAAGTGACCTCCTAGCCCCGGCCCACGGTGACCTCCCGAGCCCACCGGGCCGGGAGCACACCCCCACTCCACGCGTCACCGGAAGCACCCGAAGCACCGGCTGCACCCGCAGCACCCGAAGCACCCGCGACACCCCGTCGCCCTCTCGCCCCGCACCGGGCGGGAGGGCGGCCCCGCGGCCCTGACGACCTGTCAGGCGCCGTGCCGCACCAGTCTCCGAGACCGATCGCCCCGCGACACGGCCCGGCCCGAACGGAGGGCGCGTGCACGAGTTCATCATCCTCACCATCAGCGGCCTGGTCACCGGCGGCATCTATGCCATCACCGCCGGCGGCCTGACCCTGACCTACACCACCACGGGCATCTTCAACTTCGCCCACGGCGCCACCGGCGCGCTCGCCGCCTTCACCTACTGGCAGCTGCACTTCGACTGGGGTTGGCCGGTGTGGCTGTCCCTGCTGGTCGTGCTCGGTGTGCTGGCCCCCGCGTTCGGGGTGTTCCTGCACTTCGCCATCATGCGCAGGCTCGAGGGCACGTCGGAGACCACCCGCCTGATGGTCACCGTCGCGGTGCTGCTGAGCCTGCTGGCCGCGGTGATGTGGATCTGGGATCCGCAGACCCCGCGCAACGTGGTCAACTTCTTCCCCGGCGAGTCCGTGGACATGGCCGGCACCCGGGTCTCCTACCACGACCTGATCACCCTGGCCGTCGCGCTGATCGTGGCGGTCGGCCTGTGGGTGCTGCTGCGCTCCACCCGCGCGGGCGTGGCCATGCGCGCCACCGTCGACGACCGCAACCTGGCCGTGCTCAACGGCTCGCGCCCCGAAGTGCCCGGCATGCTGGCCTGGGCCACCGGCACCATGCTGGCCGCGGTCGCGGGCATCCTGATCGCCCCCAAACTCTCCTTCGCCGCGCTGCCGCTCACGCTGCTGATCGTCAACGCCTACGCCGCGGCGGTGATCGGCCGGCTCAAGAGCCTGCCGTGGACGTTCGTCGGCGCGATGATCATCGGCCTGGTCACCGAGTACGGCAAGGGCTACCTCACCGAGACCCGCTTCCCGACCGCCGGCCCGTACCTGTCCGGCCTCAGCGACTCGATGCCCGTCCTGGTGCTGTTCGTGGCGATCATGCTGCTGCCCACCTCCCGGCTGCGCGGCCACGCCTCCTCCCGCACCAGGGAGATCTCGCACCGCCCCACCTGGACCGGCTCGCTGGTCTTCGCCGCCATCGTGATCGCGGGCGCCGTGGTCGCCGCCAACTCCCTCGCCGCCGCCGACCTGTTCGCCAGCACCCGGATGTGGGGCTTCGCGCTGATCGGCCTGTCGGTGATCCCGCTGGTCGGCTACGCCGGGAAGATGTCGCTGGCCCAACTGGGCTTCGCCGGCATCGGCGCGATCTGCGTCTCACACCTGGGCTCGGGCGGCAACCCGCTGGGGTTGTTGTGGGCCGCGCTGATCTGCGCCGGCATCGGCGTGCTCGTCGCGCTGCCCGCGCTGCGCCTGTCCGGGATCTATCTGGCCCTGGCCACCGCCGCGTTCGCGGTGATGCTGGACCGGTGGATCTTCGGCCTGCCCGCCTTCACCTGGGGCGACACGAAGATCGACCTGTTCAACAGCGGCACGCTCAACTTCGAGCGCTTCGACTGGCCCGGCGTCGACATCTCCTCCGACCGGGCCTACTTCATCTTCGGCGCGGTCTTCTTCGCACTGTCCTCGCTGGTCGTGGTGTGGATCCGGCGCGGCGAGTTCGGCCGCAGGCTGCTGGCCATGAAGGACAGCCCCGCGGCCTGCGCGACGATCGGGATGAACCACAAGCTGACCACGCTCACCGTCTTCGGGCTCTCCGCCGCGATGGCCGGCGTCGGCGGCGGCATCCTGGGCGGCGCGGCCGGCACCCTGTCCCCGGTCAACTTCGACTTCACCGCCGGGCTCTCGGTGCTGATGCTGATGGTGATCGCCGGGCTCACCTCCCCGGGCGCCGCGCTGTTCGCGGGCATCTTCCTGGGCACCCCGCTGATGACCAACCTCTTCCCCGACTACGCCCAGCTCACCACCATCCTGATCGGCCTCAACGGCATCGCGCTCGGCAAGAACCCGAACGGCTTCATCGCCGCCAAGATTCGCCCCGAGTGGGAGCCCGCGCTGCGCCGCCCGGTCGTCCTCGCCGGCAGCGCCGCCGCCCAACTGGCGCTGATCGTGCTGCGGTTCACCGACGTGATCGGCAACTGGCCGTTCGTGATCGGCATCCTGCTCGCGGTGATCGGCATCCCGGCCGCGCTCAAGATCGAGGTGATGATCAAGGCGCCGCGGACCGAACCGGAGGTGCCCGAGGGCCTGTCCGGGCAACCCGAGGGCCTGGGGCTGAACGGAAACCGGTTCAAGGCCGCCGACATCGAGGCGCTGGACAAACTCATCGCGCTGCCCTCGCTGCCCGCGGCGGCGACGGCCGCGGCACCGTCACCCATCCTGCCGGGAGCACGTCATGGGGCTTGAGGTCGAGGGCGTCACGGTCCGCTTCGGCGGCCACACGGCCCTGAACAACGTCGACATCTGGGCCCACGAGGGCAAGGTCACCGGCTTGATCGGGCCCAACGGCGCGGGCAAGACCACCATCTTCAACGTGATCACCGGCCTGCAACCGCCCTCCTCGGGACAGGTGCGGATGGACGGGCGCGACGTCAGCAAACTGGCGCCGTACCGCCGGGCCCGGCTCGGCATGGCCCGCACCTTCCAACGCCTCGAACTGTTCGGCTCGTTGTCGGTCCGGGAGAACATCCAGGTCGCCGCCGCGCAGTACCGCCGGCTGCACCGGGGCACCAGGGAGACGCCGCAGGACACCGCCGCGCGCCTGCTGCACCGCCTCGACCTGACCGCGATCGCGCACGTGCGCGCCGACCAACTGCCCACCGGGCAGGGCCGCGTGGTCGAGTTGGCCCGCTCGCTGGCCTGCCGGCCCAAGATCCTGCTCCTGGACGAGCCCGCCTCGGGCCAGGACGACGAGGAGACGCGCGGCTTCGGCCAACTCCTGCGCGAGATCGCCGCCGACGGCGTCGCTGTACTTCTGGTCGAGCACGACATGGACCTGGTGATGAACACCTGCGACGAACTGCACGTACTTGACTTCGGCAAAAAAATCGCCAACGGTACGTGCGACGAGATCCGCAACAACGCCGCCGTCCAGGCGGCCTACCTCGGTACCGCGGACGCGGCGGAGGCCGACGAAGTCCTTCAGGAGACGGTATGACCCTGAATGTGGCCGACGCGCAGCCGGCCGGCGCGCCGAGCGCCCCGCCGCTGCTCGAACTGCGCGGGATCAGCGCCGCGTACGAGCAGGTCGAGGTGCTGCACAAGGTGGACCTCGCGGTGCCCACCGGCAAGGTGATGGCGGTGCTCGGACCCAACGGCGCCGGCAAGACCACGATGCTCAAGGTGATCACCGGGCTGCACCAGCCCACCACCGGCGACATATACCTCGCCGGCCGGTGTGTCACCGGGGCCGCGCCCGTGGACCTGGCCCGGATCGGCCTGTGCAGCATCCCGGAAGGCCGCGGCGTCTTCCCCAATCTCACCGTGTCCGAGAACCTGTGGATGGCGACCTATCGAGGAGTCTCCCGCAAGGAGATCGAGGAGAAGGTCTTCCCGATCTTCCCCCGCCTCGAACAGCGCCGGAACCAGGCCGCGGGCACGATGTCGGGCGGCGAGCAGCAGATGCTGGCCGTCGCCCGGGCGATCGCCACCAACCCGGCCATCATCCTGCTCGACGAGTTGTCGATGGGCCTCGCGCCCCTCGTCGTCGACCAGCTGTACGACGTGGTCGGCAAGATCGCCGAGACCGGTGTCACCGTGCTTTTGGTCGAGCAGTTCGCGCGCACGGCCCTGGCCGTCGCCGACCTCGCCGCGGTCATGAGCGGTGGCCGGATCCTTCAGGTCGGCACCCCGGACGAGATCGCCGGCGACCTGCACAGCGCGTACCTGGGCGGCTGATCGCACATGGCCGTCGGGTACGCATCAACCTCACGGCGACCCACGAGGTGAGCACTTATATGAGTATGAACAGCGTGAACGCCGACGGGCAGCCACCCGCACCCGCGGGCCCGCCCCCCGGCGTGCCGCCGACGGTTCCGCAGGGCGTGCCGACCGCCGGGCCACCGGCGTACGCACCGCCGCGCCACGCGGCCGTCCCGGCGGCCACCCAGGACCGGACCCGGCAGTTCACCGCCGACGTCGGGGCCCTCAAGCTGCGCGCACCCAAGACCATGCTCGACACCCAGCTGATGTGGCTGGGCGTGGGGCTGATGGTGCTCGGGATCGGGATGGGCTTCGGCGCCTACTTCATGTCCCACGGCACGACGCTGATCCTGACCCAGAACGACGCCATCACCCTGGGCATCTCGGCGATCCCGGTCTCGCTCCTCGGGTTCGCCCTGTTCCTGCGCTTCTCGCTGTCCACCTTCATGCGGTTCTGGCTGGCCCGGCTGATCGCCGCCCAGCAGAGCCCGCAGCAGGGGCCGGCGGACGCGGGCACGGACACCACGGCGGTATTGCCGACCACACCGGCGAAGCACTGAACGATCGTGGCCCTCGACCGCTTCGGGGGCTCCTCAACGGGCCGCGCGCGGTGTCATCCTGAACGGGACGGACGCCGCGCGCAGCACCCGTGGAGGGCAGCGAGGACATGAGCGAGAACCCACCGCCGGGAGAAGCCGCCCCGCCCGACACGACCACACCGCGCGACGGCCGCCGCCTGCGCCTGGTCACCACGGTGTGGGCGGTGCTGATGGCGCTCGCGATCGTGATGATCGTCCTGATGTTGCGCAGCTAGAGCCGTTTCCGGCAGCGCACCCACACGCGCCGATGGCCGGCCCCGAACGGGGCCGGCCATCCGCATGTGCGCGGGTTGCTCAGATCGCCGGCGGCAGGTCCACCAGCGCGCCGAGCGTGCCCCGGTGTCGGTCCGCGGTGCCCAGAAGCAGCGCCGAGGACATCGCCCGCTTGAGGTACAGGTGCGCCGGGTGCTCCCAGGTGAAGCCGATCCCGCCGTGCATCTGCACACACTCCTCCGCCGTGCGCACCGCCACCTCGGAGCAGTACGCCTGGGCCAGCGCGGTGGCCACCGCCGCGTCGGCGGAGTCCTCCGCCAGGCACGCCGCCGCATAGCGGGCCGCGGCCCGGGCCGACGCCAGGTCCGACCACAGGTCGGCCGCACGATGGCGCAGCGCCTGGAACGAGCCGATCGGCCGGCCGAACTGGTGACGCACCTTCAGATAGCCGACCGCCTCGGCCAACGCCTGCTCGGCCACGCCCAGTTGCTCGGACGCGAGCAGCGCCGCGCCGTAGCGCACCGCGTGCCCCAGGGCCCGTTCGGCGTGCTCGGGACCGGCCACCACCCGACCGCGGACCTGATCCAGCGTCACCTGGCCCACCGGGCGCGTCGCATCCAACGAGGTCACCGCGCCGCGCAACAGGTTCGCCGCGTCACCGGCCACCAGCGCCAGATGCGGCTCGCCGGAAACGATCACCGGCAACACCAGCAGCTCGGCCCGATCCACGGCCAACACCCCGGTCACCGCGCCGGTCAGGGACAACTCCCCGTCCTCCCACGTTCCCGTCACCGACAGCGGGAAGCCCGCCTCCGGCCAGGTGGTCGCGGTCACCGCGAGCGTGGCGGTACGGGTCCCCTCCGCCAGCGCGCGCAGCGCGGCATCGCGCGCCGCACCGGCCGGACAGGCGAGCAGCGCCGAGGTGGCCAGTACCGCGCTGGCCAGGAACGGCACCGGCGCCACCGCGCGGCCCAGCTCCTCCAGCGCCACCGCGACCTCCCGCGGCCCCGCGCCGGCCCCGCCGAACTCCTCGGGGATCAGCAGCCCGGCCAACCCCAACTCGGCCGCCACCGCCTTCCACAGGCCCTCGTCGTACGCCTCGTCGGTGTCGATCCGGGCCAGCACGTCGTGCCACCCGCACCGGTCCCGCAGCAGCTCGCGCAGCGTCGCGCGCAACTCCTCCTCGATCTCGCCGTACAGCAGCGAGGGAATCGTGGGCTCGCTCACCGGGGCATCTCCTTCCACGCCACCTTCGTATCGGTGCGCGGCTCGCGCGGCAGATCCAGCACCCGGTCCGCGATTACGTTGCGCAACACCTCCGAGGTGCCGCCCTCGATCGAATTGCCCTTGGCCCGCAGGTAGTAGTAACCCGGAGCGCGCGCGCCGAGCGAGGCCTGGCCCATGTCGCTGCGCCGCATGGTCCACTCGTCGTAGCCCAGGCCCTCCTCGCCGGTCAGCTCCAGCCACAACCGGGTCACGTCCTGGTTCAGCCGCGCGTAGGCGATCTTGGCCGCCGACCCCTCCGGCCCGGGCGCCCCGACCGCGAGTTGCTGGCGGATGCGCTCGTTGCCGAGCCGGGCCACCTCGCACTCCACCCAGGCCCGAAGCAGCCGGTCGTGCAGGCCGGGAGTGCGCAACTCCGGCCGGTCGCGCCACATCCGCGCCACCGCCCCGATCGCGTTCGCCTCGCGGGGCGCGGCGCCGCCGCCGATGGCCACCCGCTCGTTCATCAGCGTGGTGTTCGACACCGCCCAGCCCTGACCCACCTCACCCGCGCGATGCGCGTCGGGCACGCGTACGTCGGTCAGGAACACCTCGTTGAACTCGGCCTGTCCGGTGGCCTGGCGCAGCGGGCGCACCTCCACCCCGGGCGAGGTCATGTCCAGGAAAAAGTAGGTCAGCCCCTGGTGCTTGGGCAGGTCCGGATCGGTCCGGGCGAGCAACATCGCCCAGCGCGCCTTGTGCGCGAGCGAGGTCCACACCTTCTGGCCGGTCACGATCCAGTCGCCGTCGCCGTCGCGCACCGCCCGGGTGGCCAGCCCCGCCAGGTCCGATCCCGCGCCGGGCTCGCTGAACAGCTGGCACCAGACCTCCTCGCCGGTCCACAGCGGGCGCAACAACCGCGCGCGCGACTCGGCGTTGCCGTGCGCGACGATCGTGGGCGCGCCCATCCCGAGGCCGATCGGATTGCGGTACGCGCTGACCACCTTGGCGCCGGCCGTGATCAACGCGTCCTCGACCACCTGTTGCAGCGCCCGCGAGGCGCCCAGACCGCCGCAGCCGACGGGGAAGTGCACCCAGGCCAGGCCCGCGTCGAAGCGGTGCCCGAGGAATTCCACCGAGGACATCGTGGTGGGATCGTGCGCCGCGACCAAGTCGGCCACCCGCCGCCGCAGTTCCGCCGCGTCGGGCGGGCCGCCCGCGGCCGGTGGGCCCTCGGGAGCGGTGCCCGACGCGGCCCGGGGTTCGTTGCCGAGCCCGTCGTCGTGCCCGTTGTCGGGCTGGTTGTCCGTATCGCTCACGCCGCCCCGCTCTCGCACAGGAGGTGCCTCCGTTCGCCACCATGACGCCCTGTTCCCGTCGTACGACACACCGTCGACAACCGGGCCACCTGGATGCTAAGTGCTGAACTCACCGGTAGGAAGCCCGTGCCCGGGCCCCCAACCCGCACGCGCAGGCGATATGTTCTTGTCCCCGTGTGATCGAGTACACGCACGGTCTCCAGCCGCCGGCTTCCGGGTTTTTGCGTGTCGCAAGGGGGTTGTCACAAGCCATGACCGCCGAAGAACTCGAGGCGGGTCTCGCCGCCGAACTCGCCGCGGACGGGGAGTCGGTCACCGAAGCACTGGACCGGTGGTCGGCGCACACCCCGATGCGGGTCTTCATCCACTACGGCGAGCACGGCCTGGACCTCGGCTACGCCGAGGCCAAGCGGGCCACCGACACGATCGCCGGCAACCTGGCCCGGGCGGGCGTGCGGCGCGGCGACCGGATCGCGGTGCACTGCCGCAGCTCGTACGCGGCCGCGCTGTGGATGTTCGGCATCTGGAAGGCGGGCGCGGTCTACTGCCCGATCGACCCGGACCTGATCGGCGACCCGCTGGTCGAGCAGCTGGAGTCCACCGCACCGCTGCTCGTGGTCACCGAGCGCATGCTGGTGCAGTCGCTGGAGGCGGTGCGCCCGCACCTGGACCGGCTGCCCCGGCTGACCGTGCACGACGCGGTCGGGCCGCGTCCGCCGCACGGCTATCCCGAGATCGCCTACGCCAACTTCCTGGCCCGCGCCGAGCCGCCGGGCGTGGTCAACGACCCCGCCGACGTCGCGATGATCGTGCACACCGCCGGGGTGACGGGCCGGCCCAAGGCCGCCGTGCTGCCGCACCGCTGGCTGGCGGCGTACACCCTGCTGCTGCGCCGGCTGACCACGCCGGACGACGTGGTGCACGTGGACCTGCCGATGCACTCGCTCCAGGGCGCGTTCGCCGGGCTGGCCCGGGCGGCCTGGACCGGCGCGGGGGTGTCGTTGTGGGACCGGTTCCACCCGGTCGACTTCTGGCGCCGGGTGACGGCAGCGGGGGCCACCAGCGCGGTGCTCACCGAGACGATGGTGGGCTGGCTCTCCGGTGCGCCCGAGCGGCGCGGCGAGCGGGACAACCCGCTGAGCAAGGTGCTGATGCAGCCGCTGCCCGCGATCCACCACTCGTTCGCGCGCCGCTACGGCATCGACACCGTGGTGGCGGGCTACGGGCAGGTCGAAACCGGACTGCCGATCGCCGCCGTGCTGATCGGCGCCGACCCGGGCGAGGGCACCCCGGAGGCGCTGCGGCGCGGGCTGGGGGCGAAGGAGGTCAAGCGGGTGTGCGACCGCCTGGGCGTACCGGTGCTGCCCGCGTCGCGGATCGTGCGCCGGGGCTGTCTGGGCGCGCCGCTGCCGTTCACCCGGGTGGCGATCCTGGACGAGCACGACCGGCCGGTGCCGCGCGGGGTGGTGGGCCACCTGGCGATGCGTCCGCATCTGCCGGGGCTGCTGGTCCAGGAGTACGTGGGCGACCCGCTGAGCATTGCCGAGGCCACCCGCAACCTGTGGTTCCACACCGGCGACGCGGCGGTGTTCGACGAGGAGGACGGGCTGCTGCACTTCGTCGACCGGGTCGTGGACCGGATCCGGATCCGCGGCGAGAACGTGTCGGCGTACCACATCGAGGACCTGGTCAACCAGCATCCCGACATCGCGGTCGGTGCGGTGTTCGGGGTGCCCGCCGACCGGGACGACGAGGACGAGGTGGTGCTGTACGCCGAGCCGGAGCCGGGTCGGCCGCTGGATCCCGACGAGCTACGCGCGTGGTGCACCCAGTCGTTGCCCGCGTACATGCGGCCGGCGTACGTGCGGATCGTGGCCCGGATGCCGCGGACGCCGAACGGGCGGGTGGAGAAGTATCGGCTGCGCAGGCACTTCCTGGGCCTGACGGATCGGCCGGGCCCGGCGGTGCGCGGGGTCACGGTGACCACGGCGACGGCCACGCCGATGCCCACGGCCCGACCGGCGCTCGCCCCGGCGCTGTCCCCGGTGCGCTCCGCGCTGCCGCCGTCGTTGCCCCCGGGGACGGGTCGCTGAGCGGCGCGCCGCGCGGGGCCCGCCCCGGTCCCTGACGATCATGCGAACAGCCGATCGTGCGGATATGTCGCTTTCCAGCGGGAAGGCGTACCACGCACGCGATTTCGCGGGCGCGGGACGGATCCGAGGAGCGGCACCCCATGGAGAGCACGAAGGGCGTCAGCGGTCCCTCCGCCGAATCCGGCGTGGGGCGGCATCGACGCAGCGGCAAGGGATTCGGGTTCGGTCTGCTCGTGGTGCTCGGCGTGGTCCTGATGCTCGGCGGGGTCGTCGGCCTGATCTACACGGGCCTGGCCACGCTCACCACGATGGTGCTGTTCGGCTGGCTGCTGCTGATCGGCGGCGTGGTCGGCTTCGTCCAGGCCATCCAGGCGCGCAAGGAGAACGCGTTCTGGCTCGTGGTCGCGGTCTCGGCGCTGAACATCGCGGCGGGCGTGGTGCTGCTGCGCCGACCCGACGTGGGGGCGCAGGCACTCACCCTGTTCGTGGCCCTGCTGCTGCTGGGCGCGGGCATGTTCCGCATCGTCGGCGGCGTGGCGAGCATGTCGGCCAAGATGATCTGGACCATCGGCGTCGGCGTGGTCGACCTGGTCCTGGGCCTGCTGGTACTGGCCGAATGGCCGAGCAGCAGCCGCTACGTGATCGGCACGTTCATCTCCCTGGCGCTGCTCTTCGACGGCCTGAGCCTGGTCAGCCTGGGCCTCACCGGCCGCCGAATCGTAGGCATGGTCCGAGACGCGGAAGTCCCCGAGCCCACCGGGCCGACCGAATGGACAGCCGAAAAGCCCCCCACGAGGGAGGGCACATACAAGGGCCCGGACACGATGACAAAGCAGCCGACCGAAGACCAATAACACCCAAGAGACAACAACCAAACGCCGGACGGGCCATACAGCCCGTCCGGCGTTTGAGGACAGCAGACCCGGGCCGCCACTTCCAGCCCGTCCGGCGCTTGAGGACGGCCGCCCGACCCCGGCCTACTCGCCCACCGCCCCCGTGGGCCGACGGCGGCTCATCAACAGCGCCGGCAGGAACGCCAGCCCCATCAACGTCACGGCCCACCAGTACGTCCCCTGAAACGCATCGGCCAACGCCGGCCCGATCGCCACCACCACATCCGGCGACAACGTGTGCAGCTCGCCCAGCCCGCCGGCCCCCTGCCCGGCCGGCAGGCCATCCCGCATCGACCCGGCCAACAGCACCGACATCAACGCCCCACCGATCGCCGCCGACACCTGCTGGATGATCGTCAACGTCGTCCCCGCGACCGCGACCTGCTCGTGCGACATCGTGCGCAGCGCCGAGGCGGTGGTCGGCATCAGCGTCATCCCCACCCCGACACCGGTCACCGACATGCACGCCATCAGCACCCAGTACGGCGTATCCGCCGCCACCTGCGTGGTGAACGCCAGGAACCCGGACGCGGCGACCACGATCCCGATCAACACGATCCGCCCCGGCGCGATCCGGTCGCTGAGCCGACTGGCCACCTGCATGGACAGCGCCGTCGCCAGCGCCTGCGGCGCGCCCAGCATCCCGGAGGCGGTGGCACTCTCCCCGCGCACCAGCTGGTAGTACAGCGGAGCCAGCATCATCGAGCCGAAGTACGCGCAGACGAACAGGAACATGGTGCCCGCGGCGGCCACGAACGGCCGACTGCGAAACAGTCGCAGATCGATCAGCGCGTGCTCGATCCGCAACGCCCGGGCCACGAAGCCGATCACCAGGAGCGCACCGAGCACGGCCGGCACCAGCGCCCCGGCGGCGCCGAAGTCGCCCTTCTCGCCGCCGGTGGCCAGCCCGTAGATGAGCAGGGCCAGGCCGGGGGAGAGCATCAGCAGTCCGGGCACGTCCAGCGGCCTGGTCGGTTGCGCGGTGTCGCGCGGGAAGACCTTGGCGGCCAGGCCCAGGGCGATCGCGCCGATCGGTACGTTGATGAAGAAGATCCAGCGCCACGAGACGTCGTCCACCAGCCATCCGCCCAGGATCGGGCCGACCAGCGGGCCGATCAGGATCGGGATGCCCAGGATGGCCATCGTGCGGCCCATCCGGCTCGGGTCCGAGGCGCGGGCCAGGATGGTCATCCCGACCGGCATGATCAGGCCGCCGCCGAGCCCCTGCAGGACCCGGAAGACGATCAGCGATTCGGCCGACCAGGCCAGGCCGGCCAGGACCGATCCGGCGGCGAAGGTGCCGATCGAGAACATGTACAGCCGTTTGGTGCCGAAGCGGCCCATCGCCCACGCGGCCATCGGGATGACCGTGGCCAGGGCGAGGGTGTACCCGGTCGCGACCCATTGGATCGTGGCCAGCGGGGCGTCGAAGTCCTGCGCGAGGTGGTTCAGCGCGACGTTGACGACCGTCACGTCCAGAACCGACATGATCGAGCCGAGCACGACGACGAGGGCGATGGCGGCGATGCCGCGGGGCGGGGTGTCGGTGGGGTGGGTGGCCGCGGGGGAGTTCGCGGCCGGGGCGGTGGTCGTTGCCATCGCGGGCTCCTGGCTTTCGACGGGGTGGGTACGCTGCGGCGACGGGCGCTTGAAGACGCGCGCTGGGGGTCAGACGCCGTACGGGCGGCGCGCGCGCATCGACCGCGTGGTCTCGGTCCACCAGGCGAGCTGGTCGAGCATGACCTTGGCGGCGGCGGCGGTACCGGCCGCGTCGACCGGCTTGCCGTCGGCGTCGAACTTCTCCCACGCCATCGGGAAGGCGAGCCCGTCGCGGGTGGTGACCATGTGCTGCTCGGCGAAGACCAGACGCAGCTGCTCGACCGCGCGCAGGCCACCGGAGATGCCGCCGTAGGACACGAAGCCGACGGGCTTGCCCTGCCACTCGTTCCGGAACAGGTCGATCATGTTCTTCAGCCCGGCCGGGAAGCTGTGGTTGTACTCCGGCGTGACCACGACGAACGCGTCGGCGGCGGCGAGGCGGGCGCCGACCCGGGCGACCACGGCGGCGGGCTCGCCGCTCAGCGGGGCCCATACGTCGGGCAGGCGGTCCTCGGCCAGGTCGATGATGTCGACCTCGAAGTCGCCGTGCTCCTCGGCCGCGCCGGCGAACCAGTTCGACACCACCGGGGCGAACCGGCCCTGCCGGGTGCTGCCGACGATGACGGCGAGCCGGAACCTGTCGGCGCCGGCGGTGGTGGTGTCGATGTCGGCGACGGTGTGCGCGAGCGTGGTCATGGCGTCCCCAAGAAGAGTTCGGATGCGCCTCGGAAGCGGTTGCTCCGGGCGACGAGGAAAACGTTAGAAGTTCAAGTCGACTTGAAGTCAACTACCGCTTTCCCGAACCCTTTCGGCGTGTTTGGGGCAGGTATCGGGCTACCTCGAAGCCCTGTCGCGGCCGGGCGCGCCGAGAGGTGCGACGACGGCGACCATCGTCAGGGCGACCGCGCTCGCGCACACCATGACCGTCGAGGGGGACGTCGCGTCCACGACGCCGCCGCCGAGGAGGGCGCCGGCGGCGAAGGTGAGTTGGAAGGAGGACGTGAACACCACCGTCGCGGCCTCCGGGGCGTCGGGCGCGCACCGGGCGAACCAGGTCTGCGAGCAGGCCGGGACCGCGCCGTAGGCCAATCCCCACACCACGAGCAGGCCGAACGCGCCCGCGTCCCACCGGCCCAGGACCGGGAAGAGGGCGGTCGCCGCGGCGATCAGCGCGGCGCAGCCGGCGAAGGCGGTGCGCAAGTGGCGGGGCAGGGCCGCGCCCGCGACGAAGTTCCCGACGATGCCGGCCACGCCGAAGGCCAGCAGGTACAGGCCGATCCGGCCGCGGTCGACGTGGGTGACCTCCTCGAGGAAGGGCGTCACGTACGTGTAGGCCCCGAAGTGCGCGATCACCACGAGGGCGGTGGCGGCGAGTCCGATCCGCACGTCGGTGCCGCGCAACAGGCCGCGCAGTACCCGGGCCCGGGTCACGGTCGTCGCGGGCAGCGGGGGCAGCAGGGCGAGCAGCGCGATCGACACGGCCAGCGCGAGGGCGCCCATGACCATGGACGAGGCCCGCCAGCCGAGGTGTTCGCCGAGTTGGGTACCGGCGGGCAGGCCGAGTACGGAGCCGGCCGGCACCGCGGCGAAGATGACGGCGGTCGCCGTACCCACGGCCTCGGGCCGTACCAACCGGGGCGCCAGGCCCGCCCCGATCGACCAGAAGCCGCCGATGGTGACCCCGACCAGCGCACGCGCCACCAGCACCACCCAGAACGCCGGCGCGAGCGCGGCCAGGAAGTTCGCCACCGCGAGCAGCACGATCAGCGCGACGAGCATGCTCCGCCGATCCAGCCGCCCGGTGGACACCGTCACCAGCGGCGCACAGATCGCGGCCAGGAACCCGGGCACGGTCATCAACCACCCGGCCGTCCCGTCCGAGACCCCGAAGTCGTCCCCGATCGGCGTCAACAACCCGATCGGCAAAATCTCGGTCGTCACGATCGCGAAGATCCCGAGGAACAAACACACAACGGCGGCCCAGTACTGCCGCGGCGGCGCGAGATCCGTCCCGGGCTCGGGCGATGCGGCCGCACGTTCGTCGACTCGGGCGATGACGGACATGGGTGTCCCTTTCGGTGATGTGGGGGGAGCCCCGGAAGCCGGGGCGTATCCAGTACAGCCACCCCCACCACCCCGGGTCTGGCGGAAACCCGCCCTCAACGCCGAGCCGTCACCCGCCCGAAGCCCAACCGGCCCACGTGGGCCCACCGTTCCGGCCGCCGGACCCGATTTCGTAGGTTGACCCCATGACTTCTTCGGTTCTTGTACTCGGCATCGACCCGCACATCGTCCCCGGAACCAACGGTGCCGCCCTACTCGCCACCCTGGAGGCGGAGTTGGCCCGATTCGCCGACCACGGCATCCACGCGTCCATGACCGTGTTCGGCCCCGACGAGACCGCCGAGCCCACGATCGTCGCCGCCCTGACCGAGCGCGCCTGGAACGTGGTTCTGATCGGCGGCGGCATTCGCAAGTCGGAAGACCTCCTCCCGCTCTTCGAACAGACCGTCAACCTCGTCCGCACCCACGCCCCCGGCGCGGCCATAGCGTTCAACACCACCGCAGACACCATCGTCGAAGCCGCCCAACGCCACCTCTGACGCTGCGCCGATGAGTTTTCGGTGGTTGTGGGGTCTACCCGTCGACGACATAGGGAGGACACCATGCGCAAGATCATCGTTTGTACGTTCCTGACGCTCGACGGCGTCATGCAGGCGCCGGGTGGGCCGGACGAGGACGCGGAGAGCGGCTTCGAGCACGGCGGCTGGCAGAAGCCGGTGACCGACGAGGAGGTCGGCGCGGGCATCGCCGAGTGGTACGAGGACTCCGACGCGATGCTGCTGGGCCGCAAGACATACGACATCTTCGCGTCGTACTGGCCGACCGCCGATCCCGACAATCCGTTCACCGAGCGGATGAACAGCATGCGCAAGTACGTGGCGTCTCGGACCCTGACATCCGTCGAGTGGCGGAACTCCACGCTGTTGGAGGGCGACATCGCCGATGCCGTCCGCGCGTTGAAGGCATCCGAGGGCGGCAACATCAACGTCGTCGGCAGCGGCGACCTCGCCCAGACCCTCATGCGGCACGACCTCGTCGACGAGTACCGGTTGACCATCCACCCGGTGATCATCGGCACCGGAAAGCGGCTGTTCGCCGACGGAGCGATCCCCACCGCGCTGGAGCCGGTCGGCGTCTCGACGACCAAGGGCGGCACCGTCCTCGGCATCTACCGACCGAAGGGCAAGCCCACCTACGACAGCTACCAGTAGCTCACAGGCCACCTTCGCCGCCCCGAACCCCGCCGGGCCCAGCGCGATCGCGGCGCCGAGCGCGGGTGCACCCATGACCACGAACGAGGCGCGCCACCCCCGGCAACGGAGAGTCCGGTACAGCCGCCCGACCACCCCCGGTCTGGCGGTATCCCGCCGTCAACGTCACACGTCCCGAACCGCTTCGCAGTCGCCCCGCACTGCCTCGCATCCGCCCCGGGCGGCGCCCGCCTCGCGCGTTTGGGCGCCGCGCCGGTATGAGGCCGTACGGCTGACGACGTACGCGGATCGATGTACGGCGAAGTCGTGCCTGCGCGTGATGATCCGACTACTCGCCGCAGGGAGTCTGGGTGTGTGAGTGCTCCCACAGTGGGAGCGACACATCGACCCGGAGGCAAAGAAATGCGCTCTCTTACTCGTTCTCGCCGATATGTGTCCTGGACGGCTATCGCCACCCTCTCGTTCGCGACCGCCGGCGTCGTCGTGTCCGCCGCACCCGCCGCCACAGCCGCAGTCCCCGCCGTGGAGCCTTTGGACTGCGCCGTGATCGTCAATCAGGACACCCACGTCGGGTTTCCCACCTGGCGGTGGGCGGACGTCCGCAACGACTGTGGGCGTCGCATGAACCTGAGCGTCCAGGTCTCGGGCTGGCCCGACCCGGAATGCCAATACCTTGCCGGCGGTGAGACCAAGCGTTTCCGCTGGGACTCGACCGGTGGCCCGGCCAACTACGTGTGGGACTGCGGCGGCTGATGTCGCCATCCTCCCCACGCTGTGGACAAGGGCCCCGGATCGCTCGCGATCCGGGGCCCTTCGGCGTTCCGAGCCCCCCGATACCCCACGCGCCCGGTCACAGCCGTGGTCGCCGCGGGCCGGCCAAAGGACGACTTCGCCCAGGGCGAACAGGGGGCGGGGTGGGTGGGGGAACAAAGAGGGGCTCGTGTTTCTTGAGTCGGTACAGCGCAAGTTTTTCGACTGTGGCCACTGAAGGGGCATGACATGAGCGAGACCATCGGGACCCTGACCCTGCCGGTTCTTCCGCTGGACGACGTCGTCGTCCTCCCCGGCATGGTGGTCCCGCTCGAACTCGACGACGCGGAGACCCGTGCCGCCGTGGATGCCGCGCGGGCCGCCGCGGGGCGGTCCACCGGGCCCGGCGTCCGTAGTGAGAGCAAGGCGCGGGTGCTGCTTGTTCCGCGTGACGACGGGCAGTACCCGGCGGTGGGCACGCTCGGCGTGATCGAGCAGGTCGGCCGGCTGCCCGGAGGTGAGTCGGTCGTGGTGGTGCGCGGCGAGGGCCGGGTGCGGATCGGCAGCGGCACCACCGGCCCCGGCGCGGCGCTGTGGGTCGAGGCGACCCGGGTGCCGGACGTCGAGGCCGACGAACGCACCCTGGAGCTGGCCCGGGAGTACAAGGCCCTGGTCACCACCGTGCTCGGCAAGCGCGGTGCGTGGCAGGTGGTGGACCACGTCCAGGCTCTGGAGGACGCCGGCGACCTGGCGGACAACTCCGGCTACGCCCCCTACCTGAGCCTGCAGCAGAAGATCGAGGTGCTCCAGACGATCGACGTCCAGGAGCGGCTGACCAAGGTGGTCGGCTGGACCCGGGACCACCTCGCCGAGCTGGACGTGGCCGAGACGATCCGCAAGGACGTCCAGGAGGGCATGGACAAGCAGCAGCGCGAGTTCCTGCTCAAGCAGCAGTTGGCCGCGGTGCGCAAGGAGCTGAACGAGCTCAACGGCACCCCGGACAGCGAGGAGGAGGACTACCGGGCGCGGGTCGAGGCCGCGAACCTGCCGGAGAAGGTCCTGGAGGCCGCGCTCAAGGAGGTCGACAAGCTGGAGCACGCCTCCGACGCGTCGCCCGAGGGCGGCTGGATCCGGACCTGGCTGGACACGGTCCTGGAGATTCCCTGGAACGAGCGCAGCGAGGACGCGTACGACGTCGCCGAGGCGCGCGCGATCCTGGACGCGGACCACTCCGGTCTGGACGACGTCAAGGAGCGCATCGTCGAATACCTGGCGGTCCGCAAGCGCCGCGAGGAGCGCGGTCTGGGCGTGGTCGGCGGCCGGCGCTCCGGCGCGGTGCTCGCCCTGGTCGGCCCGCCCGGAGTCGGCAAGACCTCGCTCGGCGAGTCGGTGGCCCGCGCGATGGGCCGCTCGTTCGTCCGGGTCGCCCTCGGTGGCGTCCGCGACGAGGCCGAGATCCGCGGCCACCGCCGCACCTACGTCGGCGCGCTGCCGGGCCGGATCGTCCGGGCGATCAAGGAGGCGGGCAGCATGAACCCCGTCGTCCTGCTCGACGAGATCGACAAGGTCGGCTCGGACTACCGGGGCGACCCGACCGCGGCGCTGCTCGAAGTGCTCGACCCGGCCCAGAACCACACCTTCCGCGACCACTACCTGGAGGTCGAACTCGACCTGTCCGACGTGGTGTTCCTGGCCACCGCCAACGTCCTGGAGACCATCCCCGAGCCGCTGCTCGACCGGATGGAGCTGGTCCGCCTGGACGGGTACACCGAGGACGAGAAGGTGGTCATCGCCCGGGACCACCTGATCAAGCGTCAGTTGGACAAGGCGGGCCTGGATGCCACCGAGGTGTCCTTCACCGAGGATGCACTGCGGCTGCTCGCGGGCGAGTACACCCGCGAGGCGGGCGTCCGCACCCTGGAGCGTTCGATCGCCCGCGTGCTGCGCAAGGTCGCGGCCCGGCAGGCGCTCGACGCCGCGTCGCACCCGCTGCCGATCACGGTGGACGCGGGCGACCTGCGCGACTACCTCGGCCGGCCCCGGCACACCCCGGAGTCGCTGCTGAGCAAGGCCGAACAGCGCACGGCGGTGCCGGGCGTGGCCACCGGCCTGGCGGTCACCGGCGCGGGCGGCGACGTGCTCTACATCGAGGCATCGCTCGCGGACGCCGAGACCGGCGGCACCGGATTGACCCTGACCGGCCAACTCGGCGACGTGATGAAGGAGTCGGCCCAGATCGCGCTGTCCTACCTGCGCTCGCGCGGGGCGGAGCTGGAGGTGCCGGTGGGCGACCTCAAGGACCGCGGCGTGCACATCCACGTCCCGGCCGGAGCGGTCCCCAAGGACGGCCCGAGCGCCGGTGTCACGATGACCACCGCGCTGGTGTCGCTGCTGACCGGGCGGCCGGTCCGCTCCGACGTGGCGATGACCGGTGAGGTCTCGCTCACCGGCCGGGTGTTGCCGATCGGCGGCGTGAAGCAGAAGCTGCTCGCCGCCGAACGCGCCGGTGTGACCACGGTGTTGATCCCCAAGCGCAACGAGGCCGACCTGGACGACGTGCCCGAGGAGATCCTGAGCCGGCTCACGGTCCACGCGGTCGCCGACGTCCGCGAGGTCCTGCACCTGGCCCTCGAACCCGCCGACAGTCGGCAGGTCGTGGCCGCCTGACCCTCGGCGATGTCCCGACAACCCCGACAACCCACCGCGCGAGCCGTCCGAAGGGGCGGCTCGCGCGGTGCTTTTCGGCCACACGAGCCGCGACCCGGTCGGGATCGGGAGGCGGGTCGTGCCACTTGAGTACACCTACTCATGTGCGCGACACCCGTCCGGCCCAAGACTGTCGTCATGACTTCGCCGCTGCGCACCAACAACACCCAAGGGTTCTTCGTCCAGGCCGCACTGTCCTTCGGGGTGTCCGTGAGCGCGGTTCTGATCGGGATCGTGTATCTCCCGGTCGACCGCTGGATCCGGGCCTTCCTCGGCATCGGCGTGCTCTACGTGGTGACCTCCAGCATCACCCTCGCCAAGGTGGTCCGGGACCGGCAGGAGAGCGAGGCCGTGGTCAACCGGGTCGACCAGGCTCGCCTGGAGAAGTTGCTCACCGACCACGACCTGTTCAAGAACGACCTCGTCTGAACAAGGATCCGCACACCGATCCGAACACCGATCCGCACGCGGACCGGCGGTGCGTCCGAGGCCCCCGGCGCCCCCGGCCCCGTCGCACCGCCCGCCGCTACCCGCCCAGTTCCTCGATCGTCTTCAGGATCCGCTTGTCCGACACCGGCTGCGGGGTGCCGAGCGACTGGGCGAAATAGCTCACCCGCAGCTCCTCGATCTGCCAGCGCACCGCCGCCACCTCCGCCGGAATCGGCGCACCCTTTGCCTGACGGTCCATCAAGTCCCGGTATGCCGCCTGGATCTGATGGACCTTCTGCATGCGCTCGCGATCGCGCACCGGGTCCGCCTCCAGCCGCTGCAACCGGCGCTCCATCGCCTGGAGATAGCGGTGCACGTCCGGCAACCGGCGCCACCCCGCCTCGGCCACGAAGCCCTTGTGCACCAGCGCCGTGTACTGCGCCTTCAGGTCGGCCAGCGCCGGGGCCAGCGCCGGACTGCGGGTCGTCTTCAACCGCCCGGCCACCCCGTGCGAGGCGCCCAGGATGCGCTCGACCTTGACCACCGTGTCCTCGGTCAGCCGGGGCAGCCCCGCCTTGACCCGATCGCGCAGCCGGACGAAGCCCGCCTCGTCCCACGCCGGCCCGCCCGCGTCGCGGATCAGCATGTCCGCCGCGCACGCGAGGATGTCCTCGAAGAGCGCGTCGATGCCCCCGTGCGGGTTGTGACTGAGCGTCAGCTTGGCCATGTTGGGCAGCCGGCCCTGGATCTGCTTGACCGGCGACTGCACGTTGAGCAACACCAGGCGCCGCGTCCCGTCCCGCATCGCGCGCAGCTGCTCCGGCTCGCTGTCGAACAGCCGCACCGCCACCGAGCCGCCCTCGTCGACCAGCGCCGGATACGCCTTGACCACCAGCGGCCCGCGTCGTTGCTCGACCACGCGCGGCAACTCGCCCAAGTCCCACGTGGTGACGCCGGCGCGCTCGATGTCCAGCGTGCTCGCCGCCTCGGACACCGCCGCCCGCATGCGCTCGCGCAGCTTCAGCTTCAGCGCGTCCAGGTCCTTGCCCTCGGCGAGCACGCGCCGGTCGTCGTCGAGCACCCGGAAGGTCATCCGCAGATGCTCGGGCACCTTCGTGAGGTCCCAGCCCTCCCGCTTGACCGGCATCCCGGCCATCCGACTCAACTCCCGCTCCAGGCCGTCCACCAGGGAGCCCTTGCGCGGGGTGAGCCGGCCCAGGATCGCCCGCGCGTAGTCCGGCGCCGGTACGAAGCCGCGCCGAATGCCCTTGGGCAGCGACCGGATGTAGGAGGTCACCAACTCCTCGCGCAGCCCCGGGATCTGCCACTCGAAGCCCTCGCCGGAGAGCTGGTTGAGCACCGCGACCGGGATGTGCGCGGTCACCCCGTCGGCGTTCGAGCCGGGCTCGAACTGGTAGGTCAGCGCCAGCTCCAGACCCTCCTCGACCCACGTGTTCGGGTAGTCCTCCTCGGTGATCCCGCCGGCCTTGGCGTTGATCAGCATGGACTTCTCGAAGCTCAGCAGGTCCGGATCGGTGCGGTGGGCCTTCTTCCACCACGCGTCGAAGTGCCGCCCGGAGACCACGTCGGCCGGGACGCGCTCGTCGTAGAAGTCGAACAGGGTCTCGTCGTCGACCATGATGTCCCGGCGCCGGGCCCGGTGTTCCAGCTCCTCGACGTCGGCGAGCAGTCGCCGGTTGGCCGCGAAGAACTTGTGGTGCGTGCGCCAGTCGCCCTCCACCAAGGCGTGCCGGATGAACAGTTCGCGCGACAGTTCCGGATCGACCTTGCCGTAGCCGACCTTGCGCGCGGCCACGATCGGCACGCCGTAGAGCGTGACCTTCTCGAAGGCCATCACCGCGGCCATCTTCTGTTCCCAGTGCGGCTCGCTGTAGGTGCGCTTGATCAGGTGCCCGGCCAGCGGTTCGATCCACTCCGGCTCGATCCGGCCGGCGATCCGGGCCCACAGCCGGGACGTCTCGACGAGTTCGGCCGCCATCACCCACCGCGGCGGCTTCTTGAACAGCGCCGAGCCGGGGAAGACCGAGAAGCGGGTGCCGCGCGCGCCGCCGTACTCGCGCTTGGCCGGGTCCATCAGGCCGATGTGCGAGAGCAGACCGGACAGGATCGCGGTGTGGATGTGCTGGGTGTTCGGCTCCTTCGGCTCGCCGGTCGCCTCGATTCCCAGCGACTTGGCGGCGGAGCGCAACTGGCTGTGCAGGTCCTGCCATTCGCGTATGCGCAGATAGTGCAGGAACTCGCTCTTGCACATCTTGCGGAACCGGCTGGAGGACAGCTCGTCGCGCTGTTCCCTGATGTAGTTCCACAGGTTGAGATACGCGAGGAAGTCGGACTCCTTGTCCGCGAACCGCGCGTGCAACTGGTCGGCGTGCTGCTGGTGTTCGGTCGGTCGCTCGCGCGGGTCCTGGATGGACAGTGCGGAGGCGATGATCAGCACCTCGCGGACCACGCCGATGCGGTCCGCCTCCAGGATCATCCGGGCCAGGCGCGGGTCCACCGGCAGCTGGGACAACTTGCGCCCGATCGGGGTCAGCCGCTTGCGCACGTCCGGCTCGTCGGGGTCGAGCGCGCCCAGCTCCTGGAGCAGTTGTACGCCGTCCTTGATGTTGCGCCGATCCGGCGGCTCCACGAACGGGAACGCGGCGATGTCGCCCAGGCCGAGCGCGGTCATCTGCAGGATGACCGAGGCCAGGTTGGTGCGCAGGATCTCCGGATCGGTGAACTCGGGCCGCGACTCGAAGTCCTCCTCGGAGTACAGCCGGATGCAGATGCCGTCGGAGGTGCGCCCGCTGCGGCCCTTGCGCTGATTGGCCGAGGCCTGCGAGACGGCCTCGATCGGCAACCGCTGCACCTTGGTGCGCAGGCTGTAGCGGGAGATGCGCGCGGTGCCCGGGTCGATCACGTACTTGATGCCCGGCACGGTCAGCGAGGTCTCCGCGACGTTGGTCGCGAGCACGATCCGCCGGCCGGTGTGCTGCTGGAAGACCCGATGTTGTTCGGCCGCGGACAGCCTGGCGTACAGGGGCAGCACCTCGGTGTTGCGCAGCTGCCGCTTGTTCAGTGCCTCGGCGGTGTCCCGGATCTCCCGCTCGCCGCTGAGGAAGATCAGGATGTCGCCGGACGCCTCGCCGAGCAGCTCGTCGACCGCGTCGCCGATCGCCTGGACCTGGTCGCGGTCGTCGGGTCGGCGCTTGCCGCCGCCCTCCTCGTCGTCCTCGTCCTCGTCGACCTCCGCGACCAGCGGGCGATAGCGCACCTCGACCGGGTAGGTACGGCCGGAGACCTCGATGATGGGCGCGTCGTCGAAGTGCTGCGAGAAGCGCTCGGGGTCGATCGTCGCCGAGGTGATGATCACCTTGAGGTCGGGGCGGCGCGGCAGCAGCTGTTTGAGGTAGCCGAGCAGGAAGTCGATGTTGAGGCTGCGTTCGTGCGCCTCGTCGATGATCAGCGTGTCGTATTGGCGCAGCAGCCGGTCGTTCTGCACCTCGGCGAGCAGGATGCCGTCGGTCATCAGCTTGACCAGGGTGTTGTCGCTCGACTGGTCGTTGAAGCGGACCTTGTAGCCGACCACGTCGCCGAGTTGTCCGCCCAGCTCCTCGGCGATGCGGTCGCCGACGGTGCGGGCGGCGATCCGGCGCGGCTGGGTGTGGCCGATCAGGCCCTGGACACCCCGGCCCAGCTCCAGACAGATCTTCGGGATCTGGGTGGTCTTGCCCGAGCCGGTCTCGCCCGCCACGATCACGACCTGGTGGTCGCGGATCGCGGCGAGGATGTCGTCCTTTTTTTGGCTGACCGGCAGTGCCTCGGGGTAGCCGATCGTGGGCACGGCGGCACGCCGGTTCGCGACCCGTGTCTCGGCGGCGTCGAACGCGGCGATCAGGCTCTCGGTCTCGGCGACCTGCTGCGGGCCCTTGCGACTCTTGCGGGTCCGGTCCAGGCGACGGCGCAGACGGTCCTGATCCCGAAGCATCAGGTGGGGCAGGCGCGCCTGGAGGTCGGCGAGCTGAGATGTGGCTACTGGCGTTCCCATTACGGGGTCAAGGATAAGTGGCACCCCGGGGGCGACGGCCAGTGGATTACTCCCGAAAGCGCTCGGAGCGCCGTTCCCTCTGTCAGGTCAATTGTTGAACGTAGAACTACTTGGTATTCTGGTCGTATGGAGACCATCTCGTCGCGGCCCGCCGCGCCGCGCATGCCCGTCGTCTATCTCGGTCACGGCGCGCCGCCGCTCGCGGACGACGCGTTGTGGACCGGCCAGCTGGCCGCGTGGGCCGCCGACCTGCCCCGGCCCACGGCCGTGCTGATGGTGTCCGCGCACTGGGAGGACGCCCCGATCGCGCTGGGGGCCACGCGCACCGTCCCGCTCGTGTACGACTTCGGCGGCTTCCCCGAGCACTACTACCGGGTCACCTACCCGGCCCCCGGCGCGCCGGAGCTGGCGGCGCGGTTGCGGGCGCTGCTCGGGCCGGACGTGCGGGACGCGCCCGAGCGCGGCCTCGACCACGGCGCCTATGTGCCGCTGGTGGAGATGTATCCCGACGCCGACGTGCCCGTCCTGCAGATGTCGCTGCCCACGCTCGACCCGGTGGAGCTGTACCGGGTCGGTCGCCGGCTCGCGGAGCTGCGCGACGAGGGGGTGCTGATCGTCGGCAGCGGTTTCTTCACGCACAACCTGCGCGGTCTGGACCCCCGGGCCGAGGCGCCGGTGCCCGGGTGGTCGGCCGAGTTCGACCACTGGGGCGACGAGGCGTTCCGCGCGGGTGATCTGGACGCGCTGCTCGACTTCGCGTACAAGGCGCCGGCCGCGCGCCTGGCCCACCCGCGCACCGAGCACCTGGCCCCGCTGTTCGTCTCGCTCGGCGCCGGACACGAGGACCTGGACACGCTGCGCCAGGTGATCGACGGCTTCTGGTTCGGGTTGTCGAAACGATCGATCCAGCTGGGCTGAGCCGGGCGGGGCCGGCCCGAAGGTGATGGTCGTACGGGCGTAGCGTCGTCATAAAGAGGCCATTGTCGTAAATAACCGAAACCGCGCCACGGCGCGCCACCGGAGCCGTACCGTAGCGGCATGGCTGCCAGAACCCTGCCGCAGAGCTGCGTGGGCGTCGGCTGCATGCTCGTGCGCGAGCACCTGAACGCCGAACAACATTTCTGGGACGCGAGGTTCTTCCCGTCCGGGGGAGTGCGCGAGGACAGCGGGTTGCTGGTCGCGCTGTTGATGGCCTCGGCGCTGCACCGCGTCGCGCGCGGCATGGGCATGTCGGACGGCGATCCCGACGCGGTGATGCGCGTCCCCGTGGTCCCCACACACGCCCTCCTGCGCACCGATCGGGATGCGATCGAGGCCGCCCGGAGCTTCACCAACCCGGCCGAGCTCGACGAGTTCCACACCCGCCTGACCCGGTTGTGCCCCGGCCGCGACGCGGTCTGGCCCTCGGTCCGCTGGACCGCCGAGGACCTGCTGCTCGTCTACGCGCACGCCACCGCGACCCACCGCGTCCTGCCCACCCTCGACCCGACCAGCGCGCTCGCCGACATCGACCCGGGCCTGACGGTGGCGGGCCTGTGGGAGGAGTGAGGAAGAGTCCCGCCCCGCCGAGGAATTGCGTGTCCATCTTCGACGTATGCACCGAGGAGACAAGGCATGACCGAGACCGAGCACGGTGACCCCACTCTCTACCGCACACCGGCGGACGCGATCGCCGCGCCCCCGGAGAAACTCGCCTACATCGTCGGCTTCGACCGCACCGAGCAGCACCCCGACGCGCTGTTCACCGTCGACACCGACCCCGAATCCCCGACCTACGGGCAGGTGTTGAGCCTCGTCGAGGTGAGCGGGACAGGCGACGAACTGCACCATTTCGGCTGGAACGCCTGCTCCAGCGCACTCGCGCACGCCTGCCACGAGCATCCCGAACGGCGCTACCTGCTCGCGCCCGGGCTGCGATCCTCGCGCCTGCACGTGTTCGACACCCAGCCCGATCCGACCCGTCCGACCCTGCTGAAGACCATCGAGGCAAAGGAACTCGCCGACCGGGCGGGCTACTCGCGCCCGCACACGCTGCACTGCGGTCCCGACGGGGTCTTCCTGTCCTGCCTGGGCGGCGCGGGCGGAGCCGACGGCCCCGGCGGTGTCGCCCTGCTCGACCACGACACGTTCGAGGTGCGGCGGGCCTGGGAGACCGATCGTGGCCCGCAACACCTGGCGTACGACGTGTGGTGGCACCTGAACCACAATGTCGCGATCACCAGCGAGTGGGGCACCCCCTCGATGATCGAGAACGGCGTCGACGCCGAACTGCTGCTCGGCCGGCGTTACGGGCATGCGTTGCACTTTTGGGAACTGGACTCCGGGCGGCATCTCCAACGGCTGGACCTGGGCGATCAACACCAGATGGTGCTGGAGTTGCGGCCGGCCCACGACCCGCAGGCGACCTGGGGATTCGTCGGCGTCGTGGTGGACGTGACGGATCTGTCGGCGTCGGTGTGGTTGTGGCACCGGGACGGCGACGACTTCACCGTCCGGAAGGTGATCACGATCCCCGCCGAGGCCGCCGAGCCGGACCGACTCCCGCCGGTGATCCGGCCGTTCGGCGCCGTGCCGCCGCTGATCACCGACATCAACCTGTCCGTGGACGACCGCTGGTTGTACATATCGGCCTGGGGGACCGGTGAGTTGATCCAGTACGACGTCAGCGACCCGTTTCATCCCCGGCGCACCGCGTCCGTCCGGCTCGGCGGCATCGCCGGCCGCGTACCGCACCCCCGAGCGCCCGAGGTCCCGCTCACCGGCGGGCCGCAGATGGTCGAGATCAGCCGGGACGGACGGCGGCTCTATCTGACCAACTCGCTGTACGGCTCGTGGGACGACCAGTTCTACCCGGACGGCGTCGAGCCGTGGCTGGTCAAGCTCGACGCGGACACCGCGCACGGCGGCCTGTCGGTCGACGAGCGCTTCTTCCCGCACGGCGAGGAGTTCCGCGGCCGACGGGTGCACCAGACCCGGCTCCAGGGCGGCGACGCCTCGTCCGATTCCTACTGCCACCCGTCGGATTCCCGGTCCTGAACCCGGGTCCCGCCCACCCGGCGCGGGTGGGCGGGCGCTGTTCGTGGCGCCTGCCCCGGAACGCGAACGGCCGCCTCACCGCGCCGGGAACGCCGCCAAGTGGTCGAGGAGCAGCCCGGTCAGGGCCTGCGCGCCGTTCTCCGGGACCCAGTGGTCCACGTCCGCGAGCACCTCGAAGCGGTACGGGCCGACGACCGAGTCGGCGGTGGCCTCCGCGGCGGCGCGGCCGAAGGCCTGGTCGCGGTCGCTCCAGACGTACAGGGTCGGAATGTCGATGTCGCCGATGTCGCGCAGGACCTTCGGATCGATCGCCCGGTACCAGTTCAACGCGCCCGTGAGCGCGCCCGGTTCGCGCAGCACGGTGAGGTAGCGTTCGGTGACCTCGGCGGGCAGCGAGGCAAAGACCTCGCGCAGATAGGCGGCGTCGTCGGCGAGCAACTTCTCCTCCGCTGCGCCGCGCGTGCGGAACAGCCGGATGTACGACGACTGCTCCCGCTGGCCCGACGCCTCGTCCCGGACCGCCGAGGCCAGCGCGACCGGATGCGGCGTGGAGACCACCGTCAGCGTGTGCAGCCGCTCCGGCGCCAGCCCCGCGACCTGCCAGGCCAGCGCGCCGCCCCAGTCGTGCCCGACCAGGTCCACCCGGTCCAGGCCGAGGGTGTCCAGCACGGCGAGCACGTCGCCGACCAACTCGTCGCGCCCGTAGGCCGATTCCTGCGGCGGCCGGGCGCCGGGCGAGTAGCCGCGCTGGTCGAAGGCGATCGCCCGGTGGCCGGCCCGCGCCAGGCCCAGGAGTTGCGCCGTCCAGGAGGCGGAGGTCTGCGGGAAGCCGTGCAGGAACAACACCGGCCGCCCGGCCGCCGGTCCGGCCACGCGGGCGTTGAAGACCCAGCCGCCGGCCGTGATCTCGGCCGCCTCCACGAACGGTTGCGGGGAGTCCGCGCCGACTGATCTGCCCGCCGAGGTGTTCATCCGACCTCCGGATCGCTGTGTCGCGCTGTGCCGGTCTTCCGATCGGCAGCATAGGCGTCTCGGTACGCGAGATTCGCATCCCATGCCCGTCCCGCGCCAGTCCCCCCTCGGCCACATCCGGGCCGGTCCGCCGCGCGCATGCCGTCGCGTGTTTCTCATCGCACCTTAAGAAACGCCTCATCCGGCTCCCAGGCCGCCCCGACACCGTCCGACCATGAGCCTGACGACACCCACGCGCACCCGGATCGTGGACGTGGTGGTGCCCGTGTACAACGAGGCGCACGTGCTGACCGCGAGCATCCGGCGCCTGCACGCCTACCTCCTGCGCGGATTCCCGTACGCCTTCCGGATCATCGTCGCGGACAACGCCAGCACCGACCGCACCCATGCGGTGGCGTGCGAGTTGGCGCGCGAACTGCCGCACGTACGCGCGGTGCACCTGGACCGCAAGGGGCGCGGCCGGGCGCTGCGCAAGGTCTGGACCGAGTCCGACGCCGACGTGGTGGCCTACATGGACGTCGATCTGTCCACCGACCTGGACGCGTTCCTGCCGCTGGTCGCGCCGTTGGTCACCGGACACAGCGATCTGGCGATCGGCACCCGCCTCGCCCGCTCGGCCGACGTGGTGCGCGGGCCGCGCCGGGAGGTGGTCTCGCGCTCGTACAACCTGCTGCTGCGCGGGGTGTTCGCGGCGCACTTCTCCGACGCCCAGTGCGGCTTCAAGGCCGCCCGCACGGTGGTCGCCCAGGCGCTGCTGCCGCACGTGCACGACGAGGAGTGGTTCTTCGACACCGAACTTCTGTTGCTGGCCGAGCGCAACGGGCTGCGGATCCACGAGGTGCCGGTGGACTGGGTCGACGATCCGGACAGCCGCGTCGAGGTGCTGCACACCGCGATCGACGATCTGCGCGGGATGGCCCGCGTCGCCCGGCGGATCGCGGCCGGCACGTTTCGGGTCCCGGTCCCGGCCCGGGTGCGCGAGGCGCGGCTGCCGACCGGAATGCGCGCCCAGCTCCCGCGCTTCGCGGCGATCGGCGTACTCAGCACGCTGGCCCATCTGTTGTTGTACGTCCTGTTTCGGGACGGCCTGGGTGTGCTCGCCGCGAACGCCCTCGCGCTGACCGTCACCACGATCGCCAACACCGCGGCGAATCGGCGCTTCACCTTCGGGGTGCGCGGGCGCGCCGGTGCCTGGCGCCATCAGGCCCAGGGCGGCCTGGCGTTCGTGGTGGGCCTGGGCCTGAGCAGCGCCGTCCTGGCCGGATTGCACGCCGCCGTCGCGGATCCGTCCCGAAGGGTCGAGTTGGCCGTGCTGGTCGGCGCCGGCGTGGTCGCCACCGTCGTGCGCTTTCTGCTGCTGCGGGTCTGGGTCTTCCGACGCTCTCCGGGCGCGACGGTGTCGGATTCACCCGCCGGCCCGGCCGCGGCCGGCGCGACAGGCCCGAACGCACCGATCGCTTCGGTGATTTCCATCACGTCGGCGAGCGCGGCCGAAAGCATGTCTCGTGAGGAGGACGCATGACCGCCGTGGTGGTTCCGCTGCCGATCCCCGCTCCCAGGGGCGGAGGCACGGTCGATCGACCCTGGTACGTCCGACTGGTGCGCGGACGCGAGGCGGACGCGCCGTGGGTGCGCCCCGCGCTGCTCGCGCTGCTCGTCGGCACCGGCGTGCTCTACATCTGGGGCCTGGGCGCCTCCGGCTGGGCCAACTCGTTCTATGCGGCGGCCGTTCAGGCGGGCACGGAGAGCTGGAAGGCGTTCTTCTTCGGCTCTTCCGACGCGGGCAACTCGATCACCGTCGACAAGACGCCGGCGGCGCTGTGGGTGATGGGCCTGTCCGCCCGGATCTTCGGGGTCAACGCGTGGAGCATCCTGATTCCGCAGGCCCTGGAGGGTGTGGCCACGGTTGGCGTGCTGTATCTGGCGATCCGGCGCCGATTCCCGGCCTGGGCGGGCCTGTTGGGCGCGGCGGTGCTGGCGCTCACGCCGGTCGCGGCGCTGATGTTCCGGTTCAACAACCCGGACGCGCTGCTCGTCCTGCTGCTCACCGCCGCCGCGTACGCGGTGCTGCGGGCGCAGGAGAGCGGCGCCACCCGCTGGTTGATTCTGGCCGGGGCGTGTGTGGGGGTCGGGTTCCTGGCCAAGATGCTTCAGGCGTTCCTGGTCGTGCCGGTGCTTGCGGCGGTGTACCTGGTGCTGGCGCCGGTGGACTTTTGGCGGCGGGTGCGGCAACTGCTCTGGTCGGGGCTGGCGTTGCTGGTCGCGGGTGGGTGGTGGATCGCGATCGTGGAACTGTGGCCGGAATCGTCGCGCCCCTACATCGGCGGCTCGCAGCACAATTCGATCCTCGAACTGACGCTGGGCTACAACGGACTCGGTCGGCTCAACGGCGACGAGACCGGCAGCGTGGGCGGCGGCGGGCCCCGGGGCGGCGGCTGGGGAGCCACCGGCTGGGACCGGATGTTCAACCCCGAAATGGGCGGCCAGATCTCGTGGTTGTTGCCCGCCGCGCTGATTCTTCTGGTGGTGGGCCTGTGGTCGACCCGACAGGCGCCACGCACCGATCCCGCTCGGGCGGCGATCGTGTTGTGGGGCGGGTGGCTGCTGGGCACCGGGCTGACGTTCAGTTATATGGCGGGCATCTTCCACGCCTACTACACGATCGCCCTCGCGCCGGCGATCGCGGCGCTGGTCGCGATGGGCGCGGCGCTGTTGTGGGAGCGGCGCCGGGTGTTGCGGGCGGCGGCGGTCGCGGCGCTCACCGTGGGGGTGAGCGCGTGGTGGGCGTCCCACCTGCTGGGCCGTACGCCGGACTGGCATCCGTGGTTGCGGCAAGGCGTACTGATCGGCGGAGTCGTCGGCGCGCTGGGTGTGTTGGCCGTCGGGCTCACGGCGCTGCGCGGGCTTGCGCCGGTGGCTGCCGGGGTGTCCGCAGTGGCGTTGCTGGCCGGGCCGGCGGGCTACACCTGGGCCACCGTGACCACGGCGCAGCGCGGGTCGATCCCGAGCGCGGGGCCGGTGGGGGCGGGCTTCGGGCGGGGGTTCCCGGGTGGGCCGGGCGGTCCGGGGGGTCCGGAGGGCTTGGGTGGGCCACGGGGCTTTCCGGGTGTGCCGCCCGGTCAGGTGCCGGGTGGTCGGGCGCCCGGTGGGCAACCCGGCGCCGGAGCACAGGTGTTCCCCGGTGCTCCTGACGGTACCGGTCGTACCTGGGGGCAACGCCCGGGCGCGGGCGACGGTTCCGTCCCGCAGAACGGCGGGGGCACGGCACGCCGACCCGACGGCGGCATGGGCGGTCTGCTCAACGGCAGCACACCGGGCAAGGAGGTCGTCGCGACGCTGAAACGGGACGCCGGCCGCTATACCTGGGTGGCCGCCTCCGTCGGCTCGAACAGCGCCTCGGGCTATCAACTGGCCACCGGCGACCCGGTGATGCCGATCGGCGGCTTCAACGGCAGCGACCCGTCACCGACCCTGGACGAATTCCGCAAGCTGGTGCGAAACGGCCGGATCCACTACTTCATCGGCGGCGGCCTCGGCGGGATGCGCGGCATGGGCGGCAGCAACACCGCGCAGGAGATCGCGACCTGGGTCGAGCGCACGTTCACCGCGACCACCGTCGACGGGGTCACCCTCTACGACCTGACCGCGCCGGAAGGGAACGTTACCGACGAATCGTCACCAACCGCCTGACGGGTTGTCAATCGACCTGCCGCGTGCGGCAAACGGCGGGCCCGGATGATCCGTAGGATCCCTCCCCGTGACGATCAAGATGCGAAAGGTCGGGGCCGGGTTGATCGGCCTGCTGACGACCTTGGCTGTCGTGGGCGGTTCCGCGCCGTCCGCGATGGCCGACGAGACGAATTCGACCGCGCCGCCACCGAAGGTCGAGTTGATCCTCGACGTGAGCGGTTCGATGAAGGCCAACGACGCCGGCGGGATGACCCGCATCGACGCGGCGAAGAAGGCCTTCAACGAGGTCGTGGACGGCGTCCCGGAACCGGCCGACTTCGGCGTCCGGGTGCTGGGTGCGACGTACCCGGGCAACGACAAGGCCAAGGGGTGCGTCGACACCCAGCAGTTGGCCCCGGTCGGCAGACCCAACAAGGTCGTGATCAAGAACGAGATAGCCAAGCTGCAGCCGACCGGCTGGACGCCGATCGCACTGTCCCTGCGCGAGGCCGCCAAGGACCTCGGCACCGGCACCGGTACTCGGCGCATCGTGCTGATCACCGACGGCGAGGAGACCTGCGCGCCGCCCGACCCGTGCGACGTGGCCCGCGAGTTGGCCGCCTCCGGCCTCAACCTCGTGGTGGACACCCTCGGTCTGGTGCCCGACGAGAACACCCGCCGGCAGCTGTCCTGCATCGCCGAAGCCACCGGCGGTACGTACACCTCGGTGCTGAACGCCGACGAGCTGTCGCAGAAGGTCCAGCAGATCGTCAAGCGCGCGGTGCGCGAGGTGGACGAGACGCCCGCTCCGGTCAAGGGCAGCCCGAACGGCTGCCAGGACGCCCCGCTGCTCGGCCCCGGGGTGTACAGCGACCGTGAGGAGTTCGGTCAACACCTCTGGTACAAGGTCCCGGTCAAGCCGAACCAGGAGTTGCGGACCACCGCGACGGTCGGCGCCGACCGCAAGGTGGCGCGCGACTACGACGTGACGGTCACCGCGTTCGGCGAGGACGGCCGCGAACTGGTCGGCAACGCCGGTGCGGGCAACGGCCGTACGGACGTGCAGTCCGCCGGGTTCCGCTACCCGTACAAGACGGACAAGGACCACGCGAAGACGAAGACGGTCTGTCTGGTCGTCACCAACGCGTTCGCCGCGCAGCCGAACGTGGCCACCAAGCCCGGTCTGCCGCTGGAGTTGACGGTGGACCTGGTCAAGGCCACGGACAGCAAGGCGGCCAACGTGCACGGCCTGGGCCGCGGTTGGGTGTTCCTGGGTGTGCTCGCCGGATTCGGCCTGATCTCGGGCCTGTTGGCGGGCTGGCTGCGCCGGGCGTTCAAGGCTCTCGGGAAGGCGATGTCATGACGGCGATCCGTACGATGAGGCGGGCACTCGCGGCGGTCGCCGCGGCGTTCGTCGGGGTGACGCTGTTCGCGGGCGCGGCGGCGGCCGATCAGGACGTGCCGCCGGGGACCACGTTCCTGGCCGCGGGCACGCTCAAGCTGGGCGAGGACGCGCGCTGGTCGGCGTCCGAGGGCGAGTACCTGTACTGGCAGTTCCCGGCCAAGGCGGGCAAGGAGATCCACGCCAAGGTCGATCTCGACCTGGCGTCGGGCAATGCCCGTACCGGTCCGGTGACCTACCGGATCGAGATCTACGACGGCCTGCGTCGGCGCCAGCCGTGCGTCGAGGGCAAGCAGGTCGCCACCGCGCAGAAGGCCGACACCAAGCTCGCGCTCACCTGCGTGCCGAGGGTGGTGCGCGACTGGGCCGAGCCGTGGTCCACCGACCCGCTGCCCGGGATGTACTTCGTCCGGATCGCCGCGATGGACGTGCCGGACCTGGACGCGGGCGCCGCGGTCAAGGTCGCGGTGCGGGTGGACACCAAGGACGGCGACGACCAGGTGCCGACCTCGGACCGCAAGCTGGCCGATCCGCTGGTGCCGATCACCAAGGCCGGCGCGGTGCTCAAGAGTGGGCAGACCGCGGACACCCGGTCGGTCGCGTGGGACCAGGAAGAGGACCACTGGTACCAGTGGGACTGGATGGACGGGCCGAACGCGCGGTGGTTCTGGACGGCGATGGCGACGTTCGTCGCGGTCGTGTTCGGGATCCTGGGCTACCAGCTCACCCGGAAGAAGCGGCACTGGTTCAGCTGATCCCGGTGATCCCGGTGATCCCGGTGATCCCGGTGATTCCGGCGATCCCGGTCGCGTTACCGCGTGGCGAACCGCCCCGGCGCATCCCGCGCCGGGGCGGTTCGCCATGATTCGGGAGACGTGCCGACACCGAATCCGAGCCGGACCCCGATCCGACGACGCAGGGAGCCATCATGATCATCGAACACGCGGACATCACCGTCACCGCCGGCCGCGAGGCCGAATTCGAGGCCGCGTTCCTGCGCGGGCGCGAGGTGGTCGCGAAGTCGGCCGGCTTCCGCTGGGCCCGGCTGGTGCGCCAGATCGAGTCGCCGACGTCGTACTTGCTGCTGATCGGCTGGGAGACGCTGGAGGCGCACACGGTCGGCTTCCGCGAGTCGGAGCTGTTCCCGCAGTGGCGCGGGATCGTGGGCGAGTTCTTCGCGGTGCCGCCGACGATCGTGCACTACGAGAGCGATCTGACGCCGGCGGACGAGGGTTGAGGCGGGTAGTCGGTCGGCTGGGCACCCGGTCTCCCGGTTCTCCGGTCTCCCGGTCTCCCGGGTGTCTGGGCACCTGATCTCCCGGTCACCCGGACGCTGGGTCTCCCGGGCGCTTGGTCTCCCGAGGCCCCTGCCCCCGTTTCGGGGCGGGGGCCTCGGTGTGTCTCGGCCGGGTCAGCCCGGCGGCGTCTCGCGTGTTCCGGGCAGGTGGATCCTGGCGATCGTGCCCGGGCCGTCGGCGGCCGGTTCCAGGGTCACCGTGCCGCCGGCGTCGGCCACCGTGCGGGCGACGATGGACAGGCCCAGGCCGGAGCCGGGCAGGCCGCGGGCGGCGGGCGCGCGCCAGAAACGTTCGAACACGTACGGGGCGTCGGCGTCGGCGATGCCCGGGCCGTGGTCGCGCACGGTGAGGCGGCCGTCCGCGAGCCGGACCGTCACGACCCCCTCCGGGCCGCCGAACTTGAGCGCGTTGTCCAGCAGGTTGACCACCGCCCGCTCCAGCGCGGCCGGCTCGCCGCGCACGTACCAGGGGCTGACGTCCACCTCGATCCGCGCGTCGGGCGCCCGCAACCGGGCCCGCTCCGCCGCGCGTTCGACCGCGGAGTGCAGCGCGGCGGCCTCGGCCGGCGGCTGGCCGGCCACGTGGTCCGGGCGGGCCAGCAGCAGCAGATCGCCGACCAGGTCGGAGAGTTCGACCAGTTGCGCCTTTACGTTGTGCAACAGGCGCTCCTTGTCGGCCTGCGGGATCGAGCGGCCGGTCTGTTCGCTGCGCAGCAGCAGATCGGTATTGGTGCGCAACGAAGTCAGCGGAGTGCGCAGTTCATGCCCCGCGTCGGCGATCAGCCGCTGCTGGCGCAGCCGGGACGCCTTGAGCGAGGCCGTCATCGCGTTGAACGAGCGCCCCAGGCGGGCGATCTCGTCCTTGCCCGCGATCGGGATCACTGTGTCCAAGTCCTCGGTGCGGGCCACGTGTTCGGCCGCCTCGGTGAGCCGGTCCACCGGCCCCAGCGCGGCCCGGGCGACCAGCAGCCCCAGCGTGGCCGCGCCCAGGATGCCGATCGCGCTCACCGCGACGAGCCACGTGGCCAGGCTGTCCAGCGAACTCTCGATCTCGTCGAGCGGCCGGGACACGGACACCGCGGTGTCCCGGCTGACGTGCTGCGTCATCACCCGCACGTGCTGCCCGCTCTTGGTGGTGGCGTCGTGGAAGACCACCTTCTTCGTGCCCGACGTGTCCGCCGCCACCGCCTTGTCGTCCTCGGTCACCGGGACCGGGCTGACCGGCACCGCACTGCTGCCCTGCTGGGTGCAGAACCAGCCGTCGCCGCGCACCACCTGATACGTCAACAGGCCGCGCTGGAAAGGTGGCGCGGGACGCAGGCAGATGTCCGCGATGGTCGTCGCCTGGCCGCCGCGCGGGTTCAGGAACGGCGTCCCGGTGGTGGCCAGGGTCCGGTCCATCTGTTCGCGCAGCTGATTGCGGGTCAGCACCCAGCAGGTGACCGCCGCCGCCGCGACCGCGAGCGCCACGGCAAGCGCGGTGAGCAGCGCCAGGCGGGCGCGCAGTGGCAGATGACGGCTCATCAGGACGGCGCCTCCGCGGTACGCAGGACGTAGCCGACGCCGCGAACGGTGTGCACGAGCCGGGGCAGGCCGCCGGCCTCGGTCTTGCGCCGCAGGTACATCACGTACACGTCGAGCGAATTGGACGCGGGTTCGAAGTCGAACCCCCAGACGTTGTGCAGGATCTGCTCCCGGGTCAGCACCTGGCGCGGGTGGGTGAGCAACAGTTCGAGCAGGGTGTACTCGGTACGGGTCAGGTCGATCGTCCGGCCGGCGCGGGTGACCTCGCGCGAGGCGGTGTCCATCCGCAGGTCGGCGTAGGTGAGAGCGTCGTCGCGGGCCTCCTCGCGCGCGCCGGCCATCGCGCTGCGGCGCAGCAGCGCGCGTACCCGGGCCAGCAGCTCGTCCAGCTCGAACGGCTTGACCAGGTAGTCGTCCGCGCCCGCGTCGAGCCCGGTGACCCGGTCGCCGACCGCGTCGCGCGCGGTGAGCATCAGTACCGGGAGCGTGTCGCCCCGGGCGCGCAGTCGGCGGCACGCGGTCAGCCCGTCCATGCGGGGCATCAGCACGTCGAGCAGCACCAGGTCCGGTTCGTCGCCCGCGATCGCGGTGAGCGCGGCCACCCCCTCGTCGGCGAGGGTGACCCGGTAGCCCTCGAAGCGCAGGCTGGATTCGAGGGCCTCGCGGACGGCGGGTTCGTCGTCCACGACGAGAATGTGCGGCGGGGTTCCGGTGTCGGCGGCGGGCGTCATCGCGGGCGTCATGGCGGGCGACTCCTTCATTCGGCGGCGGATCCCGGGGGATCCGGTTACTCCGGGTCGCCCCACGGTCGCACGCGGACACCTTCCGTGTGGACTCGGTACAAAGCGTGTCGTGCCAATGTGCGCGCTCGACATGAAAGGAACATGAATGCGACGCGGTTCGATCGAAGCCGACCCCCGCATGTGAGGATCGAGGTAGCGCGGCGGGCCCTCGCGCGTGCCGATCGAGGTGGTGGCCTCGGTCGACCGAACGGGGGGCCGACGACACACGCGGGTGCCGCGACCGGCAACATACGCGGCACCGGGCGCGCGGTCCGGGCCACCCCCGAGTCCCCGCGCCGATCGCCCCGAACCCGGAGGTACACCGTGGAGCCCGAGCCGGTACGCACGAGCCTGGACGACAAGCCCGGCCACCCGTACTCGACCGACGATCCGGTCCGGATGACGCTGGACGACGGCATCGCCACCATCACGCTGGACTCGCCCGCCAACCGCAACGCGCTGTCCGCGCGCCTGGTCGCCCGGCTGCGCCACCACCTCGCCGAGGCGGGCGTGGACGAGCGGGTGCGGGCGGTGGTGCTCACCCACACCGGGCCGACCTTCTGTTCGGGCATGGACCTGCGCGAGGCGGCGGCGGGCGGGATGGCCCAGGGCGCGGAGCAACTGCTCGCGCTGCTGCGCCTGGTGGTCGAGGTGCCGGTGCCGGTGGTCGCACACCTGCGCGGCAACGCGCGCGCCGGCGGGATCGGCCTGGTCGGCGCGGCGGATCTGGCGATCGCGCCGGCGCAGGCGACGTTCGCGTTCACCGAGGCGCGGCTCGGGCTCAGCCCGGCGGTGATCTCGCTGACCACCGCGCCCCGGATGGATCCGCGGTCGGTGTCGCGGTACTACCTCACCAGCGACGTGTTCGACGGCGCGGAGGCGGAGCGGATCGGCCTGCTGACCCGCGCGGTGGACGGGCCCGAGGGCGCGGACGAGGCGGTGGCGGCGCTGGTCGCGTCGTTCCGACTGTGCTCGCGGCAGGGGTTGGTCGAGTCGAAGAAGTTGACGATCGGTGCGTTGCAGGCCGGTTTCGACCGGGACGGGCGGGAGTTGGCCCGGCGCTCGGCGGAATTGTTCGCCTCGGCCGACGCGACGGAGGGCATGGCGGCGTTTCGGGAGAAGCGGGCGCCGAAGTGGGTGAGCGAGGGCGGAGTGGGAAGGTGACGGATCCGGTGCTGTGCGTAACCGTGAGTGGCCGGGCGGGAGTTGCCGGGACGTGACCGGTGAGCTCTTCCCGGTGCCCCGGGAGCGGGTCGAACTCGCTCCCGGGGCCTGGCACGTGCCGGACTGGCTTTCGCTCGACGAGCAGCGGGAGTTGGTGGTCGCGGCCCGCGCGTGGGCCGCGCCGCCGGCGGGCATGCGGCAGGTGGTGATGCCCTCGGGTGGGGTGATGAGCGTGCGCACTGTGTGCCTCGGGCTGCACTGGGAGCCGTACCGCTACAGCGATTTGCTGCCGGACGGCACGCCGGTCAAGCCGTTCCCGGCGCTGCTGGGCGAGTTGGCCCGGCGGGCGGTGGTCGAGGTGTACGGGACGGTTCCGGCCGACCCGTACGACATCGGCTTGGTCAACCACTACGACGCCAAGGCGAGCATGGGCCTGCACCGCGACGCGGACGAGGCGTCGCCGGCGCCGGTGGTGTCGCTGAGCATCGGCGACAGGTGTGTGTTCCGCTTCGGCAACACCGAGACGCGGAACCGTCCGTGGACGGACGTGGAGCTGTACAGCGGCGACCTGATCGTGTTCGGCGGCCCGTCCCGGCTCGCGTACCACGGCGTGCCGAGGATCCGCCCGGGCACGGGCGACCCGGCGACGGGCCTGGCGGGCGGCCGGCTCAACATCACCATCCGGGCGTCGGGGCGGCGGCCTGCCGGGTCGTAGGGCCTTACCCCGGTTCGTGATGGGCGAGTACCTGCCCGAGCAGGCGGGTCAGGGTCTGCCGGTCCTCGGCCGACAGCGGCGCGAGGAGGTCGTCCTGGGCCCGATCGAGCAGTTCGTCCATGCGGCGCAGTTGACGCAGGCCGTTCTCGGTGAGGGTGACCCGGTTGCGCCGGCCGTGGCCGGGGTCGGGGGAGCGGTCGACGAAGCCCTCCTCGACGAGGGCGTTGACCGCTGCCACGATGTCGCTGCGGTCGACGCGGCACCGTCGGCCGAGCTGGGCCTGGCTCGCCGGCCCGAACTCGTGCAGCGCGGCCAGGATCCGGTAGTGGTAGCCGCGCGCCCCGGCGGCGGTGAACCCGTCGTTCACCAACCGGCGGGCATGCACGGCGAGTTGGGTGATCAGCCAGCTCGGCTTGGTGGTCAGGCGCCGGGGGGTTTCGTCCATGTGGATCACTGTATCGATGTTGGTATGACCAACATATGTGAGTAGTGTTGGTGTCACCAACATTGAAGTCGTGAGAGTGAAGGAGCTGTGCCGCCGTGTCCGCTACCACTGCCGATGCCACCGCCGCCTTGATTGCCGACCGTCTCGAGGTTGCCGATCTGCTTGCCCACCTCGCGAATCTGCTGGACGAACGCCGCTACGACGACGCGGGCAGCGTCTACCACGCCGATGCCGTGGTGCGCGGGCCGCGCGGCGAACTGCGTGGCCTCGACGCGCTGACCACCCTCCTGAAGGAGAGCCACGTCGAGGGAGTGCACACCCAACACGTCCACGGCGACGTACTGGTGCGCGTCGACGGCGACCGCGCCGAGGCCACCGCGAACCAACTCGTGTACTTCCACCACGAGGGCGAACCGCCGCACCGGACCAGCGGCCTGCGCGTAGCCGCAACGGCCGTGCGGACCCGGGAGGGCTGGCGCTTCAGCGAAATGCGGATCACTCTCGCCTGGACGCACGACGCATGACCGATGAGTTTCCCCGCTCCGCACGGTCTCCAGGGGGAGACGAGACGACGAGGAGCGTGCGGAGCGTGGGAACCATGAAGCAGGCGGAATCCGTGAGCGCCACCCTGACCATTGCCCTGCCCGCCGCGAAGGTGTTCGCGGTGCTGGCCGACCCGACGACCCACGCCTCCATCGATGGCACCGGCTGGGTCCAGGAGTGCGTCGACCGGGCGCCGCTGACCGAGGTGGGGCAGGTCTTCCGGATGGCCATGTATCACGCCAAGCACCCGGACGGCGACTACCGGATGGCCAACCAGGTCCGCGTCCTCGACGCGCCGCACGCCATCGGCTGGGCGCCCGGGATGGAACAGGCCGACGGCGGCCTGCAGTTCGGCGGCTGGACCTGGCGCTACGACCTCAAGCCACTCGACGCGTCACAAACCGAGGTCACCCTCACCTACGACTGGTCGGCGGCGTCGGAACCCGCCCGGGAGCGCTTCCAATTCCCACCCTTCGGCCCCGAACACCTCCCCAACTCCCTCCACCACCTGGCCAAGCTCGCCGCCGCCGGCTGACGAGACCGCCCGCCGGTCAGACGGGCCGGGTCATGGGCCCTTCGCGGTACATCTCGGCGGCGGGTGCGGTCGTGATCCTGTCGGCGCGTGCGCCGTATGCGTATTCGACCATCCACCGGTCCCCGTCGTGCCAGATGCGGGTGATGGTGCCGAGGTGGTGATGTCGCGCGTGGTGGTCGACCTTGCGCCACAGGGGTTCGCCGATGGCCCAGGGAGGCGTGGGCGTGTCGGTCATGGTCTCTCCTTGCGTATGGAACGGGGCGACGGGGTCGGGGACTTCGGCACGCGGCGCTCGGTGCGCGATGATGCGCACGTAGCCCGGGGAGAACCCGGTCGCGCGGGCAATGACCTCCACCGACATGCCGCTTCGATACGCATCGGCCACGGCGCCCCGCAACGCGGCCCCGGCGGCGCGGCAGTGCCGGTGGTGGGCGCGCTGCCGATGCGGTGGGGCGGTCGCGGGGTCGGGCCGGCGGCCCGCAAGTCGATGGCGTTCGGGGGCGGTTGCACCGAGACGTTCAAGAAGCGGCGGGTACACGGACCTGCTTTCGGTGGTGGATCGGCGGACGGCCCGGCCCGGCCGGTTGTGCGGGGGTCTTCAGGCACCCAGCCGGACAAGGGATCGAGCCCCCGGTCCCGCAGCCGCGCCGGTGGCCGCAGGACCGGGGGGGTGCCGCCCGCAGGAAACGGTCGGAGCGGGCGGCATCGGGCGTGGCTCAGCCGCCCGAGTCCAAACCGCGCCCCACCAACGGCGCCGGAAAGGTCCGCATCAAATACACCCGCGCCTCATGCACCAGAGCCGTCAACTCCGCCCGCGTCACATCGAGCGGATCACGACCGGGTGCCGTGATGCGGACTGCTCGGTCCGGATTGCCGGACGGTTGGATGGTTACGGAGTAGGACATGACGACGGCCCCTAGCGTTGGAAACCTGGTGGTCACAACGCTAGGGGCCGTCCAGTGACGTGAGGACTACGTTCTGTATCCCTTCCGAGGCTTGCGTCAGGCCACGCCCACACGCCTCGCAAACTCCATTCGATGCCCGCTCCTGCGGTACTTCGCCGTCATCAGGCGCACGTTCTCGCGCACGGCCGGATGCATGCGCGCCTGTTGGGGAGCCAGCTTCTCCGCTTGTTCGAACGCCTCCCAGGCCGAGTCGTGGTCGCCCGCCAGGTAGTGTGCGCGGCCCGCGTCGATGTGGAAGTGGCTGCGGCGTTCCCTGCTGTAGTCCTTCGGCAGGATGATTCGCTCCAACCGGCGGACCGCGTCGCGCCCACGGCCCAGTTCGACCGGCAGCGAAACGCCCCAGATGGCGACGTTCGTCGGACCGAAGACCAACTCGAAGTCGTTGCGGTCCCGGCCGAGTTCGGTCGCCGCCTGCTCGGCCTTCGCCCAGTGCGCCCAGGCGGCCTCACCGTCGTAGCCGCGTGCCGAGTTGAGCGACGCCTTCAGATGGTAGGCGCCCGCGAGCGACAGGGACATCGGGTCGTCGCGATACCGAGGCTTGGACAGCTCGGTCAGGCCGTCATCGAGGATGTCCGCTGCCTCCTCGTGCTCGCCGATGCCGATGTACTCGCCCGACTCGTACCAGCGGGCGGCCAACATCCGCAGCGGATCCTCCGTGCGCTCGGCGGCCCACAGGACCCGCTCGGTCGCGAGGGTCGCGTCGCTGATCAGGCCCATTTTGTAGAGGTATTGCATCGCGGCCTCGTAAGCCGAGCACAACAGGCCGTACGCCTCCCGCTGTTCGTGCGTTTCCAGCACGTGCGTGGCGATTCGGGTGTCACGCAGCAGGTCGGGCAGCACCTCGCCGGTCCGGGTCATCGCTGCGGCCTGCCGCCAAGCGCTTGCCTCGGCGACACGAAGGCGCAGGTCGGCGAGGTCGACCTCGCGGATTTGGGTGTCTGTTGGGCGAGGCGGTCGGTTGTAGCGCAGGAGTTCGCGCTTGATCGCGGACACCGCTCCGTCGTCCGAGCCCGGCACGTAGTACGGGGCTCCGGTGATGTCGGTCGGGTGGCACTTCAAGGCACGTGCCAGGGTCAGGATGTTCGCGGGTCGGTCCAGGCTGCGGGCACCGCGCTCGTATGCCTTGATGGCGGCGAGGCTGAAGTTCGCCTCCATCGCGAGGCGGCTCTGCGTCCAGCCTCGGGCGGCACGGGCCGCCGCCAATCGGGAGCCGTTGTGCTCGATCGTCGGCGTCTCGTCGTGGTCCGTGGGCATGACCTGGGATCCCTCCGAGCAGGCCCACCCGAGCCGGCGACACGCTCGGTGTCGCGCTCCTGCCGAGCAACGCACGCCGCGCCGTACCCGGGCGAAGCAAATCAGGTCCTGCCAGCGTACGCCGAAGCGCGACCCGAACAGGATGCCGAAACGGGCAACTTCGCCTGAGCCCACCCCGCCGGGGCAACGAAGAGGACAAATTGGCGTCCGAGCCCTGAAAAGGCTTGAAAACGTGACCGCATCTCCCCGACAGAAACCCGAGCGAACCACGACGACCCGCAACCACCCCCGGGCCTCCTTATTCAACGGGCATCCCCTCACCGAAGCGACAGACCAGTAAATAAGGTCCGCTCTGAGCCGGATGCGGCCCCAAGCGACTCAGTCGAGGAGAGTCGTCACCGCCATGCTCAAAGCACCGGAGGATCGAACCGCAGGTCTGCGCATGCACCGACCGGGATTCGAGAGGTTGTTGTCCGCCACGCCTGCAAGATCACCGGCCGTGCGACCGTCGGGACAGTCGCAGCGAGCCTTGCGGAAGCACCCGGCATTGCTGGGAGACTGAAACCCTTGCCGGGCCCTGGACCGAGAAGAGGCCCTGGTCAGACCACATTCAGGAAGAATCTCTGCCTCAATTGCCCAATCCTCATCACGAAATGGCAAAGACCCAGAGGACCTGCAGGTCAGCAAGAGAAGTCCCCACACACGTGGGGGTGAACCGGGTTGTGGCGGTGGGTCAGCGGGGCGTCCCGCGAAGTCCCCACACACGTGGGGGTGAACCGAGCGACACACTCTCGCCGCTGGAGCTCCCGCAGAAGTCCCCGCACACGTGGGGGTGAACCGCCGTTGAGCATGCTCGCGTGTGCCCCGGATGCGAAGTCCCCACACACGTGGGGGTGAACCGTGGAGGCGGCCCGTGGTAGCCGTGACGTGGATCCGAGGGGATCGGGGGGAGCCCGGGTGCGCGGGTATCCCGGTCGGCGCGAGCCGTACGTCACGAGTGTGTGAACGCGGCCACGTCGCCAGTGCGGGCGGGCGTAACCTCCCCGGACCAGAACTGTGTGGGGATCATGCACGCTCGCACCATCGGCGCCGTCTTGGCCGTCGCCTGCGTGCTTGCACTTGCCGCCTGCAGCGAACGCGACGACAAGGTCGTTGCCGAGGCGAACAACCCGATGATCATCGACAAGTCCGTCAGCGAACCGCCCGGTGGGACCGTGTCGCCGACGGTTGCCGCCCCGGGGGCCTCAACCGCCCCGGCCGCCCGGGCCGGAGTCGCACCCGCCTCGACCAAGCCCGGTGCCCTGCCCGCCGCAAAGGTCGGTGACACGCTCACCCTGACCAACACCAAGGGCGTCCCGGTCGACGTCACCCCGGTGAAAGGCGTCGATCCGGCCGGGTCGTCGGACCGATACCTCAAGCCCAAAGCGGGCAACCGGTACGTCGCGATCCAGTGGAAGATCGTCAGCAGCGGTGACCAGCCGATCAGCGACACGCAGAACTTCGGCTCCCGTCTGATCGGCGCCGATGGTCAGCAGTTCGGCAGCAGCTTCGGTGAGACCAGCGCCGGCCCCGCGTTCCCGTCGAGCGTGAGCATCCCGCCCGGTGGTGTCCGGCTCGGATTCGTCACCTATGAGGTGCCCACCGCCGCAAAGATCACGACGATCCAGTTGCAGATCAGCATGATGTCAACCAACACCGGACAGTGGAACGCCTGACCTAACCGCAACACCCGAGGCTCCCGCGACCCGAACGCGCGGGGGCCTCGGCCATCTCCGCGCCGACGCAGCGGACGGCCCGCCCGCCACCCATCCGGCCGCAGACCGCGGCTTCGAGGTCACCTCGCCGCACGCCCGCCTACCCCGTTGCCGCCGCCAGCGCCGCCAGGGCCATTCGGCTCAGCATCGGGGCCAGGATGCGTTGGGGGGTGCGCAGTGTGTGGGGGGTGGAGTTGATCAGGCCGAAGGCGGCGTGGACCGCGGCGCGGGCCTCGCGGTCGTCCAGGCGGTTCGGGTGGGCCTTCATCGCCACCTCGACCCACAGCTCCACGTAGGCGCGCTGGACGCGGCGGATCCGGTGTCGCTCGGCCGTGGGGACCTGGTTGAGCGCGTGGTCGTGCAGCGTGATCAGGTCCGGGTGGCGCAGCGCGAACTCGACCTGGCCCTCGATCAGCGCGGCCAGCGCCTGCGCCGGGTCCTCGATCGACGCCCGCAGCTCGCCCCGGGCCAGCAGCTGCTCGCTGATGTCGACCAGCAGCTCGGTGAGCATCGCCTCCTTGCCCCGGAAGTGTTTGTACAGCGCGGGGCCGCTGATGCCCACCGCCGCGCCGATGTCGTCCATGCCCACGCTGTGATAGCCGCGCTCGGCGAACAGCCGGGCGGCCACCTGCAGGATCTGGTCTCGACGGCTCACGGTCATGTGTCCATGCTAGACACTCGGATTAACCGTGGTTAACCTCGGGGGCAGGTGAACGAAGGTTAACTCGAGGCGGTGTCATGGAAAACGTGCTCGGCACAGCCGCCGACCCGGGGTCGCAGACCTACCGGGCCAACGCGGAAGCCCACGAACGCGCGGTCGGCGAACTGCGCGCCCGGTTGGCGACCACCGCGTTGGGCGGCGGCGAACGGGCCCGGGAACGGCACACCGCGCGGGGCAAGCTGCTCCCGCGCGACCGGGTGGAGACCCTGTTGGACCCCGGCACGCCGTTCCTGGAGATCGCGCCGCTGGCCGCCGACGGGATGTACGGCGGCGATGCGCCGGCCGCGGGGATCATCGCGGGCGTGGGCCGGGTCGCCGGCCGCGAGTGCGTGATCGCGGCCAACGACGCGACGGTCAAGGGCGGCACCTACTACCCGATGACGGTCAAGAAGCACCTGCGGGCCCAGGAGATCGCGCTGGAGAACCGACTCCCGTGCCTGTACCTGGTCGACTCCGGCGGCGCGTTCCTGCCCATGCAGGACGAGGTCTTCCCGGACCGGGAGCACTTCGGGCGGATCTTCTACAACCAGGCGCAGATGAGCGCCCGGGGCATCCCGCAGATCTCCGCCGTGCTCGGCTCGTGCACCGCCGGCGGCGCGTACGTGCCGGCCATGAGCGACGAGACGGTGATCGTGCGTAACCAGGGCACCATCTTCCTCGGCGGCCCGCCGCTGGTGAAGGCCGCCACCGGCGAGGTGGTCAGCGCCGAGGAGTTGGGCGGCGGCGACGTACACGCCCGCATCTCCGGCGTCGTCGACCACCTCGCGGCCGACGACAAGGACGCGCTGCGGATCGTCCGCGACATCGTCGGCACCCTCGGCGCCCGGCCGCAACTGCCTTGGGATGTACGGGAAGTGGAGCCGCCGGCCGTCGACCCGGCCGGGCTGTACGGGGTCGTGCCGCCCGACGCGCGCACCCCCTACGACGTGCGCGAGGTGATTGCGCGCATCGTCGACGGCTCGCGCTTCCACGAGTTCAAGGGCGAATACGGCACCACGCTGGTCACCGGCTTCGCCCGGATCCACGGCCACCCGGTGGGGATCGTCGCCAACAACGGCATCCTGTTCGCCGAATCCGCGGTCAAGGGCGCGCACTTCATCGAACTGTGCGACCAGCGCGGCATCCCGCTGCTGTTCCTCCAGAACATCACCGGCTTCATGGTCGGCAAGGACTACGAGCACGGCGGCATCGCCAAGCACGGCGCCAAGATGGTCACCGCGGTGGCCACCACCCGCGTGCCCAAGCTGACCGTCGTCATCGGCGGTTCGCACGGCGCGGGCAACTACTCGATGTGCGGACGTGCCTACAGTCCGCGCTTCTTGTGGATGTGGCCCACCGCCAAGATCTCGGTGATGGGCGGCGAACAGGCTGCCACCGTGCTCGCCACCGTCAAGCGCGACCAGATCGAGGCGCGCGGCGAGAGCTGGGACGGCGAGGAGGAGTTCAAGCAGCCGATCCGCGAGCAGTACGAGCGGCAGGGCAACGCCTATTACGCGACCGCGCGCCTGTGGGACGACGGGATCATCGACCCCCTCGACACCCGCACCGTGTTGGGCCTGGCCCTGACGGCGTGCGCCAACGCGCCGCTGGCCGAGCCGCGCTTCGGTCTGTTCCGGATGTAGAGGGGTCACGACGTGTTCGACGCAGTACTGGTCGCCAACCGAGGCGAGATCGCGGTCCGGGTCATCCGCACGCTGCGCCGCCTGGGCGTGCGCGCGGTCACCGTGTACGGGCCGGGCGACGCCGCCGCGCGGCACGTGCGCGAGGCCGACGCGGCGGTCGAGGTACCGAGCTACCTGGACGTGGACGCGGTGGTCGCGGCCGCCGTGCGCGCCGGCGCCGGGGCGGTTCACCCCGGCTACGGATTCCTGTCCGAGAACGCCGCGTTCGCCGCCGCCGTGGCGCGCGCCGGGCTGGTCTTCGTCGGCCCGCCGGCGGGCGTGATCGAGCTGATGGGCGACAAGATCCGGGCCAAGGAGACGGTCGCCGCCTACGGCGTGCCGGTGGTGCCCGGCGGCGGCGCGGCGGGCATGACCGACGCCGAACTCGTGAACATTGCCCGGGAGATCGGCTTCCCGGTGCTGATCAAGCCGTCGGCGGGCGGCGGCGGCAAGGGCATGCGCCTGGTGCACGACGGCGCGCTGCTCGCCGACGAGATCGCCGCGGCCCGGCGCCAGGCCAAGGGCGCGTTCGGCGACGACACGCTGTTGATCGAGCGCTGGATCGACCGCCCCCGGCACATCGAGATCCAGGTGCTCGCGGACACCCACGGCACGGTCGTGCACCTGGGCGAACGCGAGTGCAGCCTGCAGCGCCGGCACCAGAAGATCATCGAGGAGGCGCCGTCGGCGCTGCTCGACGCGGACACCCGGGCCGCGATGGGCGCCGCCGCCGTGCGCGCCGCCCGGGCCTGCGGATACGTCGGCGCGGGCACGATCGAGTTCATCGTGCCGTCGGAGGATCCCGGCTCGTTCTACTTCATGGAGATGAACACCCGCCTCCAGGTCGAGCACCCGGTGACCGAACTGGTCACCCGCGTCGACCTGGTGGAGAGTCAACTGCGGATCGCCGCGGGCGCCGCGATCGGCAAGTCGGACGTGTCGATGCACGGGCACGCGGTCGAGGCGCGGATCTATGCCGAGGATCCCGATCGGGGCTTCCTGCCCACGGGCGGCCGGGTGTTGACGGTGTGTGAGCCGGAACTCGAAGGCGTCCGCGTCGACTCCGGGCTGCGCGAGGGCGGTGAGGTCGGCAGTTCGTACGACCCGATGCTGGCCAAGGTGATCGCCTACGGCGACGACCGGGCGACGGCGATCAGCCGACTGCGGGCGGCACTTGCCCAGACCCGGGTCCTTGGGGTGACCACCAACCTCGGCTTCCTGTACCGCCTGCTGGGCGACCCGGCGGTGCTCGCGGGCGACCTGGACACCGGCCTCGTGGAGGCCAGGACGGACGCGCTGACCGGGCATCCGGCGCCGCCGGAGGTGGCGGTCGCCGCGGCGCTCGCGGCGCGGGCCGAGCGGGTGTCGGCCGACGGCTGGGCGGACCCGTTCGCGGCGCAGACCGGCTGGCGGGTGGGCGGACCGGCCTGGGACACGCACGTGTTGCGGATCGGGCCGGGCGAGCCGATCGAGGTGCGGGTGCGCGACGGCGAGGTCTCGGTCGACGGCGGCCCGGCCGTGTCGGCCTCGGTCTCGGCGGTGCCGGGCGGGCTTTCCGTCGGGTACGACGGGCTGACCCGGCGCTTCGACTACGTCGCCGAGTCGTCGGGCGTGCGCTGGCTCGCCTACGGGCCGGACACCTGGCGGGTGAGCGAGGTGGACACCGTACGGGCCGAGGCGGCGGGCGGCGCGGCGCACACCGGCGCGCTGACCTCGCCGATGCCGGGCACGGTGACGGTGGTCAAGGCCGCCGTCGGCGACCGGGTCGCCCGCGGACAGACCGTGGTCGTGGTGGAGGCGATGAAGATGGAGCACGCGTTGACCGCGCCGTTCGCCGGCGTGGTCGCCGAACTGGGCGCGGTGGTGGGCGCGTCGGTGGCGATGGACCAGACGCTGGCGGTGGTGGAGCCGGACCCCGACGGGGCCGACCCGGAAGCGGCGGCGGGGGCCGAAGGAGAGGCGACGGAACGATGACGCGTCGACTGCCGGATGTACGCCGCGAACCCGGGTTGCCGGAGCGGGTGTTCATCCACGAGGTGGGTGCCCGGGACGGACTCCAGAACGAGTCCGGCGTGGTGCCGACCGAGGCCAAGATCGAGTTCGTTCGCCGGCTGGCCCGTGCGGGTCTGCGCACGATCGAGGTGACCAGCTTCGTACCGCCCAAATGGGTGCCCCAACTCGGCGACGCTGCCGAGGTGTTCGCGGCGGTCCGGGCCGACGCCGAGATCACCGCCGGCGATCGCCGCCTGCCGGTCCTGGTGCCCAACGAGCGCGGCTTCGACCGCGCCGTCGAGCTGGGCGCCGACCGCATCGCGGTGTTCGGCAGCGCCACCGAGACCTTCGCCCGGCGCAACCTCAACCGCACGGTGGCCGAATCGTTGGCCATGTTCGCCCCCGTGGTCGAGCGGGCCGGCGCCGCCGGGATCGACACACGCGGCTACCTGTCCATGTGCTGGGGCGACCCGTGGGAGGGGCCCGTCCCGCTCGACCAGGTGGTGCGCGTCGGCAAGGCCCTGGTGGACATGGGCTGTTCGCAACTCAGCCTGGGCGACACGATCGGGGTGGCCACCCCCGGACACGTCACCGCGCTGCTGACCGCGTTCGCCGAGGCGGGCGTGCCGGCGTCGCGCATCGCGGTGCACTTCCACGACAGTTACGGCCAGGCGCTGGCCAACACCCTCGCCGCGCTGCGCTTCGGGGTGACCACCGTGGACGCGTCGGCGGGCGGTCTGGGCGGATGCCCGTACGCGGAGAGCGCGACCGGCAACCTCGCCACCGAGGACCTGGTGTGGATGCTGCACGGCCTCGGCATCGAGACCGGCGTGGACCTCGGCGCGCTGGTGGCCACCAGCGCCTGGATGGCCGACCTGCTCGGGCGCCCCAGCCCCTCGCGCGCGGTCCAGGCGCTGATCGGCAAGCGGGTGGACGCGCACGGCCTGGTGCTCGCCGACCCGACCACCGCCACCGCCGCCGGCACCACCGCCGACGCGTAGCCGCGACCGCCCGCCCGGCCGCCGACCGAACCACCTCCGACGTACCGAAGCCGCCACGAGCGGCCCGGTCCGTCCCCCGCCACCGAACCCGGGAGCCCGGATCATGTTGGACCACCGCCTCGACGAGGAATACGAGCAACTGCGGCGCACGGTCGCCGAGTTCGCCAAGGACGTGATCGCGCCCGCGATCGGCGACCTGTACGAGAAGCACGAGTTCCCGTACACGATCATCCGCGAGATGGGCCGGATGGGCCTGTTCGGCCTGCCGTTCCCGGAGGAGTACGGCGGCATGGGCGGCGACTACCTCGCGCTCGGCCTGGTCCTGGAGGAGTTGGCCCGGGTCGACTCCTCCGTGGCGATCACCCTGGAGGCGGCCGTCTCGCTGGGCGCGATGCCGATCTACCGCTTCGGCACCGAGGAGCAGAAGCAGACCTGGCTGCCCAAGCTGACCAGCGGCGAGATGCTGGGCGCCTTCGGCCTGACCGAGCCCGGCGGCGGCTCCGACGCGGGCGCCACCCGCACCACCGCCCGCCTGGACGAGGCGACGGGGGAGTGGGTGATCAACGGCGGCAAGTGCTTCATCACCAACTCCGGCACCGACATCACCGGCTTCGTCACGGTCACCGCGGTCACCGGTACCAAGGGCGACGGCGGCAAGGAGATCAGCACGATCATCGTGCCGGCGGGCACGAAGGGCTTCACCGTCGCACCGCCCTACTCCAAGGTCGGTTGGAATTGTTCGGACACCCGCGAGTTGTCGTTCACCGACGTGCGCGTCCCGGCGGAGAACCTGCTCGGCGAACGCGGGCGCGGCTACGCCCAGTTCCTGTCCATCCTGGACGAGGGTCGGGTGGCCATCGCGGCGCTGGCCACGGGGTTGGCCCAGGGCTGCGTGGACGAGTCGGTGCGCTACGCGGGTGAGCGCGAGGCGTTCGGCCGGCCGATCGGGGCCAACCAGGCGATCGCGTTCAAGCTCGCCGACATGGAACTGCGGGCGCACAACTCGCGGTTGGGCTGGCGGCACGCGGCCTCGCTGCTCGTACACGGCGAGGGCTTCAAGAAGGAGGCCGCGCTGGCCAAGCTGTACAGCTCGGAGAGCGCGGTGGACAACGCCCGCGACGCCACCCAGATCCACGGCGGCTACGGCTTCATGAACGAGTTCCCGGTGGCCCGCTTCTGGCGCGACGCCAAGATCCTGGAGATCGGCGAGGGCACCAGCGAGGTGCAACGCATGCTGATCGCGCGGGAGTTGGGCCTGCCGCGTTGAAGCGATGACGGCTGGTTCGGCACCGACCCTCCTGGACGACAGCCGTCCGGGAGGGTCGGTTTCGGTATTCCGGGTGAATGAACCTGTTCACCGTGCGACAGCGCGGGTGGGGGTCAGCGGTCGACGGCCGGCCGGGCTCGGCGTGCTCCGGCCAGGACCGAATCGAGCAGGCCGGGGAAGAGGTCGTCCAGGTCGTCGCGGCGCACCCGGACGAGGCGGGTCCGGCCCTCGATGGTCGTCCAGGTGACCCCGGCTTCGCGCAGCACCCGGTAGTGGTGGGACAACGTCGTCTGGTGGACGTCGAGTTCCTCGCCGGCCGCGGAGCAGTTGTCCGGGCCGGTGCGGTCGAGCCGCTGCACGAGTTCGAGCCGCACGGGATCACCGAGCGCCCGCAGCACGTCCACGAGCCGGATGGCGTCCCGGGCCGGCTGTGACACCTCGCGCATCGTCCGCCTCCTGTCTCCTGCCTCGTGCTGCTGATGCTCATCGCGTCGGGGCGAGTCTATCCGACACATTGATACATGGACAAGCATCCATGCATTGCCTACGCTGCCGACTCGTCAGCTCTTGCGATCGCTGCTGCGGTCCGCTCTTGGGGTCCGCTTTGGCGTTCCGCTTGGGCGGTCCGCTTGGGCGGTCCGCCATGCGATCCGCTTTGCGATCCGCCGCACCGGAAGGCAGTACCGCCCATGTTCAAACGTCTCGCGCCGTTGGCGCTGGCGACCTTCGCCGTCGGCACCGACAGCTACGTCATCGCCGGTCTACTCCCGTCCATCGCCGACGACCTGGATGTCTCGACGCCCGCCGCCGGGCAGCTGGTCACGGTCTTCGCCCTGGTCCTCGCCGTGTCGGCACCCGTCATGGCGGCGGTGGCCGGAGCCTTGGACCGCCGTACGGCCCTGCTCGTGGCACTCGGCGTGTTCGTCGTCGGCAACGCCCTCACTGCGGTCGGCACCGGCTACGAGGTGGTCATGGCCGCCCGCGTCCTCACCGCGATCGGCGCCGGCACGATCACCTCGACCGCGTCCGGCACGGCCGCCGCCATCGTCGAGCCCGAACGCCGGGGCCGGGCGCTGGCGTTCGTCCTCGGCGGCCTGACCCTGGCCACCGCCGTCGGCCTGCCACTGGGCACGCTGATCGGCCGCACCGACTGGCGCATCACCCTGTGGGCCGTCGCCGCCCTCGGCCTGCTCGCCGCGGTCGGCGTGGCCCTCGGCCTGCCCAAGGTGGTCCTGCCGGCGGCATCCCTGGCCGACCGCCTACGCCCACTGCGGCAGCGTCGCGTCCTGAGCCTCCTGGCGATCACCGCGATGACGTTCCTGGCCTCCTACACGCTCTACACGTACATCGCCCCCGCACTCGACGACGCCACCAACGGCTCCGACGCACGGCTGACCCTGATCCTCACGGCCTGGGGCACCGGCACCCTGGCCGGCAACCTCACAGCCGGCCGCCTGGTAGACCGCCGCGACCCCACCCGAGTCCTCACCGTCGCGCTTGCGTCGGCCACGGTCGCGCTGGCCCTCACCCCCGTCGCCGTACACGCCCTGGCTTCGGCAATGGTGTGGGCCATGATCTGGGGTGGATCCGTTGGCATCATCGTCGTCCCGCAACAACACCGCCTGATCGCCCTACACCCCACCGCCGCACCAATACTCCTGGGCCTCAACTCCTGCGCCATCTATACCGGAATCGCCCTGGGCGGCGCCCTCGGCGGCCTGGCCCAACAGTGGCCGTCCCTGACCCCGCCCCAACTCGGCTACGTGGCTGCCGCCATCACCGCGATCACGCTGCTCCACCACATAGCGGCCATCCGCCGGGCTCAGGCACAGACCCAGGTCCCCGCTCCCGCGACGCCGCCACAGGACAAGCACCCGTCCACCATCTGATCGGCCACCAAAGCGGTTTGCCTGCTTCGGCGGCGAGCCTTCGGGACGGCGACGAGGTGGTCGCGCCATAGCCTGGGCCACATGATCAGGAGTGTCGTTTTCGATGTGGGTGAGACCCTGACCGACGATGCCCGGTTCTGGGGGCGTTGGGCTGAGTGGGTGGGAGTTCCGCCGCACACCATGTCGGCTCTGGTCGGGGCGGTGACGGCCCTGGGGATGGACAACGCGGAGGCATTGCGTCGGATCCGGCCGGGTTTCGACGTGGATGCCGAGCGGGCTGCGCGCGAGGCGGCCGGCATCGGTGAGGTGCTGGAGGAGTCGGACCTGTATCCGGATGTGCGCCCGGCGCTGGCGGAGTTGCTGGCGGCGGGCGTGTGGGTGGGGGTTGCGGGCAACCAGACACGGCGAGCGGGCGAGCTGTTGCGCGCCTTGGATCTGCCGGTGGACGCGGTGGCGGTGTCCGAGGAGTGGGGCGTGGCCAAGCCCGAGGATGCCTTCTTCGCGCGGTTGCGCGCATGGGCCCCCGGGGAGCCCCACGAGATCCTGTATGTAGGCGACCATCCGGCGAACGACCACGTCCCGGCGGCCCGGGCCGGGTTGCGCACGGCCATGGTGCGACGTGGCCCTTGGGGTTACTTGTGGGCGGATGATCCAGAGATGAATCGCGCCGACTGGACGATCGATTCGCTGTCCGAAATCGCGAACCTCATCGGGCGGTAACCACACGAATCACCATCCCGAGCGCACCGACGAGGGTAGCGTGCAAGACATGCCGCCATCCTCGCAAATCGGATTGGGCGCCCGTGTCGCGTCGGCTCGAGGCGGACGCCGGATGACGCAGGTGGCGTTGGCCAGGGCCGCAGGCATGTCGCTGAGCATGCTCCGCAAGATCGAACAGGGAACGAGGTACCCGTCCGACGACGGTTTGTCGAACCTGGCCGACGCACTCGGGGTCGACATCCATCGCCTGCTCGGAATCCGCGAGACGAGGGACAGTCGGGTAAGTGCGGCACTGCCTGCGATGCGCGCTGCGATCGACGGCTACGACATGCCGGAGGACGGGCCGATCCGGGCGCTGCCCGAACTCCGGAAGGCAGTGGACACGGCCGTTGAACGGCGACTTGCGTCGCAGTATGCCCTTCTCGCACAGACCTTGCCGGACCTGTTGACCGAGTTGGCTGGTTGCGGGTGGCTGGTGCGGGGCGGCCTGAGTCGGTGGTGGGCCGCCGCCGGCGTGCGGGGCTCCGAGACTGAGGGCTTCCGACGAGACGGGTGCGTTGGTCGGCGGAAACCGGCTGGCAGCGGCGGGCAGGGAGGCGCTCGGGTCGAATCCGCCGGTGGGCCTTTCCGAGTGGGTCGGATGTTTCCGGTGATGGTCACGTCCTTGGCTGCGGAGGGCTGGTCCGGGGCTGGTCAGAGTCGTCGAGGTGGGCCGCCGCCGGCGTGCGGGGCTTTGAGACTCGAAGCTCCCGACGAGACCGCCGTGTTGGTCGGCGGAAAGGCGGCCGGCAGCGGCGGGGAGGGTGGGGCTCGGGTCGAGTCTGCCGGGGAGGCTTCCCGGGTGGGTCGGCAGGCGGGTGTTTTCGGGGTGCGGTGGGCATGTGGGTGGAGGAGGTTCACGAAACCGGATCCCGTGCGGTGCCGCAGCCTGCACGCGAGGGAAACCCGCAGGTCAGCGCTTGCGGCTGCCGTTTCGAGCGCCTCGGGATCCGGTTTGACGCCCACAGGGCGGTTTCGGTCTCCTCGACGGCCTTCGAGCGGCCGCAGCGCCCGAGATCGCCTCCGACCGTGCGGTTTCGGTCTCCATACCGGAGCCGAGGGGGCCGGAGCACACGAAACCGGCACTCGACACCCGGCTTTCCCTCCGGACCCCACAAAACCGCAGGTCACCGAAATCTCGACACCCCTAACCACCCACCGAGATCCGGTTCCGAACCCCAGCCTCTCCCCAGACGCCCCCGAAACGCCCCAACCGACCGCAAGGCTCCTCAGCGATCTCAACCCGACCCTTCACCCTGCCCGCCGCTGCCGGCCGGTTTTCCGCCGAGCAACGCGGTGGTGTTGTCGGGAACCCGGAGTCCGGGAGCCCCGCACGCCGGCGGCGGCCTCGCTCGGCGACTCTGGCCCGCCCCGCACAACCGACCCAGGCGCGACTCTCGCCGGAAGCCCCTCGGCGGACTCGACCCGACCCTTCACCCTCCCCCCCGCTGTCGGTTGGGCGTTCCTCGCCTTCGAGCAGAGCAGCTTTATCCTCGGCGCCAACACCTGTACATCGACGGCGGCGAGAACCAGGTCTGACCCGACCCACCAGGTCACCGGTCACCGATGTGTCGGCTCACCCCGCTGCCCGCAGAGGTAGAACAGTTCGGGGTCGCCCTCGTCCAGGCCGTGTACCAGGCCCACCGGGCTCCAGCCGGCTCGGCCGAGGAGTCGCTGCATCGGCTGGTTGGAGACGTTGGTCGACGTGAACAGCTTCGGGGTCGTACAGGAGGCCGCCACGGCGTCCAACAACCCGCGCCCGACACCCCTCCCGCGAGCCGACGGCGCCACCATCAACATCGCGACGAATCCCTGTTCGAAGAACGTGTACTCCACCACGCAGTAGCCGAGCAGGCCGGACGCGTCCTCCGCCACCGTCGCCGAGCCCTGCCGACACCACCTCGCGATGTTCGCCCGACGCTCGGCGTCACCCGTGCTCGCGATCGCGTCGATCCCGGCCAACATGTCCGCGTCCGACTCGTTCGCGCGGCGCACCGTGAAGTCGCCGAGGCCCACTGCATCCATGGGCCCATGCTGTCAGGCCGCCCCGAACACCGATCCCGCGGACGTCGCGCGATGCCCGAAACGACGGCGGGCGCCGGACGGGAGAAAGTGCTCCCATCCGGCGCCCGTGCGAACCGCCCTGCCCGGTCCTGCCTAGCTCTTCGTGGCCATCGCGCGCAGGAAGAAGGTCAGGTTGGCGGGGCGTTCGGCGAGTCGGCGCATGAAGTAGCCGTACCATTCGGCGCCGTAGGGAAGGTAGATCCGCATCAGATCGCCCTGCTCGACGATCCTGGTCTGCTCCTCGGGGCGGATGCCGTACAACATCTGGAACTCGAAGCTTCCGGGCGCCCGCCCCGCCCGGTCCGCCAGGTGCCTCGCGATGGCGATCAGGCGCGGGTCGTGCGAGGCCACCATCGGGTAGCCCTTGCCCTCCATCAGGATTCGCAGGCAGCGCACGTAGGACCGGTCCACGTCGCCCTTGTCCTGGAACGCGACCGACTCCGGCTCCTGGTAGGCGCCCTTGCACAGCCGCACCCGCGAGCCCTCGTAGGCCAGGTCCCGGCAGTCCTGCTCGGTGCGCCGCAGGTAGGCCTGGAGCACCGCGCCCACCCACGGGAAGTCCACGCGCAACTCGCGCAGGATGCCCAGGGTCGAGTCGGTCGTGGTGTGGTCCTCCATGTCCAGGGTGACCGTGGTGCCCACCCGCGCGGCGGCGGTACAGATCCGCCGGGCGTTCTCCAGTGCGATCCGCTCGCCGATGCCGGGCAGGAACTGGCCCACCGCGGACAGCTTGACCGACACCTCGGCGTCGCGGGCCAGGCCGGTCTCGCCGAGCGTGTCGAGCAGCGCGTCGTACGCGTCCACCGTGGCGTCCGCCTGCGCGCGGTCGGTGGTGTCCTCGCCGAGGTGATCGAGCGTCACCTTGCGCCCGGTCTCGACGAGTTCGCGGGTGACCCGAACGGCGTCGTCGAGCACGTCGCCCGCGACGAAGCGGTCCACGATGGCCCGGGTCGGCGGCAGATGCTCGACCAGGGAACGGGTCCGCGGCGAGCGGGCCGCCGCGAGGATGGGGCTGCGGAGCATCTTCTTCTCCCGAAGTACCGGTGGGGTGGGGTCAGCCCATGTGCGGGTAGCGGTGGTCCGTCGCCGGGACGAACGTCTCCTTGATCGAGCGCGAGCTGATCCAGCGGGTGAGGTTCTGCATCGCGCCGGCCTTGTCGTTGGTGCCCGACGCGCGCCCGCCGCCGAACGGCTGCTGCCCCACGACCGCACCGGTGGGTCGGTCGTTGATGTAGAAGTTGCCCGCCGCGAACCGCAACACGTGCGCGGTGTGCGCGATGACCTCACGGTCCTGGGCGATGATCGCGCCGGTCAGGCCGTACGCGGAGACCGACTCCATCTGGGCCAGCATCATGTCGTAGGCGTCGTCCTCGTAGACGTGCACGGCCAGGATCGGGCCGAAGTACTCGTCCTTGAAGATCTCGTGGTCGGCGTTCGCGGAGACCAGCACGGTCGGGCGGACGAACCAGCCGACGCTGTCGTCGTAGGTCCCGCCGGCCGCGACCTCCACCGTCTCGTCGGCGTGTGCCCGGTCGATCGCGGCCTTGTTCTTGGCGAACGCGCGCTCGTCGATCACCGCGCCCAGGAAGTGGCTCAGGTCGGTCGGGTCGCCCATCGACAGCCCGTCGACGGTGGCCAGGAAGTCGGCCTTGAAGTCGGACTCCCAGATCGAGCGCGGGATGTAGGCGCGCGACGCGGCCGAGCACTTCTGGCCCTGGTACTCGAACGCGCCGCGGACGAGGGCGGTGCGCAGCACGGCGGGGTCGGCGCTGGGGTGGGCGACCACGAAGTCCTTGCCGCCGGTCTCGCCGACGATCCTCGGGTAGGTGCGGTAGCCCGCGATGTTCTCGCCGACCGTGCGCCACAGGTGCTGGAAGGTGGCGGTGGAGCCGGTGAAGTGGATGCCCGCCAGATCCGGGTGGCGCAGCGCCACCTCGGAGACCGCGATCCCGTCGCCGGTGACCAGGTTGATCACGCCCGGGGGCAGCCCGGCCTCTTCGAGCAGTTCCATCAGCAGTACGGCCGAGAAGGTCTGCGTCGGCGACGGCTTCCAGACCACGACGTTGCCCATCAAGGCGGGCGCGGTGGGCAGGTTGCCCGCGATGGCGGTGAAGTTGAACGGGGTGATCGCGTAGACGAAGCCTTCGAGCGGGCGGTGGTCGGTGCGGTTCCACACGCCCGGGCTGCTGATCGGCTGCTCGGCCAGCGCGCGGCGGGCGAAGTGCACGTTGAAGCGCCAGAAGTCGATCAGCTCGCACGAGGAGTCGATCTCCGCCTGCTGCGCGTTCTTGCCCTGGCCGAGCATGGTCGCCGCGGCCAACGTCTCGCGCCACGGGCCGGCGAGCAGGTCGGCGGCCTTGAGGAAGATCGCCGCGCGGTCGTCGAAGGACAGGTCGCGCCAGCCCGGCGCGGCGGCGAGCGCCGCGTCGACGGCGTCCTGCGCGTCGGCGGTGTCGGCGTGGGCGAAGGTGCCCAGGCGCGCGGCGTGGTTGTGCGGCTGGACCACGTCCTCGCGCTTGCCGGCGCCCATGCGCCGCTTGCCGCCGATGGTCATCGGGAGGTCGACCGGGGCCGCGGCCAGTTCCGCGAGCTTCGCTTCGAGGCGGGCCCGGGCGGGCGTGCCGGGGGCGTAGTCGTGTACCGGCTCGTTGACCGGGACGGGGACCTGGGTCACAGCGTCCAAGACGGCGCTCCTGTTCGGTGATCTGCGGCGGGGTGCGGGTGCCGTGCGGTGCGGCCGTGTGCAACGCCGGGTGACGCCGTACGGCCGTGTGCGGACACGGATCTCGTGGTCAACGGTAGGCCGCGACCGCCGCCGGGTGTTTATCCGATCGGTTAAACTCGAAACTCCCCGCTTGGCTCATCGGCCAACGCCCGCGACATCCACGAAGGGGCCGAACGTGCCCGAATCCGGCGTCCCGCTGCGCGAACTGCTCGCCGCCCTCGGCGGCCCGGTCGGTGACGGCCCGATCCGGGTCGCGGCGGCGGCCGGCGGCCTGGAGGCGGCGGTCCGGCACGTGTCGATCCTGGATCCGGAGGAGGAGCCGCACGTGATGCCGGGCGACCTGCTGCTCGCGGTCGGCCTGCGCGGTCGGGCCGCGACCGGCACGGTGCGGGCGGCGGGCGCGGCCGGCGCGACGGCGATCGCGGTCAAGGGCGAGAGCGCGGCGCTGCGCGAGGTGGCCGACGCGGCGGGCGTGGTGCTGCTGTCGGTGCGCCCCGAGGCCCGTTGGGAACAGGTTGCCGCACTCGCGCACGCCGCCCTCGACGAGCGGCCCGACACCGAACCGCCCGACGGCGGCGACCTGTTCTCGCTCGCCCAGACCACCGCGATGCTCACCGGCGGCGGGGTCAGCATCGAGGACAGCGCCAACCGCGTGTTGGCCTACTCGCGGGCCACCGGGCCGGACGAGGCCGACGAGTTGCGGCGGTTGTCCATCCTGGGGTGGCAGGGGCCGGAGGAGTACATGGCCCGGCTGCGCGACTGGGGCGTGTTCCACCGGCTGCGCACCACCACACAGGTGGTCGCCGTGGAGGAGCGGCCCGACCTGGGCATCCGGCGCCGGCTCGCGGTCGGGGTGCACGCCGGTGGGCGGTGGCTGGGCACGATCTGGGTCCAGGAGGGCCGCCGGCCGCTCGCCGATCGGGCCGAGGAGGTGCTGGTCGGCGCGGCGCGGGTGGCCACGCTGCACCTGGTGCGCCGGCGGGCCAGGTCGGCCGCCGAGGCCGGGCCGACCCGGGAGAGCGTGGCGGGCCTGCTCGGCGGCTCGATCGCGGCTCGGGCCGCCGCCGCGCAGCTCGGCCTGGACCCGGTGCGGCCGGTGCTCGTGCTCGGCTTCGCGGTGCGGGCGGACGTCCCCGACGAGTCGGCGCAGGAGCTGGCCCGGACCGAACTGGCGAACCTGGTCTCGGTGTACGCGGCGGCGCGACACAGCCACGCCCGGGTCGCGCCGCTGGGCTCCAGGGTCTACGTGCTGCTGTCCGCGCCGCCGACCGAGGCGGTCGCGCTCGGCTGGGCGCACGAGATCGCCGCCGCCGCGCACGGCCACCTCGACCTGGTGGTGCGCGGCGCGGTCGGCGATCCGGCACCGAGCCTGGCGCGTACCGTCGCGGCCCGGGAGTCGGCCGACCGGGTCCTGGACGCGATGGCGACCGGCGGGGTGTCGGCCGAGGTCGCGGCATTGTCGGAGGTACGCCCGGAGGTGCTGCACGGGGAGGTCCAGGCGCTGCTGGCCGAGCACCGCGAGATTCGCGACCCGCGCCTGATCGCGCTGCGGGCGCACGACGGCGAGCACGACACGGAGTACGCGGACTCGGTGCTGGCCTGGCTGGACGCGCTGGGCGATGTGCGCGCCGCCGCCGCGGCGCTGCACATCCACCCGAACACGCTGCGCTACCGGATCCGCCGGGCGGGCGAACTGACCGGCCTGGACTGGGCCGACCCGAAGACCCGCCTGCTCGCGGCGCTGCTGCTGCGCCTGCCGGGGTGATCGGGCCGGGCCGCTCGGCCGCTCGGCGGCTCGGCGGCGTCGGGTCAGACCTTGATGCCCAACTCGGAGAGCAGGTCCAGGCTCACGTACTCGCCGCCGGTGCGCGCCGCCGGCCCGTCGCACAACTCCAGCGTGGCGGAGACCATCTGGTCCATCGTCTCGATCTGATCGGGCCGCAACTGCCCACCGACCAACTCCTCGGCGCCCTCGCTGAGTACCGCGGCCCGGGGCTCGATCGTGTTCACCCGGATCCCGGTCCCGTACAGCTCCGCGGCCAGCGCGTTGGTGATCCTGTTCAACGCCGCCTTGGACGCCCCGTACACCGCGCTCTTGGTCCCGAGCACCCCCAACTCGAACGGCGGCCCCGCCCACGGCCGGGCGGTGCCGCTGGTCACGTTGACGATCCAGCCCTCGCCACGCGTCGCCATGGCCGGTATCACGGCCTGACACAACTCCATCGGGGCCAGCACGTTCACCTCGAAGTGCAGCCGCGCGCGGCGTTGCGGGTACACCCGAAGCGAGGCGTACGAGGCCATCGCCGCGTTGTTGATCAGGATGTCGATCGGCCCGCCCAGCCCCTCCTCGGCGGCGGGCACGATCCTGGCCCGCTGCGTCTCGTCGGACAGGTCGGCCGGCACCACGGCGGTGCGCCGACCGTGCCGGGCGATCAGCGTCTCCGTCCGCTCCAACGACCCGGCCAGATTCCCCTGCCGCACAGTACGCGCGGTGACCGCCACATCGGCTCCCTCGGCCGCGAGCCGCACCGCCAACGCCGCCCCGATTCCCCTGCTGGCCCCGGTGATCAATGCCCTACGTCCCTCGAACCGCTTGGCCACGGCGTCCCTCCCCTGATCCGGACAACTGCCTGCCACCATCCTCACAACAGTGGACTAGGTCAACCATCAGAACGCGAAATCCCACCCGTTGGAGATCGAGACGGGGAACGATCCGGGCCGCGGAGCGGGCTTGCCGGCGAGGCGGTGGGTGGGGGCCGGGCGGCGGCGGGGAGGGTGGGTGGTCGGGTGGGGTCCGCCGGGGGGCTTCCCGGGTGGTTGGGGGGTTTCGGCGGGGGGTTGCGCTGGTGGTTGCGGGCCGGCTGGTGCGGGGGTGGTCAGGGTCGGTGGTGGGCGCCGCCGGCGTGCGGGGCTCCGAGACTTGGGGCTTCCGGCGAGACGGGCGCCTTGCTTGGCGAAAAAGCGACCAGCAGCGGCGGGCGGGGAGGGGGCTCGGGGTGGGTTCGCCGGGCTTGCGTTCCCGGGTGGGTCGGGTGTTTTGGGCGAGCGTTGCGCTGGTGGCTGCAGGTGGCCGGTGCGGGGGTGGTCAGAGTCGGTGGTGGGCCGCCGCCGGCGTGCGGGGCTCCAAGATCCGGGCCTCCCGGCGAGGCGGGTGTGTTGCTCGGCGAAAATCGGCCGGCAGCGGGGGAACAGGAGGGTGCTCGGGTCGGGTCCTCAGGGTGGCTTTCTCGAGGGGGTCGGGGTGTTTCGGGTTTGTTTGGAGGGGAGTTGGGCTCGAATCCGGATCGCGGTCGATGGTTGTGGGTTTCGGGTTTCGGTGACCTGCGGTTTTGTGGGGGCGGGGTGGAAAGTCGGGCGTCGGGTGCCGGTTTCGTGTGCTTCGGCCTCTTCGACGCCGGTGCGGAGACCGAAACTGCCCGGTCGAGGTCGGCTTCGGGCGCTGCGACCTGGCTGAGGCCGTCGAGCCGACCGAAAGTGGCCAGTGGGAGCCGAAACCGGATCCCGAGGCACTCGAAACGGCTTCCCTTCCCGCTGACCTGCGGTTTTCTCGCGCGCCGAGACTGCGGCACCCCACGCCGTCCGGTTTCGTGAACTCCCGCCCCCAACACACACCCATCGCACCTCGATATGCCCTGGGCTCGCCGGCAGACTCGACCCGAGCGCCCTCCCTCACCGCCGCTGCCGGCCGGTTTCACCAAGCAAGGCGCCCGTCTCGTCGGGAGCCCCACGTCTCGGAGCCCCGCACGCCGGCGGCGGCCCACCACCGACCCTGACCACCCCCGCACCGGCCACCCGCAATCGGACGCGCAACGTGCGCCGAAAGCGCCCGGCCCACTCGAAACCGCATCCGGTGGACCCGACCCGACCCGACCGGACCGCCCACGCCCCCCGCACGCACCAGCGGCGACGGCGACGGATGCCCGCCCCGCTTCAGCGGGGGATGTCCACCGGGGGCAATACCTCCGCCGTGGCGGTGAAGCGGGCCGGGGTGGCGAAGGTGGTGTCGGTGGGTGGGGGTTCGCGGTGGTCCTCGGCGGTGGTGGAGCGGCGCAGGACGACCAGGGTCGTGATCGGTGGGGCCGGGGCGTCCTGGGGGAGGAAACGTTGTTCGGCGACGCCCGCGAAGGCCTCGCGCGCGGTGGTGGACGGGTCGGGGGCGGCGTACTCCAGGATGTCGGCGCCCAGGCGGCGGCCGGTGTTGCGCAGGTGTAGGTAGGCCGTGGTGCAGGCCTCGCGGGCGGGGGCGCCCGTGGCCGACGCCAACGCGCGCTCGTAGGCGGCGTGTACCTCGGGTGGCGTGGCGGCCGGGGTGATGCCGAGGACGTCGTATGGGGAGGGCTCGACTGCGGGCATGGTTCGGGGCTCCGAAGAGGTCGGGGTGCGATCGGGCGCGGTGGGGGGCGATGGGGTGCGCCGGAAAGTGCGGCGTGGGTCAGTAGTAGCCGTGGATTCGGGAGCGGACCTCGTCCAGGATTTCCCGGGTGCCGTCCGTCGGGTGGTACTCGTGGGCCCGCTCCAGGTGTACCAGCGCGGTGTGGTTGTGACCCATGTTCGCCTGCCGTACCCCCTCGTTGTGCAGCGCGAGGGCCAGGAGGCGGGTGTTCTCCGGGGTCAGCTCGATCGCCTCCAGTGTGCGGATCGCATCCTGGTAGCGCTCCTCGCCCAGGTACACCGCCACCAGCGCGTCCCGCAGCCTCGGCTCCTCGTGCTCGCGCAGCGCCGCCGACAGCACCTCGATCGCGTCGTACGCACGGCCCTTGGCCAGCAGGTCGTAGCCCCAGTCGACGGCCACCACCACCCACGCCTCGCGCAGCGTGTCGATCTCCAGGCCGGCGTCGATCTCCTGCCGCAACAACCGCTCCGCGACCTCGTAGTGCCGCGCGTAGTAGTGGTTGAACGCCAACGCCCGGCGGGTGGGCGGGTCGTCGCCGTAGTGCCGGGCCTCCTCCAGGAGCGTGATCGCCCGGTCGAAGTCCTCGTCCCGCTCGCTCGCCCCCGCCGTCTCCACCAACAGCGCGGCCACCCGCCGGCGGGCCTCGGCGGCCACGGAGTCGCTCTCGCCGTCGGGGTCGGCCAGCGCGATCGCCTCGGCCATCGCCGCCACCGCCTGCTCGCGGGCGCCCCCGCGCAGCGCCAGCCGCTCCGCGCTCAGGAACAGTGCGTTGGTCAACCCGATCCGGCTCGCCTCGCCCGGGTCGAGCGCGAACGCCTCGCGCATCGCCCCGACCGCCTCGGCCGCCGCCGCGTCGGTGTCGGCCGCCAGCAGCTCCATCACCAGCCCGCGCAACGCCGCGCCAGCCAGCGCCCGGGTCGCCGGGTCCGCCGGGGTCAGCTCCAGCGCCTGCCGCACCAGCGCGATCGCGTCCCGATGCCGCCTGCCCTCGTGCGCCCGCCGGGCCAGTCGCGCGTACGCCCCGGCCAACTCCCCGCGCAGGCCCGGCCCGTCGGGAGCCAGCGCCCACGCACGCTCCAACAGCCGCGCGGCCTCCTCCTCTTCGGCCGGATCGGCGGCAAGTACCGTCTCGGCCGCGCGAATTCCCACCTCCGCCGCCAGCTCCACCGCCTCCGCCGGGATCGGCGCGGCCTGCTCCAGGCACCCCAGCGCCCGTGCCCACTCCCCGCGCCCGCCCAGATCCCGCGCCCGGGCCAGATGCGCCCGGGCCAACAGCGCGGCCACCCCCGGCGTCGCGTCCGGCCCGGCCAGCCCCGCGAGGCCGGTCAGCCCCGCCACCGCCTCGTCGAAGCGGCCCACGTCGATCAGGTGGTGGTACATCCCCAGCGGCCCGAGCAGGTCGCCGGTATGCGGATCGGCGGTAGCGCGCACCGCCTCGGCCAACGCCCGACCCGCGTCCGAGCCCTGCTCCGGATCGGCCACCCGCGCCAGGAACAGCGGCCCGCACACGATCGGCGCCGGCGCCGGATCCAGCGCCGCCACCCGCTCGGTCGCGGCCACCTCCCACGCCCAGTGCAGGTCCAGCCGGCGATACAGCGCGGCCACCGAGCCCTCGCTGTGCGCGGCGCGCTCGCGCAACTCCCGGTACACCCGCTCGATCTGCTCCTGCCGCGCGGCGTGGATCTGCTCGGCGGAGATCTCCCGCCCGGTCCGCGCCTCCAGGTCGAGCCAAAACCTCGGGCTGTACAACACCGCGGCCCACGTCCCGCAGACCAGCCGCCACAGCCCGGTGGTGTGCCCCGCGTCGCCCGCCTGCCCGGCGCGCAGCGCGGACAGTGCCAGGCACTGCAGGTTGCGTACATCCGTCGGGTCGATCCGCTCCGACTCGAGGCGGATCTCGATCGACGCCCCGTGCCTGCCGGCCAGCGCGTGGGCGAGCGCCTGCCACGAGCGCAGCAGCGGTCGGGCCCGGCGCACCTCCGGCAACTCCGGTACCAGCCGCGCGGCCCGCTCCACGTCCGCCGACGCGGCGACCAGGTCCTCGCTGTGCGCCGCGGCCCGACGCAGATACACCCGGGCCGCGATCAGCCGGCCCTCGTCACTCGCCATCGGCCCGGCCAACAGCCGCTCCAGACCGGCGAGCGCCGCGTCGTGGTCGCCCCGCTGCGCCCGCAACAGCGCCAGCAGGTGATGCGCGGCGGCCCGCCCCCCGTCGCCCGCCCACCGGTTCGCCTCGGCCTCCGCCGCCGCCCCCGTGCCCGCCAGGTGCGCACAGGACGCCAACGCGGCCAGGACCGCATCCACGCACGTCCCGCAGCGGGCCGGCAACGCGGCGACCAGGACGCCGTGTTCGGCGCAATACGCCCGCCCGCACTGCCCACACCCCGCCCGCGCCGACGCCGTGCACTCGGCCGCCTCGCAGACCGCGGCGTGCGGCTCCGGCTCGACCGGCCCCGGCACCACCAGCGCCTGCCGATACGCCTCCGCCGCGTCCGCCCACCGCCGACCCCGCGCGGCGTGCATCCCGCGCACCGCCCACGCCGCCGGCTCCGCCTCGACCAGCGCGCCCAGCGACACCGTGCCCGCGCCGAGCGCCAGCCGGGCCAGCGGTGCCAGATGGCCCACGCGCGGATCGGCCAGCGGATCCAGCGCGGCCGACAACCGCACCGCCAGCGCCGGTTCGCCCGCGTACAACGCCGCGACCGCCAGGTGCAGCCGGACCCGGCGATCACCCGGCACCAGCGCGCCCGCCGCGCCGAGCCGGTCCCGGGCGCCGGCCAGGTGCGCGCCCCCGTCGCGGCCGAACCGCAACAACTCGGCGCCCTCGCGGAACAACGTCTCGGCCAGCGCGGTCCGGTAGCCGTCGTGCTCGGGAAACGCGTCCCGACAGGCCTGCCAGTGCTCCCGGGCGAGCGCGTGGTCCCCGGCGGCCAGCGCCGCCCGGGCCAGCAGATCGCGCGCGGTGGCCACATTGTGCGCGCGTATCGCGTCGTTGACCCCGCCCGGCGCCGCCCACAACTCGTCCGCGCGCTCCACCCGACCCTGCCGGGCGTAGCCCAGGGCCAGATGGAAGCGGGCCGACCCGGTCGGCTCGCCGCGCACCCGCCCCAGCACCTCGATGCCGTCCGCGAGCCGCCCCGCCGCGATCCGGGCCGCCCCCAGCCGCACCACGGCCGGTGTCCAGTCCGCCCGGCGCGCCAACCCCTGCTCGTACGCCTCCGCCGCATCCTCGTGCTCGCCCGCGTGCTCCCGGACCAGCCCCAGCCCGAACCGGGCCGGCGCATAGTCCGGATCGAGCCGCACGGCGGTCTCGAACGCGCCCCTCGCGGTGGCCCATTCGTCCTCCACAACGGCCAACTGCCCACGCGCGTAGTGGGCCCGCGCGTCGCGCGGCGCGGCGGCCACCGCGGCGTCCGCGTCGGCCCGCGCCGCGCCGAGGTCGCCCTCCTCGCGATATGCGATGCCGCGGAAGAGCAACGCCTCGGCGGCCAACGGCGAATCGTCGTCCGCCCGGTCCAACACCCGCCAGAACGAGGCGATCGCGTCCTGCCGCAACTCGCGTCGCAACCGCACACAGGCCTGCCGGTGGTGGGCGATCGCGCTGTCGTCGCCCGCCTCGATCGCGGCCGAGAACGCCGCGTCGGCCGCCGCGGGTTCGCCCGCCGCGCTGTACGCCCGCGCCAACAGGTGGTGCTGCGCCGCGTCCCGCTCGGGCACCGCGGCCAGGTGCGGGATCGCCCGCTGCGCCTCGCCCTGCTCGAACAACGCCCGGCCCAGGCCGAAGCGGGCCCGCGCATGGCCCGGTTCGACCGCGACCACCCGCTCGAAACAGGGCGCCGCCGCGACGAAGTCGCCGTCCTCGTCGTGGAGCGTGCCCAGGATCAGGTTGGCCGCGACATGCCGCGGCCGGCCGGCCACCACGCGGCGCAACACCGGGATCGCGGCGGCCCGTTGCCCCCGAGCCAGCGCCAGGTCGACGAACTCCATCTGCACGTCGACGTGTTCGGGCATCAACTCGCAGGCCCGGCGCAGCGGCTCGAACGCCGCGTCGTCGTGGCCGAGCGCGTGCTGCGCCCGGCCCAGGCCCAGCCAGGCCTGGGCGTGGGTGGGGGCGAGCGTGCATGTGCGGGTGAGCAGGCCGACGGCGGCCTCCAGGGCGGCGACGCGCTGCGCCTTGTCGGCGGGCGTGCGGCGCAGGTGGGTCAGCGCCATCGCGTACAGCACCTCGGGCCGCTCCGGCTCGATGGTGAGCGAACGCTCGAACGCGGCCAGCGCCTCGTCCGGGCGGCCCGCGTCGCGGTGCAGCCGGCCCAGCTCGTACCCGGTGGCCGCGCGCGGCACCAGCCGGTCGGCCCGCTCGAACGCGGCGATCGCCTCGGCACTACGGCCCAGGTCGCGCAGCGCGCACGCGCGGCCGTAGACCGCCCACTCCAGCCGCGGCGCGCCCGCCTCGATCCGCGCCGCCAGCGCCTCCACCGCGATCAGCTCGGCCTCGGACGCCCCGGGGGCGACCACACACCTGGCCTCCAGGAAGTCGTAGGCGGGATGGTCGGGGTCGGTGTCGGTGCGGGTGACCAGGTCGACGCACAACGCGACCTCCAGCGGCCCGGGATCGGCCCGCCGGGTCGCGTCGGCCGCGGTCAGCTCCAGCGCGCCGGGCGGCAGCGTGGTCAGCGCGAACGCGGCCCGGAAGGCGGCGAGCGCGTCGGCCGAGTGCCCCTGGCGGCTCGCCACCTCGCCGAGGCCGACCAGCGCCCGGCCCCGCGTCGCGGCGAGGTCGGTCGGCGCGCCCGGTTTGCCGAGCGCGTCCGCGACGCGTCGATAGCCGCGATCGGCCGCGGCGAGCCGTCCCGCCCGATGCGCCCCTTCGGCCTGGGCCAACAGCGTGTCGGCGCGGGCCGCCACGGAGGCGGGCCTGCGCCGGAATCCGAACCACATCAGCGCGGCCACCAAGGCGAGGAGGGCCGCGACGGCGGCGAGAAGCGGAACCGTCATCGGGCGGCCCGCGGGGCATGCCGAACTTCGTCGATCAACGGGTCCCCCGACCGTTCAACCAGCACCGTTCAATCAGCACTTCATCCCAGCATCGAGCGCTCATGCTAGAACACCGGTCAGCCGACTTTCAGGTGCTTGCCGGGCCGGTTCCGATAAAATCCGGCCGCGTGCCGCCCCGGCGGTCCCGGCGCGGCGACCGGCGCCGACTACGCTCGGTGGCCATGACCAGCACACCGCCCCCGGATCGACCGACCGAGCGGGACTTCCGCCTGCTTTTGGAGCGGACCGGCGCCGACCTCCTGCCCGGCCTGACCGGGGCCGAGTTCGAGACCGTGGAGCAGGACCTCGGGTTCCGCTTCGCCGCCGACCACAGGTCGATGTTGTCGGCCGCGCTGCCGACCGGCAAGGGGTGGCCGAATTGGCGCTACGGCGGCGCGCGCGACCTGAAGGCCCGCCTGGCCCTGCCCGCCGAGGGTGTGCTGTTCGACGTCGAGCACAACGCGTTCTGGCCGGACGCGTGGGGCGCCCGGCCGGCGCAGCTCAAACACGCGCTCAAGTCGGCGCGGTATCACCTGGCGCGGGTACCGCGGATGGTGCCGGTGTACGGCCACCGCTACCTGCCCGGGACCGAGGGCCAGTGGGGGCATCCGGTGTTGTCGATGATGCAGACCGACATCGTGGTGTACGGCGCGAACCTGACCAACTACCTCACCGCGGAGTTTTTGGACGGCGGCATCGAGTACGCGGAGCCGACGGTCCCGTTCTGGCGCGACCTGGTGTCCTGATGCGGGTTCACGCGTGGTCGGGCCCCGGGAGCCAGTCCCGGGACGGGTCGTGGTCGAGCCAGCGGTGGGCGGTGCCCACCCGGCCGAACTCGCGGAGCAGGGCGTCCAGCCGTGGGTGTGGGCGGTCCGGGTGCCACAGCAGGGACCACGCGTACAGCGGGGTGGGCGCGACCAGCGGGATGGACCGCACGGCGAGGCCCTCGGGCAGCGGGCCGTCGGCGGGCAGCAGGGCGAAGCACGTGGGGTCGTCGCGCAGGTGCTCCAGGAAGGGCGTCAGGCCCAGGTTGGGTCCGGCCGCCCACTCGACGATCCCGAACGCGGCGGCGAATCGGGCCAGGAAGTCCAGCCGGTCCACCGCTGCCGGGCACCACAGGACGCTGTCGCGCAGCTGACTCGGGCGCAGTTCGGCGGCGTCGGCCAGGGGGTGGTCGGGGCCGACGACGGCGTCCACCGGTTCGAGGCGGACCAGGCGATGGGTCAGCCCGAGCGGGGCGCGTCCGGGCAGCGGGTGTACCCGGCCGAAGCCGGCGTCCACGTCGCCGCGCAGGATCGCGGAGGCCACCGACGGCAGGTCGCGCCCGGCGCTCGGTTCCAGGTTCAGGCCGGGGGCGGCGTCGAGCACCCGCGCGACGGTGCGCATCGGCGCGTACAGGTGCCCCCACACGTCCAGACGCAGCGCCGGCCGGGCGTCCCGGACCGCGCCGACCGCGAGTTCGCCCGCCGCCAGCGCCCGGCGGGCCGGGTCCAGGAAACGGGCGCCGGCCTCGGTGAGGGTGACGCCCCGGCCGCCGGCGCGGTCGACCAGCGCGGAGCCCAACTCGGCCTCCAGGCGGGCCAGCCGCTTGGACAGCGCCTGCTGGGTGATCGTCAGCTGCTCGGCGGCGCGGCCGAAGTGCCGCAGGTCGGCCACCGCGACAAATGCGCGCACCTGGGCGAGGTCCAGATCCATGCCGCTCACCATAGGTGACAACCGTTGGTTGTCGGGTGGGCCGGTCGGTTGTTGGACCGACCGGCGTGCGGCGGCGTTGTGTTGATCCCGACGGGGAGGCCGGGTCGGCGCACCCGACCGGGGGAGTCCGCGGCCCGGCACACGGCGAGAAGAGGACATCGAGATGAAGGCGTTGACGCCGAGCGGCGGGATCGGGTCCTGGGTCGTCGCCGAGGAGGTCCCGCAGCCCCGGCCGCGTCCCGACGAGGCGTTGGTCAAGGTGGAGGCGTTCGCGGTGAACCGGGGCGAGACCTTCCTGCTGGAGCAGCCGCGCGCGGGACACCGGCCGGGCAAGGACGTGGCGGGGCTGGTGGTCCAGGCCGCGGCGGACGGCTCGGGGCCGGCGGTGTGCACCCGCGTCGTGGGGCACCCGATGGGAGGCGGCTGGGCCGAGTACGTCGCCGTGCCGACCTCCGCGCTCGCGCCGCTCCCCGAATCGATCGCCGCGACCGTCGCCGCCGCGCTGCCACTGGCCGGGTTGACCGCGGTGCGGCTGCTGCGTACGGCGGGGCCGGTCGCGGGCCGCCGACTGCTGCTCACCGGAGCGTCCGGCGGCGTCGGGCACTACGTCACCGAACTGGCCGCCGCGGCCGGGGCCGAGGTCACCGCGGTCACCCGGTCCCCGGAACGAGGCCGCCGCCTGGTCGAACTGGGCGCGGCGGCGGTCGTACACGACGTCGGCGAAGCGGTCGGACCGTACGACGTGGTGCTCGAATCCACCGGTGGCACCGAACTGCCCCGAGCGCTGGCCAAGTTGCGCCGGCGGGGACTGCTGATCTGGTTCGGCCAGGCCAGTCGGACCCCGGTCACCCTCGACTTCTTCGACTTCTTCGCCGGGCCCGAGTCGGCCACCCTGCGCCACTTCCACTACATGGACTCCGACACGCCGTTCGCCGCCGACCTCGGCACGCTGGTGCGACTGGTCGCCGAGGGCCGACTGAACCCCGAACTCGGCCTGGTCGCCGACTGGTCCGAGACCGCCGCGGTGCTCACCGACCTGCGCGAGCGGCGCGTGCGGGGCAAGGCGGTACTGACGGTGTCGTGACCCCGCCCGCCTGCCCTCGCACCCGCCTGACCCATCCACACCCCCAGGAGTACGTCATGACCACCACCGCCCCCAAGGCCGTCGTCACCCGCTACGTCGAGGCCGTCGCCGAGGGCGATCTGCCCACGATCCGGGCGAGCTTCGCCGAAGACGCCACCTGGACCTACCCCGGCGAACTACCCATCTCCCGCACCTGGGTCGGCCGCGACACGATCATCGAGGACTTCCTCGGCGACGTCGGCGCGCTGCTGCGGCCGGAGACCGTACGGATCCGCCTGGTGTCGATCCACGCGGACGGCGACGTGGTGTTCGCCGAATGGACGTCGGATGCGGTCACGGTCGGCGGCGTCGAATACCACAACCGGTGCCTCGGGATCTTCGAGGTGGCGGACGGCCGGATCGTGTCGGTACGGGAGTACGCGGACACCGGCCACACGGGTCGCGTGTTGTTCCCGAACCACGTCGTCGCGGCCTGACGTCCACCGAATCGCCGCCACCCCGCCACATCCGCACACAGCGCCCGAAAGGCGATCACGACGACCATGGCATCCACGAACGCACTCCCCGATGTCTCCACCGTCTTCGAAATCCCGGAATTTCTTCCGCAGTTCGTCGCCGGCAACCGTTCGCGGGCGATCGCCTGCGGGCTGGACCCGTACGAGTACGACCGGGTCACGGCGACCGATCCGGACACGCTCGCCGAGTGGCCGGCCGCGTTCCGCCGGGTCGGCGAGGCGTACCTGAGGGTGGGCGAGCGGTGCGCGGCGAGCGGCTACGAGGTGTCGGCGGGGGAGGCGTTCCGGACCGCCGCCCGGTGGCTGCACTGTGCGACGTTCCCGCCGGCCGCCGACCACGCGGGCACGATCGTGGCGGCGCGCGCGGCCGATGCGGCGATGCGGCGGGCGTTCGCATACCTGGATCCGGGCGCGGTGCGGATCGAGGGGAAGGGGTTCGCGGGATGGCTGCGCCGACCGGTCGACGCGGCACTGCCGCCCCGGGTCGTGGTGGTGGCGCCGGGGTTGAACTCCGGCAAGGAGGAATTCCACGCCGTGGACGAGGCGTTGCTGCGCCGCGGCCTGGCCGTCTTCTCCTTCGACGGCCCGGGCCAGGGGGTGCTGGTCGACACCGCGCCGCGGGCCGACTACCACCGTGTGGTGAGCCGGGTGATCGACGCCCTCGACGCGCGGGCGGACCTGGACACGCGCGGCGGGGTCGGACTGATCGGCCTGAGCCTGGGCGGCTTCTACGCACTCCTGACCGCCGCCCACGAACCCCGCGTGGCGGCCGTCGTCGCGGTCAGCGGCCCGTACCGCCTGGACTGGCCGCAACTCCCGCTGTTCGTCCGGGAAACGCTCACGGTACGCACCGGAAGCCGGGCCGCCGCAAAGGAGTTCACCCGTCACATCGACCTCACCGGCATCGCCGACCGCATCGACGCACCCCTTCGGGTGGTCGAGGGCGGCGAGGACATCACCCCCGGCGTAGTGCCGGCCGCCCACGTGACCCACGACGCCCCCGAAGCGGAGATCCTGCTGATCCCCCACGGCGACCACCTGCTCTGCAACACCCGGGCCGCCTGGCTGCCCGACACAGGCGACTGGCTGACCGACCGCCTCGGCTAGTGAATGGGCGCCGTCGGCGGCCAAACCGTCCAGGTGCGGCTGCGGCTGGGGTTCAGTCGGGGGTCAGGCCCGCGTTGTGGGCGATCAGGCCGGCCTGGGTGCGGTTGGTGCAGGAGAGTTTGGTCAGGGTGCGGGAGACGTAGGCCTTGACCGTCGGTTCCGTGAGGTACAGCCGGGCGGCGATTTGGGCGTTGGACATGCCCTCTCCCAGGCAGGCGAGGATTCGGGTCTCCTGCTCGGTCAGGTCGCGGATCGTGTGGCGGGCCTCGCGGCGGGCGGTCTCGCGGGCCGCGCTCGCCCCGATCAGGTTGCGGGCCGCCGCCGGGGACAACACGGTGTTGCCCTCGACGGCCACCCGGAGCAGCGCGACCAGATCCTCGGGCGGGGTGTCCTTGAGCAGGAAACCCACGGCGCCGGTGTGCAGCGCCCGCAGCACGTGGTCGTCGGTGTCGATCGTGGTCAGCACGACGACCTTGGGCGGCGCGTCGAGCCGGACCATCCGGCGCAGCGCGGTGAGCCCGTCCACGCCCGGCATGTGCAGGTCGAGCAGCACCAGGTCGGGCCGATGGCGGACCACGTGTTCCAGGGCCTCGGCGCCGTCGTAGGCCTCGCCGACGATGTCGATGTCCTCGGCGCCGCCGAGGATGGTGCGCAGGTGCGCGCACACCATACGTTCGTCGTCCACGAGCAGCAGTCGGATCATGCGGCACCTTCGTCGGGCACGGGGTGGGCGATGGGACGGGGCGGGGCGTCGGCGGATTCGCCGACCGGGATCAGCGCCTCGACGGTGAACCCGCCGGTGTCGCCCGGCCCGGCCCGGAACCGGCCGCCGAGCAGTTCGACCCGCTCGCGCAGCCCGAGCAGGCCGGTGCCGCCCGTGCCCAGGTCGACGTCGGGGGTCCGGGTACCGGCGCTGTTGGCGACGGTCACCGCGATGCCCTCGGGCTCGTGCCGCACGGCCACGGTCACGTGTGCGCCGGGGGCGTGCTTGTGCACGTTGGTCAGCGCCTCCTGGACCACCCGCCGCGCGCCGCGCACCGCGGCCGGCGCGTGGTCGGCGGGCGCCGATCCGGTCACCGTCAGGTCGACCTCGATGCCCGCCGCCCGCGAGTCGGCGACCAGGTCGGACACGTCCAGACCGGCCGGCTCCGCGGCCCGCGCGGGTGTACCGGTCGGCGTCGGATCGTCGGGATCGCGCAGGATGGCCACCAACTCGCGCAGCTCGGACAGCGCCTGACAGCCCGTCAGCCGCAACTCCTCGGCGGCCGAACGCACGTTGTCCCGTTCGGCGATGGTGCGCAACGCGCCCGCCTGAAGCACCATCAGGCTGACCCGGTGGGTGATCATGTCGTGCATCTCGCCCGCCAACCGGCGGCGTTCCTCGATCCGCGCCTGCCGGTCCCGTTCGGCCTGTTCCCGCTCGACCCGCTCGGCGCGTTCGGCCAGCGCGAGGATCAGGCCGCGCCGCGACGCGAGGTACTTCCCGAGCAGTAGCGGCGTGACGACGGCCAACAGCTCCACGAACACGTCCGACCCCGGTTGCGCCCGCCACGGCTCGCACATGGTCACCGCGAGCCCGGCGGCGAGCGCCCACGCGGCGCGCCGGGTCGGGGCGTAGGCGCCGAGCGCGTAGATCGCGAAGGGCCCGGCCAGCACGGGGTCGCCGAGGGAGAGTACGAAGACGACGCCGGCGGAGGCGATCGGTCGGCGCCGCCGCTGGACGAGGGCGGCGCCGGCGGCGACCTGGACGAGCACTCCCCACCACGGCAGCGGATGCGGCGGATGCACCCCGTCGCCGTCGAACGAGCCGAGCGCGCGGAGCAGTCCGGCCACCACGGCGACCGAGCCGGCCAGGACGACGTCGAACACGACGGCGCGGGCGATCGTCGCGGGTGGTGGCGGGTGCACGTTCGCCAAGGTACCGGCAGCCGTCCAGGCGTCCGGCCAGTCGGCGGGAGTCGGGGACGCACACCGACCGGGGCGGACCGGCACCTCACTCGGACCCGAGCGCACCGAGCACCGACATGCGCGCCGCGCGCCGCGCGGGCCAGGCGGCCGCGAGCAACCCGACACCCAGCGCACCCAGCACGAACAGGGCGATCCGCAGCCACGGGATCGTCGCGCCGAGCGGGACGTTGCCCAGGTCGATCCCGCGCACCGCCAGCACCCCCACCGTGGTGCCGAGCCCGACCCCGAGCAGCGCGCCGAACAGCGAGATCAGCGCCGCCTCCAGGCGGATCAGCGCGCGCACCCGGCGGGCGTCCAGGCCGATCGCGCGCAACAGGCCGATTTCCCGGGTGCGTTCGAGCACCGACATCGCCAGCGTGTTGACGATGCCGATGACCGCGATCAGCACGGCCATCGCCAACAGCCCGTAGACGATGTTCAGGAGCAGGTCGATGGCCGCGCCCAGACCCCGGCGCAGTTCGTCCTTCGACTGCACGCGCAGGGCCGGATCGGCTCCGAAGGCGTCCTTGAGGGTCGCTTCCAGGGCCCGGGCCTCGCCCGGTGTGCTCTTGACGAACACCTGGCGGCCGATCGGGCGTTCGAGGTGCGGGTCGAGGGTGCGGGTGGAGACCAGGTAGGGGAGCACGATCGGATTCGCCCGGTAGATCCCGCCGACGCGCAGGGTGCCGGACGTGCCGTCGGGGTACGTCACCGGCACGCTCGCGCCGATGCCCAGCCCCCGCGACCGGGCCTCGACCCGCTCCACGAGCAGGTCCGTGCCCAGCGCCTCGGGGCCGCCCGCGACGAAGTCGAGGCGCATCACCTTCGGGCCCGCGATCGGGTCCAGCGCGGCGACCTCCTGCTCGGCGTCGCCGATCCGCGCGGTCACGGTGCGGTACACGCTCGCCGCCTCGACGTGCGGCAACCGGCCGATGCGGTCCACCGTCGCGGCGGCCATCGGGTCGCGCAGCGTGGTGGACACCGCGTAGTCGGCGGTCAGCCCGCGCGCCGCCGCGTGGTCGAGGCTGTCCTTGAGCGACGCGCCGATCACGGTCAGGCCGGTGACCAGGAACAGGCCGACCATCAGCGCGGAGGCGGTCGCGGCCGTGCGGCGCGGATCACGCAGCGCGTTGCGGCTCGCCAGCGTCCCGGTCACCCCGAACACCCGGGTCAGCGGCCGCGCGAGCACCCCGATGACGCCGACCGAAAGCAGCGGGATCAGCATCAGCACGCCGGTGACGGCCACCACGCCGCACACCGTGACCAGAACCGGCTCGCCGTTGCCGCCGGGAGCGGCCTCGACCGTGGCATAACCGCCGCCGACACCCACGCCGATCAGGAGCAGGCCGGCCAGATTGCGTCGGAACAGCCCGGCCGGGCTCGGCGGATTCGCGCGCAGCGCCGCCATCGGAGCGATCCGGGCCACCTTGCGGGTGGGCAGCCACGCGGCGGCGACGGTCACACCGATGCCCACCACGAGCGACCACAGGATCGTGCCCGGCCGCACCACGAGCGGGCCGCGCGGCGGTGCGGCGTCGGTGTCGCGCAGCAGCGCGAGCAGACCGGCGGCCAGCGCGACCCCGAGCAGCAGTCCGAGCAACGCGCCGACCAGGCCGGTGATCAGCGCCTCCAGGCGCACCGAGCCGGTGACCTGCCGCCGGGTGGCGCCGACCGCCCGCAGCAGCGCGAGTTCGCGGGTGCGGCGGCCGATCAGCATGGTGAAGGTGTTGGTGATGATGAACGTGCCGACGAACAGCGCGATGCCGGCGAACACCAGCAGCCCGGTGGCCAGTCCGGCGGTCCCGGCCGAGGCCAGGTCGCGGCGCTCGGCGGTGAGCGCGGCACCGGTGACCACCTCGGCGCCGGCGGGGACGAGGGGGCGGACGGCGTCCAGGAGCGCGGTGTCGGGTGTGCCGGGGCGGGCGGCGACGGTGATCAGGTCGTAGGTGTCGGGGGCGGCGAACAGGCGCTGCGCGGTGGGGGTGTCGAACAGGGTGAGGGTGGCGCCGAGCCGGATCCGGGCGTCGACGGCGTGCACGGTGCCGACGAGGGTGGCGTCCAGGGTGCCGCCGCCGGCGACCACGCGCAGCCGGTCGCCGATCCGGTAGCCGGCCGACCGGGCCCCGGCCTCGTCCAGGGCGACCTCGCCGGCGGCGCTCGGCGCGCGGCCCTCGGCGAGCCGGTAGAGCGGATCGGAACCCTCCGGCCCGGGCGCGTAGTTGGTACCGGCGGACTCCTCCACCCGACCGACCAGGTCCCCGTCGCGGTCGACCACCACGGCGGGTCCGGTGACGGAGCCGCGCACGGCCGCCACGCCGGGCAGCCCACGCAGCCGCTCCACCAGCCGGGGCCCGAGGGCCGCGGGATCGCCGGCGCCGTGCTCCGAGTCGGCGCGAACCCCCACGCCCACCCCCGCGAAGTCGTCCGCGGCCGAGGTGGCGGCGGCCTCCGTGATGGTGTCCTTGAGCGTGAGCACACCGGCCACGAAGGCCACACCGAAGACGATCGCCAGCACGGTGAGCGCCAAGCGCATGCGCTGCGCGGCAAGCGTACGAAGAGCATTCCTGAACATGGGCAACGTCCCGAGGCCGACCTGGTCCCGGCCGACACCGGGTCGCCCCCAGCCTCGCCGCGCCCACGATCCACCCGATACGGCCGACGGTGGGCATTGGTCTCGCCGGTTCACCCGAGTCCGATCCGATCGACCCACCCGAAGCAACGAAGGCATCGATCCCGACAAATCGCCCGATGGGCTCCGGCTCGGGCACACGCGGCGTGTTTAATCGGGGTGGGGCTCGGGCTCGGGTGTGGCGGAAGGAATCTCGGTGGGCGTGGTGGATCGGCAGGGGCTCGGGTTGTCCGGGATGGGAGTGGAGGCGGCCGGGCACTTCGAGCGTGGGCTTGATGCGTTGTTGTTCTTTCGGCCTGAGGTTTCCGTCGAGGTGGAGGGCGTGTTGTCGGCGGCTCCCGAGGCGCCGATGGGGCATGCGTTCGCCGCCTATCTCGGGCTGCTTGGTACCGAGCCGGCCGATGCCGCCGCCGCGCGGGAGCGTTTTGCGGCGTTCGCGGCCGGCGGGGTGCGGGGGGATGCGCGTGAGTCGGCCCACCTCGAGGCCGCCGAGGCGTGGTTGGCGGGTGACATCCACCGGGCCGGAGACATCCTGCGCGAGCTGGTCGTGGCGCATCCCCGGGACACGCTCGCGCTCGCGATCGGCCATCAGATCGACTTCTTCACCGGCGACGCGACCCGGCTGCGCGACCGTGTCGGCGGCGCGCTGGGCGCGTGGGACCCGGACGATCCGCACTACGGGCCCCTGCTCGGGATGTCCGCGTTCGGCCTGGAGGAGACCGGCCACTACGAGCGTTCCGAACAGGCCGGACTGGCCGCCGTGGCCGCGCACCCGCGCGATGTGTGGGCGATCCACGCGGTGGTGCACACGTACGAGATGCAGGGCCGCTTCGCCGAGGGCATCCGCTTCCTGGACGCCCGGGTCGGCGACTGGTCCGGCGGCAACTACCTCAACGTGCACAACTGGTGGCACTACGGCCTGTACGCGATCGAGGCCGGCGCGATCGACCGGGCGCTGGCGATCTACGACGCCGTGCTGCACAACGAGCGCTCGATCGGCGCCGCGATGGAACTCCTGGACGCCTCCGCCCTGTTGTGGCGCATCCACCTCGCGGGCGGCGAACAGCCGAAGCGCTGGGCCCGCCTGGCCGACGCGTGGGCGGCCCGCGCCGACGGTCCGTACTACGCCTTCAACGACGTGCACGCGGTGATGGCCTATCTCGGCGCCGGCCGGATCGCCGACGCCGAGGCGGTGGTCCACGACCGGCAGCGGTGGCTGGCCGACCCGCACCCCGGGGTGAGCAACCACACGATGACCGCCGAGGTCGGCCTGCCGGTGTGCCGCGCGCTGGTCGCCTTCGAACAGGGACGCCATCCGGACACCGTCGACATCCTCGTCCCGATCCGGCACCGCCTGAACACCTTCGGCGGCAGCCACGCGCAGCGCGACGCGATCCAGCAGACCCTGGTCGAGGCGGCCCTGCGCGCGCACCGGCACGACCTGGCCCGCACCCTCCTGAGCGAGCGGGTCAACCTGCGACCGAGCAGCCCGTACAACTGGCTGGGCCGGGCCCGACTGGCGGACGAACTGGGCCGGGCGGCCGAGGCGGCCACGGCCCGGGAGCAGGCGGTCGAGCACACGAAGGCGATCACCGTCGCCTGGGGTCGCTGAGCGGCGCGCCGGACCGGGTCGCCCGGGGGCCGGCCGCCCCACGGCCGTGCGCGAGAATGGCCGACCTGTCCGGGGCCGCGCGGATGAGCCGAGCCCTCCGACACCGTCGACGAGCGCTGGAGAGTGGTAGGCATGGGTGAGCCCCCGGTGACCGGTTCCGTGGTACGACGCGAGCCCCCGGACGACCCCGGACTCGTCGCCGCCGCCGCGCAGTCGCCAGGCGGCTCGGTCGCCGAGATCGACCCGACCTACGCCGACGACCCGAACGGATACGTGCCCGGCGAGGCGATCCGCGGCGCGTGGCTGGTCGGCCCCGACGGGGTGCTCACCGGGGAGTACCGGGAGAACCCGCACCACGGCCCGCCGCGGGACGACTTCGGCAGGCTGCTCGACCAGGACGCCTGGCTCGACTGGATCGGCGACGACCCGGCGGCCGCGCTGCGCGAAGCGGTCACCGACTGCTTCGCGGGTCAGGCCCCGGGCGCGACGCTGACCTGGATGAAGGTCCTCGAACCCCCACGCGCGGCCACCACCGGTCGGCCCGACCCGGACGACGAGCAGTACCTGATCCCCACCCGCACCGCGCTCGCCGTCTGCTTCGCCGCGCAGATCGAGGCGCCGGACCGGGAGCGGGCCACCGTGTGCGGCATCTTCACCTGGGCCGCGAGCGGCCTCGACCGCCCTGCCGAGCGCCGCGATCGGGTATGGCTCGACCTGGACGGGACCGACCTGGACCGGGCCGAGAAGCAGCTACCGCCCCGGATGTACGCCCTGGACGAGGAAACGCCCACCTGACCGGTCGCGGGCGCCGACCACCCCGACCGCCGATCACCCCGCCTCGCGCAACCTCGGCTTCAACTGCCGGGCGATCGCCTCCGCCAGCCCCGGCGGCACCGCGTTGCCGATCTGCCGCGCGATCTCGGTCTTGGACCCGCACCACACGAAGGTCTCCGGGAAGGACTGGAGCCGGGCCGCCTCGCGGTGCGTGATCGGCCGGTTGACCCGGTCGGCCGGGTCGTCCGGGTTCCATTGCGGGTGCAGATACTGGCCTTTCTCGGGCTTGTAGAACTCGGTCCGGATGGTCAGCGACGGGTGGCCCCAGCGCATCCGGCCCATCACATCCGTCGTGCCGGTCTTCTTGTTCCGCCAGCAGTCGGGAAGCAGATGGTCCGGGAGGTCGAACCGGCCGCCGCCGGGTGGCACGCAGTCGTAGCGCAGCAGCGAGCGCTCGGTCGGCGTGCGGCCCAGGTGCAGGTCGGCCTCCTTGAACACGCCGGGCACCGGGCGGCCGAAGAACTCGGTCTTCGACGTGGGCAGGCTGGTCGTCCCGGGCACGCGCGGCAGATCCGCGATCGCGTCCCGGACGGTGCTCCAGGGCAGCCGGCGGCCGGGGCCGTGGGTCGGCTCGGGCGCCTCGATCCGGCCGATCCGCGAGCCGATCACGATTGCCCGCTTGCGGCGCTGCGGAACGCCGTAGTCCACCGCCGGGAGCAGCGCATCGGTCAGTTCGTACCCCTCCAGGAGTCCGCCGGGCTGCGCCTCGGCGAGCAACAGCGCGAACTCGGCGGACTTCTGGAAGCGGTCCACGTTCTCGATCACGAACACCTTGGGCTTGGCCCGACGCACGAAGCGCAGGTATTCCTTCCAGAGCTTGTTGCGCGGATCCTCCACGTTGCGGCTGCCGAGGTTGGAGAAACCCTGGCAGGGCGGGCCGCCGATGATCACGTCGGCGCGCGGGATGTCCCGGTCCGGGATCTCCGCGATGTCGCCCCAGCGCATGTGCGCCTCGCCGAAGTTGGCGGCGTAGGTCGCGGCCGCGTGCAGGTTCCACTCGACCGCCATGACCGGCCGAAACCCCTTCGCGGCGGCGAACCCGGACGTCATTCCACCGCAGCCCGCGAACAGGTCGATCATGGTGATGGGTCGTGCCATGCGGACAGGTTAGCCGGCCGCGCGCCTGGCGATCACCGCATCCCGAACCCTGGCCGCCGCGACGGCCGCGTCCTCGTGCTCCCAGACCCGCACGACCAACCAGCCGGCTTCTGCCATTCGCCGGTCGGTGTCCGCGTCGCGGGTGCGGTTTCCCTCGATCTTGGTCTTCCAGAACTCGGCGTTGCGCTTGGGCCAGGTCGCGTGCACCGGGCAGCCGTGCCAGAAGCAGCCGTCGACGTAGACGGCGACCTTGGCCGGGCCGAAGACGACGTCGGCCTCGCGGCGGATGCCCTTGAGCGGGCGGCGGTGCACCCGGTAGCGCAGTCCCATGCCGTGCAGGACGCGGCGCAGCGCGACCTCGACGCCGGTGTCCTTGCTGCGTTGGCGACTCATTCGGGCACGGGTCGCATCGGTGGTGGTCAGGCTCGTCACGGGGACCATGGTGCACGCTCGCACCGTCATTGCGCGCGGCAACGGTGTTCAGGCCGGGTACGCACGCGCCTCGGTGGCCTTCACCGCCGCCCATACCGGCTTCCCGGGCGCGAGTTCGAGTTCGGCGACGGCCAGTGGCGTGACGTCGGCGAGCAGCGGCACCGGGCCGGTCAGCTCGACGCGCACCGTGTCGCCGTGCAGTTCCATGCCGTCCACCTCGACCTGCCACAGGTTGCGCGGGCTGCCGTCGGGGCGGCTGCGGTACAGCGTCACCGCCGACGGCGGGAAGGCCACGAACACCTCGGCCGCGTCCGGGAGTTCGGCGACCACCAGCCGCTGCCCGGCGGCCAGCTCGACGCCGCCGGTGGAGGTGGCGCCGCGGTACAGGTTCAGGCCGACCAAGCGGGCCACGTAGTCGGTGCGCGGATGCCGGGCCACCTCGGCCGGGGTGCCGTCCTGGACCGCGCGGCCCGCCTCGATCACGGTGAGCCGGTCGGCCAACACCATCGCGTCGAGCGGATCGTGGGTGATCACCACCGCGACGCCGTCGAAGTCGGCGAGGTGCCGGCGCAGCGTGGCGCGTATCTCCACCCTGGTGCGCGCGTCGAGGGCGGCCAGCGGCTCGTCCAGGAGCAGCAGCCGCGGGTGGGTGGCCAGTGCCCGGGCGAGGGCGACCCGCTGCGCCTGGCCGCCGGAGAGCCGACCCGGCTTGACGCCGGCGTGCTCGGCCAGGCCGACCCGCTCCAGCCACTCGGCCGCGGCGGCGCGCGCCTCGCGCCGGCCGACGCCCTGGCAGCGTAGGCCGAAGGCGACGTTGTCCAGCGCGGACAGGTGCGGGAAGAGCAGGTAGTCCTGGAACACCACGCCCACCGGTCGCCGCTCGGGCGGGGTGTAGCGGCGTCGGCCCGGATCCTCCAGGTCGACGCCGGCGAGCCGGGTGTGCCCGCCGCCGAGGGGGGTCAGGCCCGCCAGGGCGCGCAGCGCGGTGGTCTTGCCGGCGCCGTTGGGGCCGAGCAGCGCGACCACCTCGCCGGGCGCGGCGGTCAGGTGTACGTCCAGGCGGAACGCGTCGCGGGCGACCACGAGATGCGCGTCGAGACCGGAGGTCGCGTCGGGTGCGGCGTCGGGTGCCGGGTCGGGCGTCGCGTCGGGTGCTTCGTCGAGGCCGGTCACGACGTGGTCATCCAACGCTCGCGCAGCCCCGCCAGGATCAGCACGGACACCGCCAACAACACCAGGGAGAGCACGATCGCCGCCTCCGGATCGGTTTCGAGCGCGAGGTAGACGGCGAGCGGCATCGTCTGGGTCTTGCCCGGGAAGTTGCCGGCGAAGGTGATGGTGGCGCCGAACTCGCCGAGCGCGCGGGCCCACGCGAGTACCGCGCCCGCCGCCACGCCCGGGGCGATCAGCGGCAGGGTGACCCGGCGGAACGCGGTCCAGCGGGACGCGCCCAGCGTGGCCGCGGCCTCCTCGTACCGCGGATCCGCCGCCCGCAGCGCGCCCTCGACGCTGATCACCAGGAACGGCATCGCCACGAACGCCTCGGCCACGATCACCCCGGTGGTGGTGAACGGCAGCGTGTAGCCGAACGTGTCGTCCAGCCACTCGCCGACGATGCCCCGGCGGCCCAGCACCAGGAGCAGCGCCACACCGCCCACCACCGGCGGCAACACCAGCGGCAGGGTGACCAGCGCCCGGACCAGGCGCCGCCCGGGAAAGTCGGTACGGGCGAGCAGCCAGGCCAGCGGCACACCGAGCACGAGCACGATGCCGGTGGCCATGGTCGCGGTGAACAGCGAGAGCTTCAGCGCCTCGCGGACCTCGCCGCTGCCGAGTTGGCTCCCCAGGTCGCTCCACGGTGCCCGGATCAGCAGTCCGAGCAGCGGCAACACCAGGAACACCAGGCCGATCAGGCCGGGGACGAGCAGGGCCAGGGGCGCGCCGCCGCGGCGCGGACGTTCGGCCCGCAAGCCGCGGCGGACCCGGGGAGAGCCGATCACGGGGCCTGGAAACCCGCCGCGGTCAGCGCGGTGCGGCCGGGCTCGGCCAGCACGAAGGCGACGAACGCCTTGGCCGCGTCGGCGTTGGGCGCCTTCGCGAGCGGGACGATCGGGTACGTGTTGACCGCCTGGGCGGATTCGGGGAAGTCCACGCCGACCACCTTGGCACCCGCGGCCTTGACGTCGGTGCGGTACACGAGCGCGGCGTCCACCTCGCCGAGGGTGAGCTTGGTCAGCGCGGCCTTGACGTCCTGTTCGAGCGTCGACGGCGTGAGCTTGACGCCGCCCGCGTCGAGCGCGGTCTTGGCGGCGGCGCCGCACGGGACCTGCGGGGCGCACTGGGCGACCTTGAGGCCGTCCTGCTTGAGGTCGGCGAGCGACTTGATGTTCTTCGGGTTGCCCGGCGCCACCGCGATCTGGAGAGTGTTCTTCGCGAACGCGGTGGGTGTGCCGTCGGCGCTCTTGCCGTCGGTGACGAGCTTCATGTTCTTCTCGTCGGCGGAGGCGAACACGTCGGCCGGCGCGCCCTGGTTGATGCTCGCGGCGAGCGCCGAGCTGCCTCCGTAGTTGAACTTGACGGTGACGCCGGGGTGGGCGGCCTCGAACTGCTTGCCCAGCGCGGTGAACGTCTCGGTCAGTGAGGCGGCGGCGAACACGGTGACGGTGCCCTTGAGCGGCTTGGCGTCGGCGGCGGGCGTGCTGCCGGGGGCCTGCGGGACGGCCTTGTCGCTCTTCTTCTCATCGTCGTCGCTGCCGCACGCGGCGAGGGTCACCATCGCCCCCGCGAGCAGCGTCGCCGCGATCGCCCGTCTGGCTCGCACCATCCCGATTGCGCCCACTGTGCCCACTCCCAGCTATTCGAGGGAGTGCTCGCGCGCGCCCTCGGTCCGCTCCACCATGACATTCGTCGACTTCACGACCGCGGTGGCGAGTACGCCGACCCGCAGGCCGAGTTCGTCCGCGGCCTCGGCGCTCATCAACGAGACCACCCGGTACGGCCCGGCCTGGATCTCGACCTGGGCCATCACCGTGTCCTTGCGGACGTCGGTGACGATGCCGCGGAAGCGGTTGCGCGCCGACGACCAGCCGAGCCGTTCGCTGTCCGCGCGGGCGTCGCCGGCAGCCGTCGAGCGGGCGAACGCGGCCAACGCCGCACCGTCCACCACCCGCCGGCCGTTCTCGTCCCGCCGCGCGTCGAGTCGACCGGAGTCCACCCATCGCCGCACCGTGTCCGCGCTCACACCGAGCAGAGCCGCCGCGTCACCGATCCCGAACGTGTTCACGGCCGGATCCTAGTCACGCGCGCCTCTCCCGTCGGAGCGAAGCCGATGTACGCAGGCGGCGGCCGGGCCGTCGCCTGCGGAGCGTCATCCTTGCAGATGCCAGGATGTTTCCGCCACAGGCCTCGCAGATTCGATCCGACCGGCCATCCGCGGCGGCGTCGTGGCCGCTGTGTCGGACCCGGCCGGCAGGGTGGCGATCGTGCATCGAGACGACGTGTGGAACCTGATCGAGGAAGCCCGCCGGACCGGCTCCGACCCGAACGAACGCCTGCGCGTGTTGTGCGATCGGCTCTCGGGCCTTCCGCTGTCGGAGATCGTGGGCTTCCGGATCGGTCTGGACGAGGTGCGTCGGCCGCTGGACACGCGCGTGTCATGGGCCGCCGCCGCGCGGATCATGGGTGGATTCTGCTCCGACGACGGCTTCTGGTACTTCCAACCCTGGGTGATCGGCCTGGGTCGCGACGCCTACGAGCGGGTGGTCGCGGACCCGGACGCGCTCGCCGACCTGCCGGAGGTGCGGTGTCTGGCCGGCCGGCCGTTCGAATCCTGGTCCGACGCCGAATGGCCGCAGTGGGAGGAACTGGCCTACGTCGCCGCAGAGGCGTACGAGGCGCGAACGGGACAGGAGGACGGCTTGGAAGACGCCCTGGACGCCCTGGACATCGACCTCCCGGCCGATCCGAACCCACCGGACGACGGCCTCACGGACATCACCCGAGCCCGACTCCTCCCCAGGCTCCACGCCCTTTTCTCCTGACCCGAGACGGCGCGGCGGGCGACGGCGTCGATCAACTGCCCTCACTATCAAGGTAGTTGCGTAAACGCCGCCGGCGATGGCGACGGCCGAACCGAACCAGGTGGACGGGGCCACGACGCGGATGTCTTCGATCGACGATTCCCACGGGGCGGTGCCATGTCGATGCGTCGTGCGTTGCGAGCGGCAACGGACCCGGCCACGGGGCGGGCTCCGACGCTATCGGCGGAAGATGGGCGCGAGGTCCTTCAGCCAGGCGTCACGCGCACTCGTCCACTCGGCCGCGCAGCCGGCGACGCGTTCCCGGGGGAGGAGGCTCGTGTTCGCCAGGTCGGGATTCCGGTCGGGGGCGGCGCCGTAGAGCCGGCAGAGGTGATCGGCGGCGCGCACGAGATCCGGTGCGTGTTCGTCCTTCGCATCGCGTTCGGCCCTGCCCGCCTCCGCCGCCGAAAGCCGATACTCCTCCACGGCCGCCCGCAACTGCCGCTCCCCGCCCACCCCTTGGCGTAGCAACATCAGCGCGACGAACCGATCCGCCGCATCCTCCTCGGCCCGTTCGTCGAGGGGTAACCGCAGGACGTCGACGAGCGCGTGGCCGGCCTCGTGGTACAGGGTCTCCATGAGTACGGCGACGACCTCGTCATCGGCCGGCCGATGGCCACCACGCTCGAACAGGCCACGCTCGTCCGCGACGTCGTCGTAACACACCTCGATCCGACGGGTTTCGGGATCGTACGCGGAGCCCTCCCCACCACAGGAACGCCCGACGACGACGATCTCCCGCCCGGGGTCGACGAATGCCCCGAGCACCTCGACCGCCGCCTCCATGGGCCGTCGAGCACGCAGAAACTCCGCATCCCCCCGATCTGCGAAAGCCGGCTCCTCATAACGAACCACGAAGCCACCACCACGCCCCGGCACCGGAGCCGGCAAGCCCTTCGTGTCCGTAGGCCGAACCTCGTCCGCATCGCCCCCGGCCAAACCACACCCACCGACCAGGACAACCACGAAGAGCCCCACCCACACGCACCCGCGCCCACCCCAAGCCCGCATACGCCGAAGGTATACGCGCCACCCACCGAGCGGAGCGATCGTCGTGCGACGGGTGGGGCGGTGGTCAGAGCCAGGTGTATGTCTCGTCGGTCACCGGGGGCAGGGCGGCGTCGGTGGTGGGGGCATGTGGGGTGGGTAGGGCGGTGAGAGGCCCGGTGATCGGTGGGAAGACGGGGAGTTCGGCGGTTTCGCGGTAATCGATCCATACGATCGTGCCGACTTCGTGGCTTCCGTCGGGGAGTTCGTCCCGCTCGTGCGCCGCGAGGCGGGCGCGGATCTCGGGGGTGATGTGCAGACGGTGGAGCAGGTGGATTTTGCGTGGCGGCGGGGTGCGACCCGGGCGGCTGACGCGCTGGTCGAGGATCCACAACAGCTCGCCGCCCTCGGCCCGCTCTACGTCGAGGTCGAGTTCTTCGGCGAGCTCGCGGCGTAGAGCCGTCGTGAAATCCTCGCCGTCCACGACGTTGCCGCCGGGCAGGACGTAGAGCGGGGAGCCGCAACGGTCACGTCGGATCAGGGCGATCTCGGCGCCGCAGAAGACGAGGGCGCCGACCCGGACCTTGATCCGGGAGAACGGGACCGCCGTCGGGTCCGGGAGCGGGGTGCGTGTCATGGCGCTCAGTATCGCGACTCGGCCCCCGGGACCCGGAGGGCTTCCCTCGTCGCCGCGCTGTCCGCCGGGCTACCTGGTTGTGGAGGTGGCCAGTTCGATGAGGGCGGTTTCCGTGGGGGTGGCTGTGACCTCCAGGAGCTTGGTGGTTGTTGTTGCGTCCAGGTGGGAGGTGCCGTCCGTCAGGTAGAGCATTTCCTCGAACTCGGCGATGATCGGGTTCTCCCGTCCCAGCGCGTGTAGTTCGTCGATCGACAGGGTCAGGGTCGGGGGCGGGGAGTTGGTCGGAGCGGCGAAGTGGGTGGTCAGGGTGCGGATGGAGGCGGTGGACGACGGGACGTGCCAGGCGCGGCCCCAGGATTCGGGGGAGCGGGCCGCCGCGACCAGGGTGCGGGCGACGTCGCCGTTGTAGGACCAACTCTGCGGTGCGTCGAGGTCGTCGGGGAGCGCGGCCGGGGTGCCGACGAGCACGTTCGGGACGACCACGAAGCCTTCGTGCCGGCTCAGGCCGGTCTGCTCGACGGGCGCGCGGCCACCACGTACTGGACCATGACCGAAGATTTCCGCCGCCGCTTCCCGGCCGTCGACCTGCGACCCGACGTGCTGTACGTCGAGGACGGGCCGATCCTGACCTCCGCCGGCCTGTCCGCCGGCATCGACCATGGAACAGGTGGCCCACAACAGCGGCATCGGTACCACGGATTCCCTGCGCAAACACCTGCTCCGCCGCACCGGCCTGACGCCCAGCGGGTACCGGGCGGCGTTCACGCGCGTGTGAGGCCGCCGACTTCCGCTCGGGCCGGAGCCGTGCCGCCCGCCGTCACCTCGAACTCCTCCGGCCGAATGCCCAACATCCGGCCCAGTTCGATGCGGCCGGTCTCGGTGGCTCGGACCGCGCGGCCCGTGCCGACACGTTCGGTCCAGCCACGGGACAGGAACAGCCGGCACAGTTCGGCGCCGGCCGTGCCGGCCAGGTGGTGGCGGCGTTCGGTCCAGTCCAGGCAGGGGCGGGCCAGGGGGCGTTTGCCGGAGGTGGTGAGGTCGGCACCGAGGTCCGTGAGCCAGGTCAGGCCCGCGTCGGTGATCGCGAAGCCGGCGTCCTGGCGGATCAGGTCCCGGGCGGTGAGCGCGTCGGTGATTGCCACGCCGAGCCGGCCGGCCAGATGGTCATAGCAGGTACGCCCCCGGGCCAGGGCCGCGCCGGCCGAGTGCGCCCGCAGCGACGCCGCCGGCCGGGGGGTCGCCGGCGTCGTGTACGCGGCCAGATCCTCGACCATCCGCGCCACCCCCGCATCGGCCAACCGCACATACCGGTGCCGCCCCTGCCGCTCCTCGACCAGCAGGCCGCCCTCGACGAGGCGGGTCAGGTGCTCGCTGATCGTGGACGGCGCGACCCCGCAGTGCCGGGCCAACTCGCCGGCGGTCCAGGCCCGCCGATCCAGCAGGGCCAGGCACACCGCCGCCCGCGTCTCGTCCGCGAGCAGCGCGGCGAGCGCGGCGAGGCGAGGCACCGAATCCGGATCGGAGGCACGTGCGATCGAGTCCATGCCGCCATCATCACCCCGGGACGCTTCGGCCCGGACCGAAGGGTTCGCCGCCGCCGACAGGCCGTGCGCGCGCCCGGCTCTGTCAGGATGGGGGCGTGTTCCTACCGCTCACGGGTGTCACCGTCGTCTCGCTCGAACAGGCCATCGCCGCGCCCTACGCCACGCGCCAACTGGCGGATCTCGGTGCCCGGGTGATCAAGATCGAGCGGCCCGGCGCGGGAGATTTCGCCCGGGCGTACGACGAGACCGTCGAGGGTTTGTCCAGCCACTTCGTCTGGGCCAATCGGGGGAAGGAAAGTCTGACGCTCGACGTGAAGGACGAGCGGGCGCCGGAGATTTTGGATCGACTGCTTGCCCGGGCCGATGTGTTCGTCCAGAACCTGGCTCCGGGCGCGGCCGATCGGCTCGGGCTCGGCGCGGCGGAATTGCGGGCCAGATTTCCCCGGCTGATCGTTTGCGGAATATCGGGTTATGGGACCGCGGGACCCTATCGGGACAAGAAGGCGTACGACCTGCTCGTGCAGTGCGAGGCGGGACTGCTGTCGGTCACCGGTACCGCCGAGGAGCCGGCCAAGGCGGGGATTCCGATCGCCGACATCGCCGCCGCGATGTACGCGTTCACCGGACTGCTCACCGCGCTCTACGAGCGGCAACTCACCGGTGAGGGAAGCTCGTTCGAGGTTTCCATGCTCGACGCGCTCGGCGAGTGGATGGGGTTCCCGTACTACTTCGCGACCTACGGCGGCACACCCCCGCCGCGAACCGGGGCCCGGCATGCGGCGATCGCGCCCTACGGGCCGTACCGGGTGGGTGGCGGCGGGCAGGTTTTCGTGGGTGTGCAGAACGACCGGGAGTGGGCCGCGCTCTGCGAACGGGTGCTCGGGCGGCCGGAGTTGATCGAGGATCCGGACTTTCGCAGCAATTCGCTGCGGGTCGCGGCCAACGAGCGGCTGACCGCGCTGATCGAGGCGGCCTTCGCGGACCGTACGGCCGACGAGATCGTGGCGAGCCTGGATGCGGTCGGCATCGCCAACGCCCGGATGCGTACCGTCGCCGAATTCGCCGACCACCCGCAACTCGCCGCCCGCGACCGACTGCGCACCGTCGACTCCCCGGCAGGCCCGCTGCGCGCGCTGCTGCCGCCGGTCACGGTGGCCGGCCGCGAGCCGGCGATGGGCCCGATCCCGGCGGTCGGCGAGCACACGGAGGCGATCCTCGCGGAGCTGGGGTTCACCGAGCCGAAGCCGAAGCCGGAACCGCAGCCGGAACCCGAGCCGAAGGCGCCCCGCGAGTAGCCGACACGCGGTCCTCGATCGGAAATATTTCTCCGCCTCCCGAGCCCCGCGACATTTCCGTGCTAGCCTCGAGGCAGTTGCAGTAGTGGTTCCCATGAATTTTGTGAGCGCCTTACGGTCGTGACCGTCGGGCGCTTTTTGTTTATCCAGAACCGGATTCGTGTGAAGAGTGAATTGCTGTTGCGGCCTGTGGATGTGCATGTGTGCACATCCGCATTCGGCACCACGAAGGAGATTTGTATGGCTACTGGAACCGTGAAGTGGTTCAACGCGGAAAAGGGCTTCGGCTTCATCCAGGCGGACGACGGCGGCCCGGATGTCTTCGCGCACTACTCGGCGATCCAGTCGCAGGGCTTCCGTGAGCTGACCGAAGGTCAGAAGGTCACCTACGACTCCGTGCAGGGCCAGAAGGGCCCGCAGGCGGAGAACATCACCGTCTGATCCACGCCGCACCACCCACACGGCCCGTCCCTTCCCGGGGCGGGCCGTGTGTGCGTACCGGAGCGAACCCGCGCGTTGCATGATGCCCCCATGGCATACATCGGCAACGACGAGCACGTCGGCCGCATGCGCGTGATCCGTGCATGCGGCCGGATCCTGTCCGGGGTACGGCCCGCCACGGTCGCCGAGCGGCTGGCCCGGCTCGACGCCTACGCGCGGGAGAACGTCGACCCCGACGAATGGCCGGACACCTACGGCGACGGCGGCGCGGTCGCCCGCCTTGAGGCCCGGACCGCCGAGCTGCTCGGCACCGAGGCCGCGCTGCTCTTCCCCACCGGCACGATGGCCCAGCAGGTCGCGCTGCGCATCCACGCCGGAGCCACGGGATCCGACGTGGTCGGCATCCACCCCCGCGCTCATCCGCTGACCTACGAACGCGATGCGATCTCCGTCCTGTCCGGGCTCCGGCCGCTCGTGCTCGCCCAGGGGCCGGGGCAGATCACCGCCGACGACGTCCGGAGCAGCGCCGAGCGGTTCGGCACACTCTTCTACGAACTCCCGCTGCGCGACCACGGCTTCGTCCTGCCCGCCTGGGACGACCTGATCGCCGTCGTACAGGCCGCCCGGGATCGGGACGCCGCGCTGCACCTGGACGGCGCCCGGCTGTGGGAGAGCGCCACCGGGCTCGGACACGGGCTGACCGAGATCGTCGACCTGTTCGACTCGGTGTACGTGTCCTATTACAAGGGTCTCGGCGCGAGCGCAGGGGCCGCTCTCGCGGGCGACGCCGAGCTGATCGAGGAGGCACACGCGTGGCGCCACCGCTACGGCGGGCGACCGTTCCAGGCCTGGCCGATGGCGCTGGAGGCGCTGGCCGCGCTCACCGAGACCCTGCCCCGGCTGGCGACCTGCGTCGGGCATGCCGCGACGGTGGCGGCCGGCCTCGCCCGGGTGCCGCAGACCCGGGTGTTCCCGGCTGTCCCGCACACCCACCAGTTCCAGGCGTGGCTGCCGTACCCGGCCGAACTGCTCAACCGGGTGAACGTCGAGTACGCCGTCGAGCGTGGCGTGTGGCTCACCGGCCGCTGGACCGAGCCCGGGCCGCCGGGCCTGTCGTACACGGAGATCACCGTCGCCGAACCCGCCCTGGAGTGGACCGAGGACGAGGTCGCCGACGAGTTCGGCGCGTTCGTGGAGCGGGTTTGCAAGAGCGGCTGAGCGCGGGCGCGGCGGGCGAGCCGCCCGGCGGCCGTCGGTGACATGTGTCACCCCCGCCGCCCACGCCGATCCGGGCATGTTGCGTCAAGGCGGGCCACTGAGCAATGCTGGCCCCGCGCCGGCCCTACCGGCGCGGGGAGGGCGTGGCAGGAACCCGGTGTGATCCCGGGACGGTCCCGCCACTGTGACCGGCTCCGCCGTACGACGTCGACCGACGTCGACCACGGCGCGACCGGGAGTCAGGAACTGCGCGTCTCACCCCGAGTCCGATGGGGCGCGGACCCCGGAGAGGCGCTTCCAGGTGACGATTTCGTCCTGCCGGCGTTCTTGCACACCCAGCCGACGTACACCCAGCCGACGTATGCCCGGCGGCCACACGCCCGCCCACCCCACGCCCGGCGGCCACACGCCCCGCCGGTCGGCCCGCGGCATCGTCCCCGCCGGAGGCTCCCGGTGATCCTCCTCCTCTCCACCTCCGACACCGACCTGCTCAGCGCCAAGGCGAGCGAGGGCGACTGGCGCCTGGCCAACCCCTCCCGGGTCGACGTGGCGGACCTGCCCGCGCTCCTCGACGGCACCGACCTCGTCGTGGTCCGCCTGCTCGGCGGCCGACGCGCCTGGGAGGCGGGCCTGGACGCGCTGCTCGCCGGACCGCGCCCGGTGGTCGTGGTCAGCGGCGAACTCGCCGCCGACGCGGCGCTGATGGAACTGGCCACGGTGCCCGCCGGGGTGAGCGCGCAGGCGCACGCCTACCTCGCCCAGGGCGGCCCGGCCAACCTGACCCAGCTGTACCGCTTCCTGTCCGACACGCTGCTGCTCACCGGCTTCGGCTTCGAGCCGCCCGTCGAGGTGCCCTCCTGGGGCCGGCTCGACCGCACGGCGTCCGCCGGCGACGGTCCGGCGGTGGGCGTGCTGTACTACCGCGCGCACCACCTGGCCGGGAACACCGCGTTCGTGGCCGACCTGTGCACGGCGATCGAGAACGCGGGCGGCCGTCCGGTACCGATCTGGTGCGCCTCGCTGCGCGGCGCCGACGAGTCGTTGTTCGCCGCGCTCGGCGAATTGGACGCACTCCTGGTCACCGTGCTCGCGGCGGGCGGCGCCGGTGGGGCCAAGCCCGCCGAGGTGTCCGCGGGCGGCGACGACGAGCAGTGGGACGTCGGCGCGCTGGCCGGACTCGACATCACCATCCTCCAGGCGCTCAACCTGACCACCAGCCGGGCCGAGTGGGAGGCCGGCGACGCGGGCCTGTCGCCGCTGGACGCGGCCACCCAGGTGGCCGTACCCGAGTTCGACGGCCGGCTGATCACCGTCCCGTTCTCGTTCAAGGAGACCGGCGCGGACGGCCTCACCCACTACGCGGCCGACCCCGAACGGGCCGCCCGGGTGGCCGGGATCGCGGTACGACACGCCCTGCTCCGGCACGTACCGGCCGCGGAGCGGCGGGTCGGCGTGGTGCTCTCCGCGTACCCGACCAAACACTCCCGGATCGGCAACGCCGTCGGCCTGGACACCCCCGCCTCGGCGGTCGCGCTGCTGCGCGCGATGCGCGCGGCCGGCTACGACGTCGGCGCGCCGGCCGGTGCCGACGCGCTGCCCGGCCTGGAACCCCCGGACGGCGACGCGCTGATCCACGCGCTGATCGCGGCCGGCGGCCAGGACCCCGAGTGGTTGACGGAGGGTCAGCTCGAAGGCAACCCGGTCCGGATCTCCGCCGCCGCCTACCGCGAGCGCTACGCCACCCTGCCGCTGGGGCTGCGCGCGAACATCGAGGAGCACTGGGGCCCGCCGCCCGGCGAGCTGTACGTGGACCATTCGCGCGATCCGGAGGGCGAGATCGTGCTCGCCGCACTGCGCGCGGGCAACGTCATCCTGATCATCCAGCCGCCGCGCGGCTTCGGCGAGAACCCGGTCGCCATCTACCACGACCCGGACCTGCCGCCGAGCCATCACTATCTGGCCGCCTACTGGTGGCTGGACGCGCCCGCCGGGCCGGGCGGCTTCGGCGCACACGCCCTGGTACATCTGGGCAAGCACGGCACGTTGGAGTGGCTGCCGGGCAAGAACCTGGGGTTGTCCGCGGAGTGCGGTCCCGACGCGGTGCTGGGCGATCTGCCGCTGGTGTACCCGTTCCTGGTCAACGACCCGGGCGAGGGCGCGCAGGCCAAGCGGCGCGCGCACGCGATCATCGTCGACCACCTCGTGCCGCCGATGGCGCGCGCCGAGACGTACGGCGACCTGACCCGGCTCGAACAACTGCTCGACGAATACGCCAACGTGCAGGCGCTCGACCCCGCCAAGGGCCCGGCCCTGCAGAGCCAGATCTGGACGCTGATCCAGGCCACCAAGCTGGACCACGACCTGGGCATCACCGACCGGCCGCACGAGGCCGAGTTCGACGACCTGATCCTGCACCTGGACGGGTGGCTGTGCGAGGTCAAGGACGCGCAGATCCGCGAGGGCCTGCACATCCTGGGCAGCGCGCCCACCGGCGAGGGCCGGATCAACCTGGTCACCGCGATGTTGCGGGCGCGTCAGGTGTGGGGCGGACGGGCCGCCGCGTTGCCGGGGTTGCGCGAATCCCTCGGCCTGGTCGAGGGCGGCGGCGCCTCGCGCACCGAGACCGACGACGCCGAGGACCGGGCGCATCGGCTGGTCGCGGCGATGGAGGCGGCCGACTGGGACCCGACCCGGGCGCCGGCCGTCACCGCCGACGTGCTGGGCGGCGAATCGCCCGCCGTCGCCGAGGTGTTGGCGTTCGCGGCGACCGAGATCGTGCCGCGCCTGGACCGCACCGGGGACGAGATCGGCGCGGTGCTGCACGCCCTGGAGGGCGGCTACGTCGCGGCCGGGCCCAGCGGTTCGCCGCTGCGCGGACTGGTCAACGTGCTGCCGACCGGCCGCAACTTCTACACCGTGGACCCGAAGGCGATCCCCAGCCGACTGGCCTGGGAGACCGGACAGGCGCTCGCCGACTCGCTGTTGGCCCGCTACCGCGCCGACAACGACGGGAACTGGCCGCGCTCGGTCGGCCTTTCGGTCTGGGGCACCAGCGCGATGCGGACCAGCGGCGACGACATCGCCGAGGTCCTGGCGCTGCTCGGCGTGCGGCCGATCTGGGACGACGCGTCACGCCGGGTGACCGGGATCGAGACGATCCCGCCCGCCGAACTGGGCCGCCCGCGCGTGGACGTGACGGTGCGTATCTCCGGCTTCTTCCGGGACGCCTTCCCGCACGTGGTGTTGCTGCTCGACGACGCGGTGCGGCTGGCCGCGGAGGCGGAGGAGCCGGACGAGGACAACTACGTCCGGGCACACGTGCGGGCGGACGTCGCGCGGCACGGCGACGCGCGGCGCGCCACCACGCGCGTGTTCGGCTCGCGCCCGGGCGCGTACGGCGCGGGCCTGCTGCCGCTGATCGACGCGCGCACCTGGCGCGACGACGCGGACCTGGCCGAGGTGTACGCGACGTGGGGCGGCTACGCCTACGGTCGGGGCCTGGACGGGGTGTTCGCGCGCGAGGACATGGAGGACGCGTACCGCAGGATCGCGGTCGCGGCCAAGAACACCGACACGCGCGAGCACGACATCGCCGACTCGGACGACTACTTCCAGTACCACGGCGGCATGGTCGCCGCGGTGCGCGCGCTGACCGGGACCGCGCCGGCGGCCTACATCGGCGACTCGACCATGCCCGACGCGGTCCGCACCCGCACCCTCCAGCAGGAGACCGCCCGGGTGTTCCGCGCCCGGGTGGTCAATCCGCGCTGGATCGAGGCGATGCGCAAGCACGGCTACAAGGGCGCGTTCGAGCTGGCGGCCACCGTGGACTACCTGTTCGGCTACGACGCCACCACCGGCGTGGTGGCGGACTGGATGTACGAGAAGCTCGCGGGCGAATACGTCCTGGACGAGACCAACCGCGAGTTCATGCGCACGTCCAACCCGTGGGCGCTGCGCGGGATCGCCGAGCGGCTCCTGGAGGCGGCCGACCGGGGCATGTGGGAGAAGCCGGAGGCGGCCACGCTCGACGGGCTGCGCGAGGTGTACCTGGATGTCGAGGGCGATCTCGAAGGCGGCGAGGACGCGGGGGATGGCTGACGGGAATCCCGCGTCGTGGCCGGTGTCGGACGCGGTGTCCCTGGCGGGGGCACCGTTCACCGGCACCGGTCCGGTGTCCGTGGTCGGGATCGGGGACGACGGGTGGGTCGGACTGCCCGAGGCAGCACGGGCGTTGGTGGGCGACGCCGAGGTAGTGGTCGGCGGCGCGCGGCATTTGGCGATGGTGCCCGACACCGGATCCGAGCGGGTCGTGTGGCCGTCGCCGTTCCAGGTGGGCTTCGTCGCCCACCTGGCGGCGTCCCGGCGGGTGTGCGTACTGGCCAGTGGCGACCCGATGTTTTTCGGCGTCGGGGCCACGCTGGTCCGGAGGTTGGGCGCCGATCGGGTCACCGTGCTGCCGGCGGCGTCGTCGGCGTCGTTGGCCTGCGCGCGGCTCGGCTGGTCGACGCAGGCCGTGGCGGTGGTCAGCGCGGTGGGCCGACCGCTCGACACCCTGTCCGCCGAACTGGCCACGGACCGGCGGGTGTTGGTACTCAGCGCGGATGGGCTGACCCCCGGGCGGGCGGCGGCGCTGCTGGTGGCGCGCGGTTTTGGTACGAGCGAGGTCACCGTGCTGGAACACCTGGGCGGCCCGGCCGAGTCGATGTGGCGCGGCACCGCGGACGCGCTCGCGGCGGCTCCCGAGCGGCACTTCGCGGACCTGAACGTGGTCGCGGTCGAGTGCGGGCCCGGGCCGGGACTGAGCCGGCTGGCCGGCCTGCCGGACGACGTCTACGTGCACGACGGGCAGTTGACCAAACGCGAGATCCGGGCGGTCACCCTGGCCGCCCTCGGGCCGCGCCCCGGGGAACTGCTCTGGGACGTCGGCGCGGGCAGCGGCAGCATCGGGATCGAATGGATGCGCACGCACCCGTCGTGCCGGGCGATCGGCTTCGAGGCGCGCGCGGATCGGGCCGAGCGGGCCGCGGCCAACGCGGTCGCGCTCGGTGTACCGGGCCTGCGGATCGTGCGCGGCCGGGCGCCGGACGTGCTCCCGGCGGACGAGGCGGACGAGGCCCCGGACGCCGTCTTCGTCGGCGGCGGGCTGACCGTGCCGGGCGTGGTCGACCGTTGCTGGTCCGCGCTGCGTCCCGGAGGCCGGTTGGTCGCCAATGCCGTGGTCGCCGAGACCGAGGCCGAACTGGTCCGCCATCGTGCCGCGTACGGCGGGGAGTTGACCCGGCTGCAGATCACCAGAGCCACCCCGGTGGGTCGTTTCACCGGATGGCGACCGGCGATGCCGGTCACCCAATGGGTGGCCGTCAAGCCGGTCGGCCCCGAACCAGGAGTAACCCACCCATGACCGTGCACTTCATCGGCGCCGGCCCCGGCGCCGCCGACCTGATCACGGTGCGGGGGCTGCGCATCATCGCCGCGTCGCCGGTGTGCCTGTACGCGGGCGCGCTCGTCCCGCGCGAACTGGTCGAGGCCGCACCGCCCGGCGCCCGCCTCGTGGACACCGCCGACCTGAACCTGGATCAGATCGTCGAGGAACTGCGGGCGGCGCACGCCGCCGGGCACGACGTGGCCCGCCTCCAGTCGGGAGACACCTCGTTCTTCAGTGCGGTGGCCGAGCAGCAGCGCCGCCTCGACGCGCTCGGCATCCCGTGGGACATCACCCCGGGCGTACCGGCGTTCGCCGCCGCGGCGGCGGCCATGGGCCGGGAGTTGACGCTGCCGACGGTGGGGCAGACGGTGATCCTGACCCGGGTCGCGGGCAACGCGACGGCCATGCCGCCCGGCGAGGACCTGGCCACCCTCGGCCGCTCCGGCGCGCTGCTCGTGCTGCACCTGGCGATCGGTCAAGTCGAGCGTGTGGTGGCAGAGTTGACCCCGCTGTACGGCCCGGACTGCCCGGTCGCGGTGGTTGCCCGCGCGTCGCGACCCGACGAGCTGATCGTGCGCGGCGAACTGGCCGACCTGGTGTCGCTGGTGCGCGACAACGGGATCAGGGCGGTGGCGGTCATCATGGTCGGCCGCGTGCTGGGCGAACCGGGCTTTTGCGACAGCCACCTGTACAGCGAGGCGCGCGATCGGGCGGTCGCGTCGCAGCCGGCCGGATGAACGGGCGGGCGCCGCTACCCGGGTTCGGCGCGGCCGACGATCGTGCCGCCGCGGTCGATCGCGATCACGTCCACGGTGATCGGGATCTCGCTGCCGCGCAGCAGGTCGCGCGCCGCGTCCCGGGCGGCCTCGGCCACCGCGTCGCCGAGCGGGACATCGGCGGCGCGGGCCAGTTGCAGGGCGTGCAGCGCGGTGTTCGCGGCGCGGATGTTCGCGACCAACTCCGCGTCCCCGCCCACCGCCGCGGCCCGCTCGGCGAGGTGGTCCAGGTTCACCTGCGAGCGGCCCGAGTGCAGGTCGAGATGGCCGTCGGCGAGCTTGGAGAGCTTGGCGAAGCCGCCGGCGATGGTCAACCGCGAAATCGGATGCCGGCGCAGGTACTTGAGCAGCGCACCCGCGAAGTCGCCCATGTCCAGCAGGGCCGTGCCGGACAACCCGTGCACCTCGGCGCCGACCCGCTCCGACGTGGTGCCGGTGGCGCCGAGCACATGTGTCTCGCCGGTGGCCGCCGCGACGTCGATGCCCCGGCGGATCGAGTCGATCCAGGCCGAGCACGAGTAGGGGATCACGATGCCGGTGGTGCCCAGGATGGACAGGCCGCCGAGGATGCCCAGGCGCGGATTCCAGGTCTGCTCGGCGATGCGCTCGCCGTCGTCCACGGACAACTCGACCGTGACGTCACCGGTGCCGCCGTACGTGCCGGCCACCCGCGCCACCGCCTCGCGCATCAGCATGCGCGGGACGGGATTGACCGCCGGTTCGCCGACGGGCAGCGGCAGACCGGGCAGCGTCACGGTGCCGACCCCGGGCCCGGCCCGGAACGTCACCCCGGACCCGGCCGCCGCGTGCCGCACGGTGGCCCGGATCAGCGCACCGTGCGTGGCGTCCGGATCGTCCCCGGCGTCCTTGATCACACCCGCCATCGCCACGTCGGCGCCGCGCTCCTCGACCGCGAGGGCGAACGCCGGCGTCTGCCCGCCGGGCAGGTACACCGTCACCGGATCGGGGAACTCGCCGGTCAGCAGGGCCTGATAGGCGGCCGTGGTGGCGGCCGTGGCACACGCTCCGGTGGTCCAGCCGCGACGCAGCGGGCGATCGGGGCGTGTCATCGGAGCGGGAGCCGATCATGAGCGAGGCGACACCATCCGACCGGCCGGCCGACGGTCGGGTGTTGCTGGTGCTCGGCGGCACCTCCGACGCCCGGACCCTGGCCGCACTCGTCGCGGACACGCCCGGACTGCGGGTGGTGTCGTCGCTGGCGGGGCGGACCCGGGCGCCGGTGTTGCCGGTCGGCGAGTCTCGGGTGGGCGGCTTCGGCGGCATACCCGGCCTGGTGGCGTGGCTGCGGGCCCGGGACGTGGCGGGCGTCGTCGATGCCACCCATCCGTTCGCGGCCCGCATCTCGGCGCACGCGGTCGCCGCCTGCGCCGAGGTCGGCGTACCGCTCCTGCGGCTGCAACGGCCGGGCTGGACGGCCGTGCCGGGCGACGACTGGCACCCGGTCGACTCGGCCGCGCACGCCGCGCGGGTGTTGCCCGGCCTGGCCCGCCGGGTGTTCCTGACCACCGGGCGCATGGAGACCGCGCCCTACGCGCACCTGGACGATCTGTGGTTTCTGCTGCGCAGCATCGAGCCGCCCACCGGCGCACTGCCCCGGGCCTGCGAAGTGTTGTTGGCCCGAGGCCCGTTCACGGTCGAGGACGAGATCGCGCTGATGCGCGACCGCCGCGTCGAGGCGATCGTCACCAAGGACAGCGGCGGCACCCGGACGGCGGCCAAGCTCACCGCGGCGCGTGAACTCGGCCTGCCCGTGGTGCTGATCCGCCGTCCCGAGGCGACCGCGCCGGAACAGGTCACCGACGCGGCGAGCGCCGCGCGCTGGGTCCTGGCCAGGGCGGCGGCGGGCGGGGTGCCGGGCGGGGCATGAGTCGTACATATCAGTCACTGTGACACAAATCCGCATGGCGACCCCGCCCCGCACGCTCAGGCCGGGTAGCGACGCGGCGTGTACACGCCGGTGCCGCCGTCGGGGCGCGGGTAGGCGCGGGTCTGGGACGAGCCGATGATCAGCAGCGTGCGCATGTCGACCACGTCCGGGTCCAGGTCGGCGAGGCGGACCACCCGCACCGACTCGCTCGCACCGCCGACGTCGCGGCCGACCACCACCGGGGTGTCCGGCGAGCGGTGCTTCAGGAACAGGTCGCGGGCCTCGGCGACCTGGGTCCGTCGGGTCTTCGAGGCCGGGTTGTAGATCGCCACCGCTAGGTCCGCCTCGGCGGCGGCGGTCAACCGGCGCTCGATCACGTCCCACGGCTTGAGGATCGCGGACAGGCTGATCACACAGAAGTCGTGGCCCAACGGCGCGCCCGCGCGCGCCGCCACGGCCTGCATCGCGGACAGCCCCGCGACCACCCGGACCGGGACCTCGGTGGCCGTTTCGTGCGCGGCCTCCAGCACGGCCGAGGCCATCGCGAACACGCCCGCGTCGCCGGAGGAGACCACCGCGACCCGGCCGCCCGCCTCGGCCAACGCGATGGCGTGGCGGGCGCGTTCGGCCTCGACCCGGTTGTCGGTGCGGTGCCGCTTCTGGCCCGGGCGGGGCTGGACGCGGTCGACGTACGGGCCGTAGCCGACCACGTGGTCCGCGGCGGCGAGCGCGGCGTGCGCGTCGGGGGTGAGCCATTCGGGGCCGGCCGGGCCCAGGCCGACCACGTCGATCGAGCCGAGTTGACCGGTGGGTTCGGGGATGGCGTAGTCCGGCTCCGGCTCGCGCGGGGTGCGGTTGGTGGCGAACTCGCCGCCGGGCGCGGTGGAGGGGGTGATCACCAGGGAGAAGTACGGGACTTCGGCAGGGTCGACCTCGGCGAGCGGGCGCACCCGCTGCCGCTCGGTGGTGGCGCGTTCCACGTACCACGTGCGATCGTCCAGTCCGGCCTGCTCGAACGCGCCCCGGACGGCCGGGAAATGCCGCTTGCCGAGCTTGATCACCGCGGCCGAGTCGGCGGTGCGCAGCCGCGCCGCGAGCACGTCGGGCGGGAGCGTACCGGGCAGGATCGTGAGCACCTCGTCGTGTTGGACGAGCGGGCGGCCCAGCACCGCCGCCGCGCCGCTGACCGAGGTCACCCCGGGGACTACTTCGACGGGGTAGCGGTCGGCGAGCCGTTCGTGCCAGTACATGTACGAGCCGTAGAAGAACGGGTCGCCCTCGCACAACACCGCGACGTCGCGACCGGCGTCCAGATGCGCGGCGATCTCGGCGGCGGTCGTGTCGTAGTAGTCGGCGAGCGCGCCGTCGTAGCCGCCGGGGTGATCCGTGCTCTCGGTGGTCACCGGGTATTCCAGCGGCAGGCGCAGCTGGGTCGCGGTCAGATACGGCTCGGCGATGGTGATCGCGACGCCGCGGGCGCCCTTCTTGACCGGGTACGCGACCACGTCGGCCGAGGTGATCAGGCGGTGCGCCTTGAGGGTGATCAGCTCGGGGTCGCCCGGGCCGAGGCCGATGCCGTACAGGCGGCCGGTGGTGGTCACGCTGTGCTCCTGGGGGTGGGTGTGGGGGTGGTGCCGCGGGTCCGCGGGTCGCTCGTGCGGGGCATCGGCTATTCCTGCTCGCTCGCGAGTGCGTTCAGCGCGGCGGCGGTCATCGCGCTGCCGCCGCGGCGGCCGTGCACGACGAGGTAGGGGATGCCGGCGGGGTGCTCGGCGAGGGCCTGCTTGGATTCCGCCGCGCCGATGAAGCCGACCGGGATGCCGATGATCGCGGCGGGGCGCGGGGCACCCTGGTCGATCAGTTCGAGCAGCCGGAACAGCGCGGTGGGCGCGTTCCCGACGGCCACCACGGCACCGCCCAGGTCGTCCACCCACAGGTCCACGGCGGCGGCACTGCGGGTGGTGCCCTGCTCGGCGGCGAGCACGGGGGTACGGGGGTCGGCGAGCAGGCAGCGCACGTCGTTGTCCCGGGGCAGCCGTTTGCGGGTCACCCCGGACGCGACCATGTTCGCGTCGCACAGGATCGGCGCCCCGTCGCGCAGGGCGGCCGCACCGGCGCGGGCCACGTCGGGATGGAAGCCGACGTCCTGCGGCAGGTCGGTCATGCCGCAGGCGTGGATCATCCTGACGACGACGCGCGAGACGTCCTCGGGGAAGCGGGACAGGTCCGCCTCGGCCCGGATGGTCGCGAACGAACGCCGATAGATCTCGGGGCCGTCCTTGATCCAGTCGTCCACGTCGGCTGCTCCTTCGCCCGCGAGCGGGGTGATGGTGGTCGGGGTGATGGTGATCGGGGCGCGTGGCGGTGGGCCACGGCGGGAGTGGGTCGGGGGTGGGCGCCGACGCTCATGTCCGGCTCGGCGGCCCGGTCGGCGCGGTCGCCCCCTCGGCGCCCGGCGGCCCGGCGGCACCCGGCCGGAGGGCCAGGTAGCCACCGTCCTCCCGGGCCACCAGCACGGTTGCCCCGGCGGGTGTGCCACAGGCGCGGGCACAACCGACCCAGTGTGTGACGACACGCCTGTGGGAGGCCGGAGCGGCGTCGCCGGAGAGGTCTTCGTCCAGGTCTTCGTGCAGGTCTTCGTCGAGGACGAGTGCGGCGGCCCGGGAGTGGCCCAGCGCGTGGCGGGTCGCCTCCGCGCGGACGTCCGCCAGGGCTCGGCGGCACGCCCCCAGGCCGCTGCACGCGCTCACCCCGCGCCACGGCGACGCGGGGTCGGCGGACAGACCGGCCGCCGCCAACCCGGCCGACACGCCCGCCGGGTCGACCAGGTCGCGGACCACCAGGCCCCGGGAGCCGGTGATCCGTACCTCGGTCCCCGTCGCGACCAGCGCGCGCAAGTGTTCCGGCGTCAACCGCCCGAGCGGCACCGAGACCCCGACGGCGTACCGGCCGTCGCTTTGCCGCAGCACCCCGATCGGCGGCCCCGCGTCGCGCCGCCGCGCATCCGGGTGCGTCACCGCGCCGGCCGGGATCGGTCCGGGACGTCCCGGGTCGCCGCCCAGTTCGGCGGCGAACGCCACCGCGCCGTGCGGGAGTTCGCGGACGTGCCAGGCGCCGCTGTCGGCGCGGGCGGTCAGGAACGCGCGGGCCGCGCGGATGATCGCCGTCGCCGCGTCGGCCGGGGCGAAGCGCCATCCCGTGTCGTGGCCGGCGGCGTACAGCGCGACGGTGTTCGCCGACCGGGCCACCAGGTCCAGGTCGTGGCGGGCGGAGGCGATCGGGAGGCCGCCGTCGTCGATGCCGATCAGGAAGCGGCCGGACAGCGCGGTCAGGTCCGGCGCCGCGCACACGGCCTCGTCCACGGCGGCCAGGATCGGGTCGGCGTCGAGCAGGGCCCGCGGATCGCGACCCGCCAGCGGGCTGGCCAGGATGTTGCGCACCCGGTCGTGGCTGCGCGAGGGCATCAGACCGGCCGCCGCGACGGCGTCGGCGAAGGCGGGCAGGTCGGCCTCGCCCAGGCCGCGCAGTTGGATGTTGGCGCGGGCCGTCAGGTCCACCGAACCGGTGCCGAACCGCCGTGCCAGGGCCGCGAGTTCGCGCACCTGGTGGGGCCCGAGTCGGCCGCCCGGCAGGCGTACGCGCGCGATCAGTCCGTCGTCGGCGGGGGACGTGTCCACGACCCCGGGGCAGGCGTCGTCACGGTCTCGGATCGGCACCGCCCCCACCCCCTTCGTGCCGCCTCGCCGGCCTGCGTCGGGGTGTCCGGTCGGTCGCCCCGGGCCGGATCGTGCACCGGCCAGATGCGACACTGTTGCATATGGACGACGGTGTACAGCACCCCACCCCCGACCCCGTGGCCGAGGCGGTGCGGCAGATCCGTGCGCACGGCGAGCGGGTCACGGTGGCGCGTACGGCGGTGTTGCGGGTCCTCGCCGACGCCGACGAACACTTGAGCGCCGACGCGATCTTCGCCGCCGTCTCCCGCGCGGCGCCGGGGGTACACCGGACCACCATCTACCGGGCGCTCGACGCCCTCGAACGCCTCGACCTGGTCGCCTTCACCCGGCTTCGGCACGACGCGGCCACCTACCACCTGGCGGGCCATCTCGTCGGCGGCGCACGGGTGTACGTACGCTGCCGGGTCTGCGGTACGGTCGGCCACGCCCCGGGCGACCTGTTGGACGACGTGGCGTTCCGGCTGGCCGCGGAACAGGGCTTCGCCCTCGACCCGACCGCCGTGGCCCTGACCGGCCGCTGCGCACGCTGCGCCAAGCCGACCTGAGCCGCCGGTCCGACCCGCTCGGCCCGGGCCGGCCCCGCCCGGCCCCGCCTCGGCTCGGCCGGGTCCGGGCCCACGTCGCGTGCGGAGGTCGACGTGGGCCCGGCGGCGGCAGCGATGGCGGCGGACCGCGTCGGGTGCGGGTCAGGCCGGGAGGACGAAGCGGTAACCGTTGGACAGCGCCTCGGGCACCCATACCTCCAGTGCGGCGACCGTCTGGTCGCGGTTCCCGCCGCCGTCGTGGTTGAGCACGATCGAGCCGGTCGTGAGTGAGCTCATTACCCGCTCGGAGATCGCGTCCGCACCCGGGCGCGACCAGTCCACCGGATCGACCGACCAGCCCAGCGGACGCAGACCGCGAGCGCTCAGCGCGCCCATCACCTCCGGCGACCAGCCGCCGTACGGCGCGCGGAACCACTGGACCCGATACCGGGGCAACACCCGTGCGATCGCGGCGAGGTTGCGGTCGACCTCCTCGGCCACCTCGGTGGCTTTCAGGAGCCGAAGGTCCGGGTGGGACCACGAGTGGCCGGCGACCATGTGTCCGGCGTCGTGGATCGCGCGTAGCAGCTGGGGATGTTTCTCGACCTGGGCGCCCACGACGCAGAACGTCGCGCGCACCTGATAGCGGCGCAGTACTCGGAGCACCTCGGGGGTGTTGTCGGGATGTGGTCCGTCGTCGAAGGTCACCGCGATGCGTTGGGGGCCGGCGTCGACCGTGTCGACCGGGTCCGGGACGAAGGCGGGACGGGGGGAGGGCTGCTTGTCCGTGGCGAAGGCGGACGGAGCGGCGGCGAAGAGACCGAGGGTGGCGGTCGCGGCGGCGCCCATCAGCACCGTGCGACGCGACGACATGGCGGAAGTGGTGTCCATGTCGTGTGTCTGGCATACGTTTGTGATCACTTCGGTGCGGACACGCACGAGTCGGGCGGAGTTCACCGGTTCGGAGCACATGATCACACCGGTGCGGATCGCCCGCCGAACCCACCGAGGCCGGCTCACCGCCCCGGGGCCGGCCCACCACCCCCGACGCCGGCCCGGGTGATCCACCCGAGCCGGCTTCACGCGCGCGGCCTACTTCTGTGCGGCCCGGTGTCGCTCGGCGGCCAGCCCGACCACGACGCCCATCACCGCCGCCGCGGCCATCAGACCCGCCTGGATCTCGAACGCCCGCGCGAATCCGTCGATTGCCGCCCGGCCCCGTTCCACGCCCGACTCGACCTGGTTCCTCGTGTGATCGGTGGCGACCGTGACGAGCACCGCGATGCCGATCGCCGCGCCGATCTGCTGGCACGTCGTCACCATCGCCGACGCGACCCCGCCCTCACCCTCGCCCGCACCGCCGGTCGCGGTGTTGATGATCGCGACGAACGCCACCCCCAGACCGAGCCCGGTGATCACCAGCGCGGGCAGCAGGTGCGCGGCGAACGAGCTGTGCGCGTCCAGTCGGCTGAGCGACCACATGCCGCCGGCCGCGACCGCCGGACCGACGCTGACCGGCAGCAGCGGTCCCCGGTGCGCGAGCAGCTTGGTGGACACCGCCGCGCCCGCGCCCATGCCGACGCTGAACGGCAGGAACGACAGGCCGGTGCGCATCGGCGACCAGCCCTGGATGCGCTGCATGTACAGGGTCAGGAAGAAGAACATCGCGAACAGCCCGCCGGCCGCGACCAGGACCAGGACGTCCGCGAGCACCACGTGCCGCATCCGCAACAGGGCCCGGGGCAACAGCGGTTCGGCCGCAGCGCGTTGGCGCACGGTGAAGCCGACGGCGAGGACGACGGCCACGCCCAGGCCGACCAGGGTCCGGGTCGAACCCCACGGGTGCTTGTCGGTCTCGACCACCGTGTACACCAGGGTCAGCACGGCGGCGGTGCCGAGCGCCGCACCGGCGAAGTCCGGTACCCGGCGCGGCGCGTCGCGGTCGTCCGGGCCGATCGTGCGGGGCAGTGCGAACAGCGCGAGCGCGCCGATCGGCAGGTTGATCAGAAAGATCCAGCGCCAGTGGGTCCATTCGACGAGCGCGCCGCCCAGGAGCAGTCCGGTGGCCGCGCCGAGTCCGGTGAGCGCGGCCCACGTGCCGAGTGCGCGGGCCCGCTCGGCGGGGTCGCGGAAGGTGGCCAGCAGGATCGACAACGCGGCGGGGGAGAGCAGCGCGCCGGCGATGCCCTGCGCCGCGCGGGCGCCGATCAGCACCCCGGCGTTCGGGGCCAGTCCGCACACCGCCGAGGCCAGAACGAACACCGTCAGGCTGATTCCGAACAACCGGCGCCGGCCGAGCAGGTCGGCCAGCCCACCGCCGATCAGCAGGAAGCCACCGAAGGTGAGGAAGTAGGCGTTGGTGACCCAGGACAGCGAGCTCTCGCCGAACTCGAGGTCGTCGCCGATGGTCGGCAAAGCGACGTTGACGATCGTGTCGTCGACCAGCAGGACGAACTGGGCGACGCACACCAGCAGCAGCACGAGCTTGGGGTTCGTCGGGCGGCCGGAACGTTCGGGCGCGGAAGTGTCGATCCCCCGTGGCGCGGCGGTGACGGGTATCCCTGAGGCAGCCATCGGCCATTCCTACGTTCGTAGAAGCAGTTTCTATAGTTGTAGAGAAAATCTCTACAAGCGTCAAGCTCGGGGATAATGGACCCATGCCGCACGACAACGAACCCGCCACGTCGTCCCCGACCCCCGCCCGGGCCGACCGCCGCACGCTGATGCTCGACGCGTCGATCCGGGTGCTTGCCTCACAGGGGTTGCGCGGGCTGACCCATCGCGCGGTGCAGGAGGAGGCGGGGTTGCCCAACGGCTCGGTGACGTACTACTTCAAGACGCGCGATCAGCTGATCCTGGCCGTGATCGACCGGATGGCCACCCTCGACAAGATGTACGCCAACGAGATCACCCACGAGCTGATGCGGATGACGGCGGTGCGCCCGATCGCCATCGACTACCCGCGGATCGCCCGGTTCGTGCGCGAGTGGTGGAACGACGGCCGGGACGTGCAGTTGGCCCGCCTCGAGCTGGAACTCGCGGGCGCGCGCGAGCCGTTGATCCGCGAGGAGATGATCCGCTGTCAGGCCGAGTTCCGCGGCTTCGCCGAACTGGTCGCGCTGGCCCTGGGATCGACGAACGCGCGCCTGGACGGGCACGTCCTGCTCGCCCTGCTCCAAGGGCTGCTGTTCGACCACGTCACCCGCGACTGGGAGGACCCGGAGATCCTGGAGGTCGGCCTGCGCCGGGCGATCGAGTCGGTGCGGTACTGAGGCCCCGGGCGCGGGCGCGTCGGGGCCCGCGACGGTCCGGCCCCGCGAGCCGGCGCCGAACCCGTCCGACGGTCAGTGCCGGTGGTGGCCGTGCGAATCCGAGTCGTGCACCACGTCGGTGATCCGGCTGACACCATTCACCCGCTCGGACAACGACGGCAGCACGCCGAGCGACGGCCCGACCGCCAGTGCCACCACCATCAGCACGAGCATCGCGGCGGCCTGCGTGGTCCGCCGGGTCCACCAGCGCACGCCCGTCGCCCGGCCGGGTGCCCGCTCGTTGTCGTTGCGCGTTCGTGTTGCCATCGCTCGACGAACAGCCATCTCTCCGACTCCCCATCCATCGCACGCCACCCTTCGACGGTTGTGGCCTCGCGCCGTCGATCCCCTGCCGTGCTGCCTCCACTCTCGTCCTTTTCCGCCCGGACGTCACGGGGCGCGAACCCCTTCGCACAGGGTTCTCACAGACTTGTGACAGTCCATTGGTCCCGGCAACACCGACCATGGGGATTCCCGCCACGGGAACGGCACGCGGCGGACGGCGGATCCGGCGGGTCAGCCGCCGAGTTCGACCGGCAGGCTGCTCAGTCCGCGCACCCGGATCGAGGGCTGCCAGGAGATCGGCGCGTGCCGCCGGATCTTCGGAAAGCGGGTCAGCACGGTACGGACCGCGATCTCGCCCTCCAGGCGGGCCAGCGGCGCGCCGATGCAGTAGTGGATGCCCTGGCCGAAGCTCAGATGGCGGGCCGGGTCGGGCCGGTCGAGCCGGATGCGGTCCGCGTGCGGGTAGCGGCGCGGATCGCGGTTGGCCGCCGCGATGGACAGGAGGACCGTGTCGCCCGCAGGGATGGTCACCCCGCCCAACTCGAGGTCCTCCAGCGGGAATCGCCGGATCGCGAGCAGCGCCGGGGACATGTGCCGGGCCACCTCCTCGACCAGGGTCGGCACCGCCTCCGGGTCGGCCCGCAACGCGTCGCGCAACACTTCGTCGTCCACCATCGCGTACAGCGCGCCGGCCATCAGATTGGCCGAGTTCTCGTAGCCGGCGAACAGCAGCAGGAAGGCCAGTGAGGTGAGTTCGTCCTCGCTCAGCCGATCGTCGGCGTCCCGCGCGGCGATCAGCGCGGACAGCAGGTCGGGGCCGGGATTCGCCCGTTTGGCCGCAAGCAGCGCGACGAAGAACGTGTACATCTCGCGCACGGTCGCGCGGATGCCCTCGCGCGTGGCGTCGGCGCCGAGCACCGCGTTGGTCCAGGTGCGGAAGTCGGTCCGGGACTCGGCCGGTACGCCGAGCAGTTCGGAGATCGCGCCGACAGCGAACGGGGTCGCGAAGTCCCGGACCAGATCCACTCGTTCGTGGCCGGCGAGGTCGTCGGCCAACGCCTCGGCCGCACGCTCCAGTTCGGGGCGCAGGTTCGCGGTGTGCCGCGCGGTGAACGCCTGGCCGGCGAGTCGACGCAGCCGGGTGTGGTCGGGCGGGTCCATGTTCAGCAGGTTGGCGTCCAGGGCGGGCGGAAGTTCGAACCCCTTGTAACCACCCGGCCTGGCATTGGACTTGTCCAGTGAGAACCGGGGATCGCCGAGCGCCGCCTGTACGTCGGCGTGCCGGGTGACCAGCCACGCCGGGCTGCCGTCGGGCGCGACGATCGTGTGTACGGGACCGGCCTCGCGCATGCGGGCGAAGACACCGTGCGGATCGTGGGCCATGGCGCGGGCGACATCCACCGGGAACCGCTTTCGGTCGGCAACAACACGTTTTGCCAACCTATCGACGCCACCGGGCGAAGCCAAACCGCCCGGCCCAGGGTCCCGCTCGGCCCGGTCCCGCTCCGCCCGGGCTCGGCTCAGCGCGGGAGTCGGTCCAGGAAGTCGGCGATCAGCGGGGCCACCTCCGCAAGCTTGTCCTCCAGCGCGAAGTGGCCGGTGTCCAGGATGTGCACCTCGGCGTCCGGCAGGTCGGCCAGGTAGGCGTGCGCGCCGGCCTCGGGGAAGAACATGTCGTTGCGGCCCCACACGATCAGCGTCGGCGGGCGGTGCGCGGCCAACCACGCCTGCCATTCCGGGTACAGCGCGACGTTGGTGTGGTAGTTCAGGGCCAGGTCGACCTGGGCGTCCTTGCGCCCCGGCAGGTCCAGGAAGTGCTGGTCCAGCGTCCAGCCGTCGGGGGCCACCAGCGTCGGGTCGGCCGTACCGCCCTCGTACTGGCCGCGCGTGACCGGCAGGACCAGCAACTCGGCGGCTCGATCCCGCGCACCGGCGACCTCGGGGGTGAGCGCGACGAAGTCGCGGGCCACTTCGGACAGGCCCGCGGCGTACGCGTTCGCGTTCTGCACGATCAGCCCGGCGACCGCCGCCGGCCGCCGCTCGGCCAGCCGCATGCCGACCGGCCCGCCGAAGTCGAAGGTGTAGAGCACGTAGCGGTCCAGGCCGAGCGCGTCCACGAATCCCTCGACCACGTCGGCCAGCCGATCGAACGAGTAGGTGAACCCGTCCGGCACCTCGGTGTGCCCGAAGCCGGGGTAGTCCGGCGCGACCAGGTGGAAGTCGTTGCCGAGCACGTCGATCAGCCGGCGGAACTGATGCGAGGCCGACGGGAATCCGTGCAGCAGGAGCAGCGTGGGCGCGTCCGCGGGTCCGGCCTCGCGGTAGAAGACCCGAACCCCGTCGACCTCCACGAACCGGTGCGCCACCTGCGGAATCACGGCGATGTTCATGATCTTCTGCCTTCGTCGTCGGGCTGGTGGATCAGTTCTATCGATCTTCGCTCTAATGAGTCAAGGAGGAGTTAAGCATTAGTCGCGCTGCATACCCGAAACGATATGTACGAGCCGCCAACAGGTATTGGACGGACATGCCGTGGCGCGGGAGGCTCGGGGTGGGAAAGCCCGAGGTGACAAACCCGGGGACGGATGATCGACAACGACGGCGACGGCGACCGTCACCGCGGCGAAGGGATCGGCGATGGCACGTTCGGTGGCCGGGAGGGCGGTTCGGCCCGCGCACTACGTGGCGGGGGAGTTCCGGCCCGCCGGCGCCGCGCGGTTCCCGCTGGTGGACCCCGTGAACGGGGCGGTGGTGGGCGAGGTGCCCGAGGCCGACCGGGAGACGGTGAACGCGGCCGTGGCGGCGGCCCGGGCGGCGCTGGCCGCGTGGGGCGGCTCGGCGGTCGAGGCGCGGGCCGCGGCGCTGCGGCGGATCGCGGACGGCGTCGAGGCCCGCTTCGACGAGTTCGTCGACGCCGAGGTCGCGGACACCGGCAAGCCGCGCGACCTGGCCGCGAGCGTGGACATCCCGCGTGCGATCGGCAACTTCCGGGCCTACGCCGACCTGCTGTACGGCCGGCCCGAGCGGGCCCACTCGACCGCCGTGCCCGGCTGGAGCGGCGGCACCGGTCAGGCGCTCAACTACACCGTGCGCCGGCCGCTCGGCGTGGTGGCGATCGTCTCGCCGTGGAACCTCCCGCTGCTGCTGCTCACCTGGAAGGTGGCGCCCGCGCTCGCGGCCGGCAACACCGTGGTGGCCAAGCCGTCGGAGGAGACGCCGTCCACCGCGACGCTGCTCGCCGAGGTGATCCACGAGGTCGGCCTGCCGGTCGGCACGTTCAACCTGATCCACGGTCACGGCGCGGGCGCCGCCGGGGAGTTCCTGACCGCGCACCCGAACGTCGACGCGATCGCGTTCACCGGCGAATCGGCCACCGGTACCGCGATCATGCGCGTTGCCGCCGAGCACATCACCCCGGTCTCCTTCGAACTCGGCGGGAAGAACCCGGCGATCGTGTTCGCGGACGCCGACTTCGAGCAGGCCGTGGCGGGCACCCTGCGCTCCGCCTTCACCCACTCCGGGCAGATCTGCCTGTGCACCGAGCGGGTCTACGTCGAGCGCTCGATCCACGCCGACTTCGTGGCCGAACTGGGCCGCAGAGCCGCCGCGTCGACCGATTACGGGCCGATGATCTCGGCCGCGCACCGGGACAAGGTGCTGTCCTACTACCGGCTCGCGGTCGAGGAGGGCGCGACGGTCGTCGCCGGCGGCGGGGTACCGAGCTTCGGCGACGAGCGCGATCGGGGCTTCCACGTCGAGCCGACCGTGCTGACCGGTCTGCCGCAGAGCGCGCGCACCGTGCGGGAGGAGGTGTTCGGACCGATCTGCCACGTGGCGCCGTTCGACACCGAGGACGAGGCGGTCGCGCTGGCCAACGACAGCCCGTACGGCCTCGCGGCGACGGTCTGGACCCGCGACCTGTCCCGCGCGCATCGGGTGGCCCCGCGCGTCGCGGCCGGGATCGTCTGGGTCAACTGCTGGAATCTGCGTGACCTGCGTACCCCGTTCGGCGGGATCAAGGCGTCGGGCATCGGCAGAGAGGGCGGCGAATACTCGCTGGACTTCTTCTCCGAGCCCGTCAACATCTGCATCGCCATCTGAAGGCGTCGAGAACATTGACGGTATCGAAGGCATCGAGGACACCGAAGGCTCTGGAGGGTCCGGAACAGTGACGAATGCCAGCGGGACGGCCGGCGGGACGGCCGGCGAGGCGACCGACGGGAGAGCCGACCGGGGAGTCGTCGAGGCGGCCGCCGCACGACTGCTCGACGCGGAGCGAACGGGCGTGCCATGCGCACCGGTTCGCGACCTGATCCACGGCGTCGAGCAGGCGTACGCGGTCCAGGAACGACTCACCCTGACCCGGCTCGCCGAAGGCCGCCGGCTCGTCGGCCGCAAGATCGGCCTGACCTCCGCCGCCGTGCAGAGCCAACTCGGGGTGCACGAGCCGGACTTCGGCATGCTGTACGCCGACATGGCGGTGCCCGACGGGGCCGAGATCCCGGTCGGCGCGGTGCCGCAGGCGCGCGCCGAGGCGGAGGTGGCCCTCGTGCTGGCCGCCGACCTCACACACGAGCGGCACACCGTCGCCGACCTGATCCGGGCCACCGCGTTCGTCCTGCCCGCGATCGAGGTGTGCGGCAGCCGGGTGCGCGACTGGGACATCTCCATCGCGGACACGATCGCGGACAACGCCTCGTCCGGGATGTACGTGCTGGGCAACCGCCCCGTGGCGCTCGCCGACATCGACCTGCGGCTCGCCGGCATGGTCCTGGAGCGGCGCGGCGAACCGGTCTCCACCGGCGTCGGCGCGGCCTGCCTGGGCCATCCGCTGCACGCGGCCCTGTGGCTCGCCGACCGCCTGGTCCGCCTCGGCCGCCCGCTGCGCGCCGGAGACACCGTGCTCACCGGCGCGCTCGGCCCGATGGTGCCGGTCGTCCCGGGCGATGTGCTGGAGGCGCGGATCGACGGACTGGGCGAGGTCCGGGTCGCGTTCGCCGGGAACGACACCAAGGAGAACGACCGATGAGCGGTTCGCACGACGCAGACCTCGTCGCGGCGCTCGCCGCCCGGCTGGACGAGGCCGCGCTCGCCGGGCGGACCGCCGAGCGCCCCACCGACACCGCCGACCTCGACCCGGCGACCGCGTACCGGGTCCAACGCGCGGTGATCGAGCGGCGGATCGCCCGCGGCGAGGCGCAGATCGGCGTCAAGATGGGCTTCACCAGCCGCGCCAAGATGATCCAGATGGGCGTCGACGACGTGATCTGGGGCCTGCTCACCGATGCGATGCTGATCGAGGAGGGTGGGGTTCTGGACACCGCGGGCCTGACCCAGCCGCGGATCGAGCCGGAGATCGCGTTCCTGATCGGCCGCCCGCTCGTCGGCGCGGTCACCCCGGCCGCGGCGGTGCGCGCGGTCGCCGGGGTCGCGGTCGCCTACGAGGTACTGGACTCGCGCTACGCCGACTTCGCCTTCACCCTGCCCGACGTGATCGCGGACAACGCTTCGGCGGCCGGCTTCGGCGTGGGTCCGTGGCAGGACCCGGGTGCGGTCGATCCGGCCAACCTGGGCCTGCTCGTCGAGATCGACGGCCGGCCCGTGGCAACCGGGTCGTCGGCGGCCATCCTGGGCAACCCGCTGCGCTCGCTGATCGCCGCAGCCCGGCTCGCCGCCGGGGCCGGCCTGGAACTGCGGCCCGGGTGGATCGTGCTGGCCGGCGCCGCCACCGCCGCGCTGCCGCTGCCGAAGGGTGTCCATGTACGGGTGTCCGCGGCGGGGCTGGGCCGGGCCGAGGTGAGCACCCGGTGAGCGCCGACGACGCCATCGTGGTCGCGGGCAAGGCCGCCCCGCGCGGCCGGTTCCCGCACGTGCGCCGGGCCGGCGACTTCGTCTACGTATCGGGGACCAGCTCGCGGCGCCCCGACGGCGGCATCGTCGGCGCCCGGGTGGACCCGGCCGGTACCACCGACCTCGACATCCGCGCGCAGACCCGGGCCGTGATCGAGAACATCGCCGATCTGCTCGCCGCCGCCGGGGGCGGGCTCGCCGACGCGGTCTCGGTGACCACGTACCTCGTGAGCATGAACGACTTCGGCGGCTACAACGAGGTCTACGCCGAGTACTTCGACGAGACCGGACCCACCCGCACCACCGTCGCGGTGCACCAACTCCCGCATCCGCACCTGCTGATCGAGATCTCCTGCGTCGCCCACATCCCGCGGCCCGTCCCGTCCGGGGAACGTCCGGGGACGCCGCCACGATCCGAACCGTCTCCTCCGCTGCCTCCGTCGTCGAGTCCTGAGAGGGCGAGATGAGTCTGCCGAAGCCGAGCAACGGCCTGCCGTTCAACTTCACCGCCTGGATCGACGAGCATCGGGACCTGCTCCGGCCGCCGGTCGGCAACGTCCAGATCTGGACCGGGACCGACCTCGTGGTCACCGTGGTCGGCGGCCCCAACCAGCGCACCGACTTCCACGACGACCCGCTGGAGGAGTTCTTCTACCAGCTCAGGGGGTCCATGGTGTTGCGGGTGATGGAGGAGGAGGGCAGGCCACCGGTCGACATCCCGATCGACGAGGGCGATGTCTTCCTGCTGCCGCCGCACGTCCGCCACTCGCCGCAACGACCGGAGCCCGGCAGCGTCGGACTGGTGATCGAGTCCAGTCGCGCGGAGGGTGAGGTCGACGCCTTCGAGTGGTACTGCGTCGAGTGCCACCACCTGGTGCACCGCTCGCCGGTACAGGTGCGCTCGATCGTGGACGACCTGCCGCCGCTGTTCGAGGCGTTCTACGCCGGCGACCGCGCCTGCCCGCATTGCGGCGCGATTCACCCGGGCCGGGTCTGGCCCGAGGCGATGCGGCCGAGGATCGGGTCCCGGCCCGGGGTGGCCGAATGAGCCTCGACCGCGCCGCCCGCTCCCCTTACGCTGCGACCGTCGGCCGGGCCCGGCGGTGGACCACGGAGGTTTCGTGACCGTCATCGACGTCCACGCGCACGTCTTCCCCAGGATCTCGCGGGCCGAGAGCCGGGTGCTGGCGGGCGCGGGCGAGCCGTGGTTGCGGGTGCGCGGGGACGGCACCGGGATGATGATGAGCGGCCCGGACGAGTACCGCCCGGTGCGCGCGCCGCTGTGGGACGCGGAGAGCCGGTTGGTCGAGATGGACACGCTCGGCGTGGACGTCCAGGCGATCTCCTCGACCCCGCTGATGTTCGGCTACGCGGCCGAGACGGCGCGCGCGGTCGAGTGGTGCGACCTGGTCAACGACCGCATTCTCGACTACTGCGCGGCCGACCCGCGGCGGCTGCTGCCGCTGTGCCAGGTGCCGTTGCAGGACCTCGGCGCGGCCCGGGAGACGGTGTCGCGGGCGGTCGCGGCCGGGCATCGCGGCGTACACATCGGCAACCACGTCGGCGAGCGCTACCTCGGCGACGACGGCATCGTCGAGTTCCTGGCGCACTGCGGGGACGAGGGCATCCCGGTCCTGGTGCACCCGTGGGACATGCTCGGCGGCGACCGGATGCGCGACCACATGTTGCCGTGGCTGGTCGGGATGCCCGCGGAGACCCAGCTGAGCATCCTGGGGATGATCCTGCGGGGCGCGTTCGAACGGCTGCCCGCGTCGTTGAAGTTGTGCTTCTGCCACGGCGGCGGCAGCTTCGCGTTCCTGCTCGGGCGGGCCGACAACGCGTGGCACAACCGGGATCTGGTGCGGGCCGACTCGCCCAGGCCGCCGTCGGAGTACGTGCGCAGGTTCTACGTCGACTCGGCCGTGTTCGACCCGCGCGCGCTGCGGTTGCTGGTCGAGGTGATGGGCGCGGACCGGGTGATGCTCGGCACCGACTTCCCGTTCCCGCTGGGTGAGTCGGACCCCGGCGGGGTGGTCCGGGACTGTCCGGAGCTGAGCCCCGACGAGCGGGCGCTGATCCTCGGCGGCAACGCGGCGCGCTTCTTCGCACTCGCCGACCCGGCCGCGGATCGGGCCGTCGGCCGGGCGTCGGCGGGTCGGGTCGGTGGATCGGTGTCGGCCGCCGCGATCAGGCGGGCGGGGCCGGAGGTTCGCCCTCTACCGTGACGCGCGCGACCGTGTCGTAGAAGCACAGGTGACCGGCGATGTCGGGCACCGACTCGATGGGCTTCGGGTATTCCCAGGCCACGTCCGGGCGCGGGGCGGAGTCGGCGCCGCCCAGGTAGGTCCAGTAGGACGCCTCGCCCTTGAACGGACACGTGGTGTGCGTGTCGGTGGGCTCGAAGCGGGTCAGGTCGACGTCGTCCGGCGGCAGGTAGTAGCGGACGGGCAGACCCGTCTCGTAGAGCACGACGGGGCGGGTGGAGCGGGCCACCACCTCGCCGTCGATCTCGACGGTCACCGTCTGGGTGCTGTGCACGGTGGTCACGACGTGGCCGGGTGTGGACGTCGGCATGGGCTCTCCTCCGGCAGGCAGTGGTGATGGTCCTTCGTCGCTACAACCGTCCGAGCCCGGGACGCATTCCGGCCGGGCACGGGCCGAACGTGTGAGCAACGTGTGGATCGATGTATGGATCGATTCAATTGGTATAGACCTATTGCTCGCGCCGATGGCACGGGCTAGCGTTTTCCGCGTGCGCGCCGGCACCACATGTTCCACATGTTCAGCCCGAACGACCTTTCCAACGACCCGAGTTGGCCTCGGGTCGAGAACGGAGTCGAGCACATGCGCAAGGCTATGGCGGGTATCGCGTTGGCCGCGGCAATGTTGGGCGTGGGGGTTGCCGCGCAACCCGCGATGGCGGATCCGAGCGGCTTCTACCTCTGGGGTTACTACCCGAACGCCGAGTCGTGTGACGCGGCGGGCAAGGCCACGGTCCCGGCGCACGGACCGGTGTACCTGTGTCTGAACAACGGCGGCACCGTCTACGCCCTTTGGGTGCACTGACGGATCGGTAGCCGGGGACGGCTACCCACCGGCTCGGCGGGGGGGGGGGCGTCATACCCCCAAGGAGCCCCCCCCCCCCCCCGCCGCACACCACCCCCCCGCCCCCCCCCATACCGGCGGGGCCCCCCTTTCCCCTCGTTGGGTGCCCCTACGGTGTCGGGGCGCGGGGGCCCCCACCCCCCGGGGGGGGGGGGGGGCGCCACCACCCCCGTCCCCCCCCCCCCCCCCCCCGACGGCGTCACACCACCGACGGCGCCGCGACGATCGCGGCGGCGCCCCGGGAGGAGTCCTTGGCCCGAAAGGCCACGAGGCGCCGATCGCGCCCGACGGCGGTGACCGGGGGGACGAGCGCGAACGCCATTACGAGGTCGCTGCTCTCGTCCGTCATCGTCGGGTACAGGACCAGGCAGCCACGCCGCGGTGCGGCCAGACCGTCGGCGACCGGGTCGCCGATGGAGGGTGATGCGCCGGCGATGCGGTGAGCGGCAAAACGATGCCGGGGTGCGGTGACGCTGGAAAAGAAGCCGGGTCGACGTCGACGTCGGATGACCACGTCGAGCGGACCGAAACCGTACAACTCGATCGGTTCCAACTCGGCGTCGTTTAGCTGCGGCACCAGCACGATCCAGTCGTCGATGCCTGCGACCACCTCGGGGTTGCCGAGGTAGGCGAGGTCCGGCGCGAAGCGCTCCGGGTCGTACCAGCGCAAACCTTGGAGGATCGGCAGCAGTCGGTCGTGTGTGACGCGCCCCTGGTAGGCCGGGAAGGTCAGGAGCCCGGGCAGGTTTGCCCGCGGGAAACTGAGATCGATTCGCTCCGGCTGCAACGCGGCGATCACCGGGGCGAAGAGTTCGGCGTTGTGCCGGAGGTCTGCCGACTTGGTCGGGTAGGCCATGGGTTCCACGATCCGCCCGGGCGATCGTGTCTCCACGAGTTCCGCGTTGAACATCTTGTTGCGCGACGTGGGCTTGAGCCAAGGCAGCCGTTGGGTCACCAGTGGAGGAATCCGAGCCGGGGTTACCTGCGGTACACCGTCCACCAACTCGGCATAGAGCCGGAGCTGTTCGCGGAATTCGTCCTCATCCCGACATACGGCCTCGAAGGCCTCGTACAGGTCGCCGTTGCGACCGCCCTCTTCGCGTCCGATGTACAATCTGACCAGGTCCCGGTAGTTCGGCCGGAAACCGAACCATCGACCCATTTGCATCAGGGTGTCGGCAGCCAGGGTCTTGCGCCGGTAGTACGAAACGGTCAAGCCTTCGATGGTGAAGCCGCGGGAGAGTTTTGCTCCGCCGACGAGGATCCGCCAGACATCCTCCCGGTCGAAGTCGGCAGTGCGCTCCTCGATTTCCTTGTCGCCGTTGATCACGATAACGGGACTGCCGTTGGCATTCTGGATCTTCATGGCGGCCGGGCCGATATACGGCGCGACCTCCGCGAACGAGCGCGGAATGGCTGCGCCTGCGGCATGGGCCTCGCTCACCGGCCGGAGATCCTGCTCGTAGAGTCGGTGCAGGCGTTCGTACGCCCCCGCCCCCAGGTAGGCAGCACGCGTCCAGATTTCGTTGATCCGCTGGGCCTGACCCCGATGGACATCGGTCTTGACCGATTCGTGTACGAGCATCGTGTGGTGGCGGAAGGGCGTCTCGCCTTTGATCGATTCGGCTCGGAACAACTTGACGGCTCCGGTGAGCACGAACATGTCGATGGCTGTGCACAGGTCGCCGTCGTCGTCATCGTGACGCAACTGCACCGGTCGCACATGGGCGAGTTCGGCCGAGGTGGCCACCGTGCGCTCTGCCGAGGGGACCGTGGAGTCGATGTCGTGGAAGTCGGCGACGCCCATGTAACCGTCCGGGCGGTCGAGCGAGATGACGAAGTCCTTGGGGAAGATGTCCTCGGCGTCGGCCGGATCGATGAACACGTTTGCGAACGGGGTCGCGGTGTATCCGACGTACTGAGCACGCGGCAGCATGCGGAGCAGTTCCGAGATGATCCCGTTGATCGCCGTGCGCTGGACCTGATCCTGGGCCCACTTCTTCGGGTCGGAGGTGTTGACCGAAGCCTGATCGGATTCGTCGTCGATGATCAGCGCGGGAATCTCGCCGCGCTCGGTTTTGATCCGGGCCAGGTCCTTGACCAGCTTCTTCAACACCGACGCGTTCTTCTTGACCACCATCAACCGGGCCGAACTGCGATGCAGGTTCTCGGGCGCGTAGAGCGGTGTGAACCGGTCCGCCTTCTCGAACTCCAGCGCACTGAGCCCTTGGCGCAGCGCCTGGTAGTCGTCCTGATGCCGGGTCAGCCGAACGATGTCGAACCCGCCCAGTCGGGACGGCAACGCGCCGTGTCGGAGGAACTTTCCACCGAGCCGGTCCCGGTCATCGAGATAGTCGTAGTCCCGGAACGGGAGCGTGCCGGAGTCCGGATCCTGGCCGTAGTAGATGTTCTCGACACCGACGAGTTCCATGTCCAGGCGGCGCTGGGTCTGGGCGCGCAGGGCTTCGATGGTGCCGGTGAGCACGATGACCAGGCGGTAGCCCGCGTCTATTGCCTTGGCGGCTACCCCGGTGAAATTTGCGGTCTTGCCGCTCTGGACATAGCCGACCACCAGGCCCTTGGACTGGTAAGGCTGTTCGGAGGCGGGATCGGCCAGACGTTCGACCACCTTGGTGGTGTTGCGGTCGAGGGCCGAAATGGCATCGGGCTGCCACTGCTTGCGCACGAGACAGCTGCGGTATCCGTCCCAGTAGTGACTACGGAGCCGGGCAACCGTCGGGGTGTACCACGGCTGCCAGTCTTCGTCCGTGATCACCACCGCTCCGGCACTGGGCGCAAACGGCGAACGCCGATCGAGGAGTTCGCGGGTGGTCGATTCGAGGCCGAGCGCATCGTACGTGGCGTTGCGACGCTTGGCGGTGTTGGGCGGCGTGTCGCCGTCCGCGAAATCCCAGCGGCTCAATCGATCGCGCCACAGGAAGAGCAACGGGTCGTCGGGGTGGGCGTGGTGCAGGCGTCGGCGCAGTGCCGATTCGTCCAGGGCGGGCAGCGGCCCGGCATGCTCTCCCGCCTGGAAGGCGAGTGCCTTGGCAAAGTTCCTGGGCGGGCCGGACATGCCACCGAATGCGGCTCGGTGCAGGTCCAGCAGTACGAGGTCGTCGTCGTTCACCGAGAGTCGTCCTTCGGGTCGTGCAAGTCTGACGCGACATCGGGAGGCAGCACCCGCAACAAGTCGACCACCACGCCGATTCCGTCCGGTGCAGCCATGGCCGGAGAGCCCGCGTCGGCGACATCGATGCGGTAGTCCACATCGAGAATACGCGCGGCCGTGGCCGGTGGGAGAGTCGCGAGGATACTGCCGGTCAACCGCGGAAAGTGCTCGTCGACCGGCATCGCCAATGGGGCTTCGTGAGGCGACCAACGGTGCTCGCGGGGGACTTCGTACTCGGACCCGAGCCACGACTGGAGCCGCGTGTCGAAGCCGTCCAGCGCCGAGGGAGCCGCGATCCGGACCGACGATCGGATCCCCTCCACAAGTCCGAGCACGGAGCGCCCCGAATCGCTTGCGTCGAGCACATGCGAGACGAACCACAGTGGCCGATTCCGATGTGGGGTGAGCTGGCCCAGGCCATGGATCGTGTGCACCCGGGCCCCGCCCGCGACCGTCTTGACCTCCACGTCGTAGAGACCGACGGTGAAGTCGTGGTCCGCGCACTCGGGGTGTTGCCAGGCGTCCACCGCAGCATGCCAGCCGCGGGCTGCGGCCAGCCCGATCAGTGTCAGCAACTCCCCGAACAGGCCGACCTCGGCCTCCAACGGCATACGGCGTCTGCGCGCCAGGAGTTTGCGCCAAGCCATCACTGTGGTGTGGACGGCAACGACCGGCGCGGTCCCCTCCAGTTGCACCCGATCCGCGATCTCGCAGCACACGATGTGGAACTCGCGCAGCAGGTCGGTCTGTTCGGTGTACACGTGCAGGAACTGCTCGCCGCCGTCCAGGACGCACACCGCCCGCACGCCCTGCATGCCAAGGCGGGGTGCCTTCGTGCCGGCCGGGACCGGGATGCGCAGGGCGGGTCGCCGGCCGCCCGCCTCCAGGTGCCAGTACAGCGGCGGGTCGCCCTCGACCGGGATCAACATCGGCGCCCCGTTGTCGAGATGGTCGCGCAGCGCCTCGCAGCCCAGGTGTCGGCTGCGCCCGTCCGCGCCGCTCACGCGCCGCCCTCCGAACCGTACTTCGCCGTCTCGCTCTTGACCGCGGTGAGCAGCAACGACTGCCACAGGTCGAGGTTGTCCTTGACCCGGGGGCCGATGCGCTCGCCGGTGAACGCCTCGTTCATCAGCAGGTACAGCAGCGTCTTGAGCACCGGCACGTCGTTGAGCCCGCCGCGCCGGCCGCCGAGCAGCGCCGCGCGGAACTGTTTGTTCAGCAGCAGTCGGCGCTCGTCCCGGTCGATCGAGAAGAACACGTCCCCGCCGAGCGGTACCCAGCGCACCTCGATCGGCTCCTCGCCCGGAACGAACGGCAGTTCCTCCTCGATCGCCGTGCGCAGCTCCGGCGCGAAGCCCTTCCCGGGCGGCAGCACCGCCTTGCGCTCGCGCGTGGTGGTCCGGGCCTGCCGATAGGCGCCCTCGGCGTCCTTGAGGTAGTCGAGGAAGGTGTGCCCGTCGGCGTCCACGGCCCGCTCGACCGCGTCCACGAAGCCCGGTACGGGCTGGAGTTCGGCCTTCTTCACGGTCAGCCCGAACGCATGCTCGGAGTCGGCCGGCAGGTCGAACGCGACCCGGGCCAGCGACAGGTGCTGCTCGCTCTGGCGCAGGCCGTACCAGCCGCCGGCCTGGACGAGCCGGTCGTGGCGGTACGCGTACAGGCCCTGACGGGCCAGGATCCCGCCGGGCAGGCGGAATTGCTCGGCGTTCGAGCGCGGCGTCCAGACGTGCGCGGTCAGCGTCAGCGGGCCGACGCCCTCCAGTTCGGTGGTGAACACGCGCGGATAGCCCGGCAGTCCGGACACGGCGTAGCCGAACGGGTCCACGGCCTGGACCTGCCAGGTCATCGGCGGCACCTCGTCGTCGGTCCCGGAGACCGCGATGGTGATCCGGATCCGCCCGTCGGCCAGGAACCGGTGCAGGTGCAGCCCGAGGTGGTCGGCCAACGAACGCATCGTCTTGGTCACGTAGATGTCGGTCTGCCCGGCGTCACCGCGCGCCGGGAAGTCGCGGACGCCGTCCCACCGCACCGCCGTGCCGTTCCACACCACGTACTCGTCGTACAGGTCGAGGAAACGTTTGGCGAACTCCAACTCGACGATGTCGCACTGGAAGCTCTCCTGCGCCGACTCGGTCCGCCAGCGCCGCCCGACGGTACCGGCGCGCTTGGCCCGACTGATCACCGTGACGCTGTCGGCGTGGCTGAAGGACGCGGCTTTCAGGCCCATCCCGAACATGCCGAGCGATGTGTCGTCGTACGCCCGCCGCTTGCCGACGGTCATCGCGGTGTCCAACTCGGCCTCGGTCATGCCGCGTCCGTTGTCCACCACGACCAGCGAGGTCAACAGGTCGCCGGTGCGCCGGAAATGCACCACGACCTCGGACGCGCCGGCGTCGATCGAGTTGTCCACGAGGTCGGCCACCGCCTCCTCGAAGCGATAACCCTGACTGGCGAGTCCCTTGATGTACCCGGGATCCGGAGGCAGGTGCTTACTGCCGCTCGTAGGTACGTCGATACGCCAGTCGTCCATGCCCACCCCTGGATCCCCACACCTTCGGTGCGCGCTGTCACGCGCCCGCCCCCACTTGCGCCGGACCGACCGTAGCGGTTGGACCGACGCGCCGAAAGCGGAACCCCCGAGTCGTGACCGGGTGGTGCCCGAGCGGAGATGTGCCGGCCGCGATCATGGCCGGAAAACACGGCCGGAGATCATGGCCGAAGGGCGTGACCGAGGGCCGCCGTCATAGGTCGCGGCGCAGCCGGGAACGGGCGAAGTCCGCCCAGTGCGTGGGGAAGTCGGCCTCGACCCGACGGGCGAGCGCGGCCTCCTCGCCGTAGAGCAGGCCCCACGTGAAGGCGTTCTCGCCCGCGGCATGTGCGGCGATCGCAAGGCGCCGCAGCGCCTTGCGCGTCTGCACGCTGTCCTGGTGCGTGCCGAGCAGGCCCTGCATCGCCTTGGCCCGCTTGGTGAGCCGCTTGGCCGGCTTGCCCAGGGCCGGGCCGGTGGCCTCGCCGGCGTAGCGGACCCGCTTGGCGGCCTTGCGTACCTCGTGCAGGGCGGTGTCCCGGGCCCGGCCGGCGGGGGTGCGCAGTGCGACGCGGGCGCGCCGGAACGTGCGGCGGTCGGCCCGGCGCAGGGCCGCCGCGGCCGGCCGTTGGGCGGGTCGATTCGCCTTGACGGTGAACGGGGGCCGCGCGACCAGGGCGTCCAGCGCGTCCAGCAGCGCGAAGTAGCGGGGGCCGTCGAGATCGGCCAGGATCCGCGCCCGCGCGTCGTTGCGCCGCCGTGCGTCCCAGGCGGTCAGGCGGGCCTCCACCGGCCCGAGCACCGCCTCGGCCGGCAGCGCGGCGACCCGCTCGCGCAGTCGCGCGGCCAATACCTCCTGGTCCCGCGCCCGACCCAGCTCCGCCGCCAGCCACTTCAGTTCAGCGCCCAAAATCCCGGTCACCCGCTCGTCGAGCACCCGCGAGAACACCCGGAATGCACTGCGCAGCCGCCGCGTGGCGACGCGCATCTTGTGCACCGAATCGGGCTCGTCGAGCCGGACCCGGGGGTCGTACGCGAACAGGGTGTCGACCTGCTCCCGGATGTAGTCGAGCGCCACCGCCCCGGCGCTGCCCGCCCGCGGCTTGGCGATCCGTCGCTTCGGCCGCGCTCCCGCCTCGGCCAGCGCGTGCCCGAGCTTGGACGCGGACTCGGAGCGCCGCCAGCCCTCCTTGATCAACCGTCGCTCCAGCGCGTCCGCCAACGCCGCGTCGCCGTCCACCAGTTCGACTTCCAGCTCGGACCAGGAGGTGGTGGTCACCTTCGACCCGAGGAAGACGTCCGCGGTCACCGTGTCGTGCGCGATCTCGGCCGGCGTGGGTCCGTCCGCGCGAGCGATCCGCAGCTTGCGCACGGTCCGCAGGCGCACCACCGGCACCTGCTCCGCGCCGCGCGTGTACGCCCGGATCCGCACCGCGAGTTCGTCCGGCACCACCCGCTCGGACGCACCCAGCGGCGCGCGTACCTCGTCGCGCGCGTCCACGCCGGCCGGCAACTTCAGATGCCATCCGGCATCCCCGCCCCCGGTTCGCCGCCGCAGCGTGATGCCGCGCGCGGCCAGCGCCAGGCCGGGCGTGTCGAAGTACATCGCGTCCAACTCGACGGTGTCGCCGACCTCGACCCGCACCCCGTCCGCCACCCCGACGAAGTCCGGCACGCCCACCCCGTCCGGCGCCACATACTTCCGCTCGACCTCACGCACGACCTCTGCCATGGCACGCACCTGCTTCCTGGGGGCGGCACGAGGCGTTCGACCGGGTGGTCGAACGAGCCTCGGGGGCGAATGGTCGGCACGTCCGGGACCGGAGCTCGCCGACCGGGCTCGCGGATACGTGTGCCCGAATCGGCCGGTCCGACACGGATCACCCGGGCCGGGTGGGGTCAGGTGTCGAAGGTCCAGCCGAACATGGTGTGGTCGGATTCGGTGGCGGGGGCCGTGGAGCGGTAGGTGGCCATGGCGGCCTCGTTGGCGCGTTCGGTGAGGACCCACATGCCGTAGCAGCCGCGTTTGCGGGCCAGTTCGGCCAGGGCCTCGGTGAGGGCACGGCCGATGCCGAGGCGCTGGTGGCTTTCGGCCACGGCCAGCTCGTACAGGAACATCTCGGTGCCCTTGTCGGGATGGGTCGTCTCGACGCCGGTGACCATCCCGACCGGGGTGGCGGCCACGTAGGCGAGCAAAATGTGATGGCCCGCCTCACCCAGGAAGCGGGCCGCCCAGTCCGGGCGTACCGGTTCGTCGAACAGGTCCCCGGCCGCGAGCACATCGGCCACCGTCGTCACACGCCGAATCGACGCCACATTCGTATCCACGACGACATTCAACGAGATTTGGTCCCATTCCAGAAGCCGCAGTCGGCAATGGACACCCCATGATTGGGGGACCTCTCGGGATGGTACGGGGCGAAATGGCGGTATCGAGCTACCTGCCGTCGGAGGAGCCGCGTCCGCGGAAGCCCAGCGCGCGGCGTACGTCGCGGCCGGCCAGGCGGGTCTGCTCCCAGACGGTGCGGAACACCGCCCGGACCGGGACGACGGTGTGTCCCCAGGCGCGCCGGGCCGCCCGACCGGCGGGCGCCACAATCGTCCGACCGACCCATGCCGAAGGCCGCACCACCGTCGCCCGCAGCCCGCGACCGGCCATCCGCGCACCCGACCGGGCCCGCCGCCCGCCCCACAGCGCGGGCCGCACGATCACGAACCGCAGCCCCCGGCCGAGGAACCGGACCACGAGCACGACCTTGCGGCCGGCCCATCGCGCGGGGAGCACCGTGAGGACGTACAGGCCCCGGCCGAGCAGGCGGACGAGGAGGACGACCTTGCGGCCGGCCCATCGGGCGGGGAGCACGGTGAGGACGTACAGGCCCCGTCCGGTCGCGCGGCCGAGGCGGATGCCCCGGCGCCAGACCCAGGCCGCCGGCCGCGCCACCAGCACGACGAACCCGACGCGGATTCCGCGTCCGGTCGCGCGCAGTCCGCGCAGGAAGCCGCGAGCGAGCCATCGCGCCGGGACGAACAGGCCGTGGTACAGGCCCTGTCCGACGGCCCGGGTCACCACCACCGCGCCGCGCCACACCCACCGGGCGGGGATCAGTACCAGCCACCGAAGCACGACGAGGACACCGCGCCCCACCAGCGCCAGACCCCGAAGCAGGGCGCCCGCCCCGCGCAGCGCGACCCGACCGCAGGCGACGAGGCCACGCCAGAGCGCCTTCGCCGGTACGACCAGGACGTAGTACAGCCACCGCCCGAAGCCCCGTGCGAGCCCCCGAGCCACGCGCCACGACCACCGCCCGGGCACCAGCACCAGGTAGTACAGCGTGCGCCCGAGCGCATGGCCGGCCCACCGACCGGCCGTGACCAGCCCGGCGGCCAGGGGCCGCAACACCGCATCCCGAAGCCACCGCAGCGGCAGCACGATCCCGTATCGCCCGAGCAGCCGCAGCCCACGCCACAGCCCGATCACGGCCCAGCCAAGCCCGCGCCACACCACCCGGGCAACCGCCGCCGCCCCGCGCCACAGACCCATCACGGCCCAGCGAAGCCCGCGCCACACGACCCGGGCAACCGCCGTCAGCCCGCGCCACAGCACCTTCTCGACCAGTCGACGCAGCCCCCGGCCGACAACCGCGAGCGCATACGCGATCGGTACCAAGAGCCGGTCCCACAACAACCACCGCAACCCGCGCCCGATCACCGCGACCAGCCGACCCGTCGGGACCAGCACCCAGTCCCGGACCGCGCGCCCGGCCACCTTCACCAGTTCCCACGCCAGTCGGGCGGGCAACAGCACGATCAGCGCGACGATGCGGATCGGCCAGCGGATCAGGTGGTAGAGCAGCCCGGTCGGCTCCTCCGCCGATGCGGGGCTGCCGGACCGGTTGCCGGGCCGATCGCCGGAGCGCTCGACCGGCCGATCGGCCGGCTCCGCGTCGGTGCCCGTTGGAGCGGCCGCCGCCGGGCGATCCTTGCTCAGATCGACCGGAACAATTGCTTCCGCTTGTCTGCCATCGCCCATCGTGTCCCCCGTGTGCACCATCGCGTCGCGCCGACTCCCGTCGGGTCACGTGCTCTTGGGACACGCCGAACGGCGCGTGCTCACGGTCCGTTCGCAAGGATTTTCGGCTCGACGCGAGTGACCCGCGTCACCCCCGGCGCCGCGCCGACCGCCTGCACGATCACCGCCCGCGCCACCCGAACGGCCGCCTCCATCCAGGGAGTGCACCCAAGGCAACCGCCCCGCGCCGACCGTGCTCACCGGCAGACGCATCGCGGTCCCGGACAACCTCAAGCGCCACGCCGGACCGATCATGGGCGCCATCGCCCATGAGCCCGGTTCGCGTCGCCGAATCGTGGTGACGCGAACCGGGCCGGTGCCGATCAGGCTTCCTGGCGCGCGGGTTCGGGCAGGGCCGCGTCGCCTTCCTCCGCCGCTTCGGCGAGCGCGGGTGCGGGCGCGGCGCCGGCCGTGTCCGCCGCCGGACCGCGGCGCAGCACCAGACCGACCGCGCCGACCACCAGGGCGATCGCGATCAGATAGCCGAACGTGCCCTGGAAGGCCGGGACGACCGTGTGCGCCTCGGAGCGGTTCTGCAGGACCAGTGCGGCGATCGCGATACCGAGCGTGCCGCCGATCTGGTTGCTCAGGTACACCGCCGCCGTGGCGCTGGGCACCGACTCGGGCGCCACCGAGCCGAACACCGACGACATCGCCGGCGCCCCGACGAAGCCGAGCCCCGCTCCCGTCACCACCGAATAGCCCACAAGCAGCGCGGTGTTGGTGCCGCCGTCGGCCGTACTGAAGCCCAGGATGCCCAGCGCGGCCAACACCCCGCCGAACGGGATCAGTGCCCGGGCACCGACCTTGTCGAACAGCTGCCCGGCGATCGGCATGCCGATCCACACCCCGACCCCCTGCGGCACCAGCAGCAGACCGGCCGCCATCACGCCCCGGTCCCGGGCGAGTTGGTAGTAGAGCGGGATCAGGAACAGCAGCGAGAAGAGCAGGATGCCGGTCAGGAACACCGCGCCGATGCCGCCGGCGAAGCCGCGGATCCGGAACAGCCGTACGTCGATCAGCGGGTGCTCGGCGCGCAGCGCGTGCAGGACGTAGCCGGCGATCAGCGCGACGCCCGCGATCAGCGCCGCGAGCACGCGCGGTGCCCCGAAGCCGCTGTCGCCCGCGGCCTGGGAGAGGCCGTAGACGACCAGCGCGAATCCCGGGCACAGCAGCGCGATGCCCCGGGCGTCCAGCGGCGGCGGGTCGCCCTCGCGCGGCGGGTCGGCGGGGATCTGCCGGTACGCCAGTGCCAGCGCGACCAGGCCGATCGGCAGGTTGATGATGAACATCCAGCGCCAGTCGACGTGTTCGAGCAGAACACCGCCGAGCACCGGGCCCAGGATCGGACCGAGGGTGACCACCGCGCCGACGATGCCGATCATCTTCCCGGCCCGCTTGGGTCCGGCGGCGACGGCCAGCATGGTCAGCAGGGTCGGCTCCAGGGCGCCGACACCGACGCCCTGGATCACCCGGAAGGCGATCAGGCTGCCCGCGTTCCAGGCGACCGCGGACAGCGCGGAGCCGGCGAGGAAGACGATCAGGCCGGTCAGCCAGACGGTCTTGCCGCCGAAGCGCCCGGCCGCCCAGCCGGCCAGCGGCACGGTCGCGGCGAGGGCCAACAGGTAGCCGGTGGCCACCCATTCGATGGTTTCCAGCGGAGCGTCGAAGTGGGCGCCGAGGGTGTCGATGCCGACGTTGACGATCGTGGTGTCGAGGATGCCCATCACGCCGCCGAGCAGCATCACCAGCATCAGGCGCAGGAGTGGTCCGTCGATCTTGGTCTCGGGATCGGGGGGTGCGGCGGGCATGTACGCCTCCAAGTTACCGATGAGATCAGTTAACTAAACTCGCGAGTAAAAATTAACAGCACGTCTGGTAACGTCGCAACATGGTCGAGGAAACGAAACGGTCGACGACCCCGCCGCCGGCCGCCCCCGCGCCCGCCGCCACCCGCGGCCGGATCGACAAGCGGCGGGCGATCCTGGCCGCCGCCGAGGCGGTGTTCACGCGCGAGGGCTACACACTCGCCGGGATCGACGCGATCGCCGCCGAGGCGGGCGTGTCCAAGCCGACCATCTACAACCACCTCGGCGGCAAGGAGAACCTCTTCCGCACCGTCGTGGTCGAGGCCGCGATCGAATCCAGCGGCCGGATCCTGGCCGCCCTGGAGGCGTTCCCGACCGACGCCGAGGAACTGCATCCGCGCCTGACCGCGATCGCGCACCGCGTGGTGCAGTGCCAGGCGGGCGAGAAGGGCTGGGCGTTGCAGCGCCTGGTGTACGCCGAGGCGGCCCGCTTCCCGGACCTGTACGACACGATCCGCGAGGGCGGCACGGTCCGGATCGTCGACGCCCTGGCGGGCCGGCTGGCCCGGCTCGCGCACGGCGGACACCTGGACATCGACGACCCGGTCACCGCCGCGAACCAGTTCCTCGCGCTGATCTCCGGCGACCTGCCCACGCTCACCGCGCTCGGCACCCGGCCCGTGGACGACGTGGCCCTGCATCGCGCGGTGACCGCCGGGGTGACCACGTTCCTGCGCGCGTTCATCCCGCGCGTGGAATCGGCCGACCCGCCCGCGTCCGTCGTCGGGGCGGGCACCCGCGCGTCCGGCCCGGTCACGGCACCGCCCCGCCGCTGAGCACCCGCCCGGCCGTGCGCTCCGCCGGTTCCGGCGCGGCGTCTCGTGCCGCGCCGTCGACGGGTCCCGGCGCACGCGGTATCGCCGCCAGCAACTCCCGGGTGTAGGGCGCCTCGGGCCGGGTGAACACCCGTTCGGCGTCCCCGCTCTCCACCACCCGGCCGTCCTTCATCACCAGGATGCGATCGCTGACGTGCCGGATCACGCCCAGGTCGTGCGAGATGAACAGCAGCGCCAGGCCCAGTTCGGCCCGCAGGTCGGCGAGCAGGTCGAGAATCTGCGCCTGGATGGACACATCCAGCGCGGAGACCGGCTCGTCGCAGACGATCAACTCGGGTGAGGGCGCCAACGCGCGGGCGATCGCCACCCGTTGCCGTTGCCCGCCGGACATGTCGCGCGGCCGACGTGCGAGCAGGTCCGTGGACAGGCCCACCAGATCGAGCAGTTCGGCCACCCGGGCCCGGTGCGCTGCGCGGGTGGGACGCAGCCGGCCGCCCGGCAGCCCGGCGGCGGCGACCGCTTCGCCGAGGATGCGGGCCACCGAGTACCGGGGATCGAACGAGCCGAGCGGATCCTGCTGCACGGCCTGGATCCGGCCGCGCGAGGCCCGTCGGGCGGACTCCGGCAGCGTGCTCCACGGGGCGTCCCGGAAACGCACGGCCCCTGTGTCGGGGCGCTCCCAGCCCAGTACGATCCGCGCGGCCGTGGTCTTGCCGGATCCGGACTCGCCGACCACCCCGAGGGTTTCGCCGGCACGTACCGTGAACGACACGTCGCGGACCGCGTGCTGCCGGGTCCCGTCCGGGCCGCGGAAACTCTTGCCGATGCCGGACACGTCGAGCAGGACATCGCCGACCGGGGGCGGGGGTGGGGTCGCCGCCCGAGTGGGGCCCACCGGCGCGGACAGCCGGGTGCCCTTGGCTCGATCGGTCGGCACCGCCGCGAGCAACGCCCGCGTGTACGAGTGCTCCGGCTCGGCCAGGACCTGCTCGGTGGGCCCGTGTTCGACGATGCGACCCGCGTACATCACCGCGACCCGGTCGGCCAGCCGGGCGACTGCCGCCAGGTCGTGGCTGATCATCAGCACCGAGGTGCCCTCGTCCCGGAGCCGGCCGAGCAGCGCGAGGACCTGGGCCTGCACGGTCACGTCGAGCGCGGTGGTCGGCTCGTCGGCGAGCAGCAATTCCGGCCCGGCGGCCAGCGCCGAGGCGATCAGCGCACGTTGGCGCAGTCCGCCGGAGAGCTGGTGCGGATACTGCCGGGCCCGCCGGGCCGGATCCGGGATGCCGACGTCGGTGAGCAGTTCGAGCACCCGGGTACCGACCTGCCCGCGCGGCAACACCGCATGCGTCCGCAGCGCCTCGGCGACCTCGGCACCGACCGTGCGCAGCGGATCGAGCGAGACCAGCGCGTCCTGGAGCACCAGGCCGATCCGCCGCCCGCGCAGTGCGCGCCACCGCTTCTCGGACAGCGCGGTCAGGTCGGTACCGTCGAAGGCCAGCCGACGGGCCGTCACCCGGGCGCCGCCGCCGGTGAGTCCGACCAGGGTGCGGGCGGTGACACTCTTCCCGGAGCCGGATTCGCCGACCACGGCCAGGCATTCGCCCCGGTCGAGGGTGAACGACACGCCCCGCACGACCGGTTCGCGGCCGGGGAAGGCGACGTCGAGGCCGTCCACGACCAGGAGGGGCGTGGCCGGGGTCGAGTGCGAGTTCGAGGCGGGGGCGAGATCGGTGCTCATCGGGCAGTCCCTCCGGCGAAGCGGGTGCGGGCGTGTCGGCCGGCCACGTTCACCGCGATCACCGCGCAGGTCACCGCGGCGCCGGGGAACACCCCGATCCACCACGCGGTCTCCAGGAAGCCGCGCCCCTCGGAGAGCATCGCGCCCCACTCGGGGGACGGCGGTTGGGCGCCCAGGCCCAGGAAACTCAGCCCGGACGCGTAGATCAGCGAGGTGCCGAAGCCGACCGTGCCGAGCACCAGGAGCGGCCCGATCGCGTTCGGCAACACGTGCCGCACGATCAGCACCCCGCGACGCAGGCCGAGGCCGGCCGCCGCCTCCACATAGCCCGATCGGCGCACCACCAGCGCCTCCGCACGAACCAGCCGCGCATAGCCGGGCATGGCCGCCACCGCCACCGCGATCATCACATCGACCGTGCCGCGCCCGAGCAGGGTGACCACGAACAGCGCGAGCAACAACTCGGGCAGCGAGAGCATGATGTCGGCCAGTCGCATGCCCACCTGATCGGCGACCCGCCCGCCCAGGGCCGAGGCCAGTCCCCACAGCGTGCCGCCGATCAGCGCGAACACGGTGGCGCCCAGGCCGAGCAGCAGCGAGGGGCGGGCGCCGTGCAGCACCCGCGCGAATACGTCCCGGCCGAGCTGGTCGGTGCCGAACCAGTGCTCGGCGCCGGGCCCCTGGAGCGCGGCGAGCGGATCGGTCTCGATCGGCGAGGTGTCGGTGAACCACCCCGGGGCGAGGCCGATCAGCGCGAACAACACGAGGACGGCGAGTGCGCACGCCACGCCGGGGCCGACCCGGCCGCGTCGCCGGATCCGTACCGGCCGGACACTCTCGATCGTTGCCTGGGCCATCGGGTCACCCCTTTCGCAGCCGTGGATCGATGACGAGGTAGAGCAGATCGGTGACCTGCGAAATCACCACGAACACCAGGGCCGCGAGCAGGACGACGCCCATCACCACCGGCATGTCCTTGGTGTTCACCGATTGCAGGGTCAGCGCGCCGATCCCGGGTCGGGCGAAGACCTTCTCGACCAGTACGGTGCCGCCGAGCAGCGTGCCGGTGAGCCAGCCCGACAGGGTCAGCAGCGGAATCGCCGCGTGCCGGAACGCGTGCCGCACACGCACCGCGATCCGGCTCAGCCCGCGCGCTCGTGCGGTGACCACGAACGGCTCGGCCAATGCCGTCTCCAGGCCCTCGCGCAACACCTGGGCCAGCACCCCCGCGATCGGCAGCGCGAGCGTCACGGCCGGCAGCACCAGGGTCTGTACACCCTCGGTGCCGGCCACCGGGAACCACTGGAGCCGGAACGAGAACACGGTGAGCAACACGATGCCCAGCCAGAACGACGGCGTGGAGACCGCGACCAACTCCCAAGCGCCCAACGCCGAACGCAGCCCGGACCGGCGCCCGGCGGGGGGGGGGGGGGGGTGGACCCGGCGGAACCCAACCGCACCCCCCGCCGGCGCCGCAGCGCACGGGCCCGGTGGTGGGGGGGGGAGCACGGCGAGCCCGGACG